>NZ_VKJP01000570.1 GCF_007280575.1 Streptomyces benahoarensis
GTGCCCGGGGCGGCAGCCGGGGCGGCGGAGGCGGACGTGGGTGCGCCGTCCGACGCCTGGGGCGCCGTTTGGGGCTCGGCCTCCGGCGGGACGGAAGCGCCCTCGTTCTCGGTGCTCACAGCTCTCTCCTCGCTCACGACTGTGCCGGCCCGCGGCCCGCCCCTGGGAGGCCCGGTCGGCCGGGGCGCCTTCTGGCGCTCCGGGCGTCCGGGCCGCCGCGGTACGGGGCCGGGCTCCGGTGTCCGGACGTTCCGGTCCTCGGTGCCGGGGACGCGCCTGTGGGACCGTGAACCGGGCTCCAGGATTCCGGATCCCGGCGGTCCGGGCGAGTCCCGGCCGGACGGGCGAACCTCGGCCTCAGCCTTTCCCACCGTGCGTCAGCGCACCGTAAGGCGAGGCTGTGACCGTCCCCTCATCCTTGATGCCGGGCCCCGGCGGCGCATCCCCTGTCGCCGCCCCCGGTCAGCGCGGGGCGGCCCCGGGACGGCGGATGGCACGATAACGCGGTGACCTATGCACGCCCCGCCAAGGACGCCCGTCCGGGCCGCCCCGCCCCCTCCGTCGTCGCCCACCGGGGCGCGTCCGAGGATGCCCCGGAGCACACGCTCGCCGCGTACCGGAAGGCCATCGAGGACGGCGCGGACGCCCTGGAGTGCGATGTCCGGCTCACCGCGGACGGCCACCTGGTGTGCGTGCACGACCGCCGGGTGAACCGCACGTCCAACGGGCGCGGCGCCGTCTCCGCCCTGGAGCTGGCCGATCTCGCCACGCTCGACTTCGGCTCCTGGAAGGCCGGGGCGGACGAGCCGGAGGCGCCGGACCGGCGGTACTCGGACCCGGAGCGGACGGGTGTGCTGACCCTGGAGCGGCTGCTTGAGCTGGTCGCGGACGCGGACCGGCGCGTCGAGCTGGCCGTCGAGACCAAGCACCCCACCCGCTGGGCCGGACAGGTGGAGGAGCGACTGGTCACCCTCCTCGGCCGCTTCGGGCACACCGCGCGGCCCGGACGCCCGGTGGCGGAGCCGCCCGCGGTCCGGGTGATGAGCTTCTCGGCCCGTTCGCTGTACCGGCTGCGGGCCGCGGCGCCGGAGATCCCGTCGGTGTACCTGATGCAGTTCCTCACACCGCGCTACCGTGACGGACGGCTGCCGCCCGGTGTCACCATCGCCGGTCCCGGTATCCGCATCCTGCGCGCCCACCCGGAGTACGTCGACCGCGCCCACCGCGCCGGGCACCCCGTCCATGTGTGGACCGTCAACGAGCCCGAGGACGTCGCGCTCTGCCGTGATCTCGGCGTGGACGCGGTCATCACGAACCGCCCGAAACAGGTACGAACCCAGCTCGGCCTCGGCTAGCCGCCCCCGCCGCGCGTGCGCCCGCGCCTGCGCCTTGTGGGACCACATGTCGGATGCGTCACTGCTTGGCATGTGGCCGGTTTCCGGTCCAGTCCATTGGGGAATTCATCCCGTGGCGTGGGGCAAAGGAGGTCTCGGGGGTGGCGTTGATGGTGGCACAGGAGGTGCCGACGTCGTCGATCATGGCCGTACCCCATGGTCCGGCGGGCGTGGGTATGGCCAGGCGGCGCATGCGCGGCGAGCTGTCGGCAAGAGGAATTCCGGACACGGTCATCGATGATGCCGCGCTGGTGCTGTCCGAGCTGTTGAGCAACGCCTGCCGGCACGCCCGCCCGCTGGACGCGAAGCATCTGCCGGACGCGGTCCGTGACGGCGCCGGGCGTCCGGGCAGCGCGTACGGGTCGTGTCACGAGGGCCGCGCGTACGGGCCGCGCCAGGAGGGCGCCGCGTACGGGCCGGAGGACGACCGCGGGGGTACGCCGCCCGAGGCGGTGCTCGCCTCCTGGCGGGTGGACGACCGGGAGCAGCTGACGGTCGCGGTCACCGACGGCGGCGGGCCGACCCGTCCCCGTCCGGCCACGCCCTCGGTCACCGCCCGCGGCGGCCGGGGCCTGGCCATCATCCGTTCGCTCTCCCGCGACTGGGGCGTGCGCGAGGTGATCGAGGGCGAGACCACGGTCTGGGCCGAGCTGTCGCTGCGGGACGCCTTCGCCGACCGCGTCGCGCTGACGCCGACGGCCACGGCGCCCGCCGCTGTCCCCGCCCAGGCCCCGGGCCCGGAGGCCGCCTACGCGGAATTCCCCGCCCCGGCCGCCCTTTCCGGCCTGCCGGGCCTGACCGAGCTGTCGGACCTCGCCGACCTCTCCGCCTTCCCGGACCTGGACGACCCGCTGCCGCCGCGCTGAGGGGCGGGCGGGAGGCGCCCCGGGGCCACGGCCACCAGGACCTCGACGCCCCGCACCGCCTCGACGCGCACCCGGCCACCCGGCCCGCCCGCGGGACGTACCGCCCGGC
>NZ_VKJP01000571.1 GCF_007280575.1 Streptomyces benahoarensis
GGGTGGTTCGGGCGGGGCGACTTTCAGGGAGGGTTCCTGAAGCGGCTGGGCGTACCGGGCCGGTTCGAGAGGCGCGCGGCTTTCAGGAAGGGTTCCTGAACCGGGCGGGCGCATCGGTCTGGCTCGGGATGGCCAGTTTTCAGGAAGGCTTCCTGAAACCGGGCGGGCACGTCGGCCCGATTCAGGACGGTCAGCTTTCAGGAAGCCTCCCTGAACCCGCCAGGCGTACCCGTCATTCCCCCTGGGACCACGCCGCGACCGGGAGCGAGAGATGGACGCCGACCTCGCGGAGCCCCGTCGCGGCCGTGACGCCCTCGTACAGCTGGTCCGCCCGCTCCTGACGGTTGGCGGCCCGGCTCTCGAACCACTTCGACCGCACCTCGATCACGACGTCCAGACCGCTGCGGTCGAACGGTCCGAGCGGCCGGAACCGCAGCTCCACATCGTCGGGCCGCAGGTCCCGTCGTAAGGCTCCTCGGGACACTCCACCGCCTCCGACACCAAGTGCGGGAGGACGGAACCGAGGTGACGCAGCATCGCCTCGGCGACCCGGGGCGCGTGAGTGATCTCCACGAGCGGCATGGGGGGCACCCTGGCTACCGTCCCGTGGCCCCCGCGCCTCAGACCCTGGGGCCGGGCCGCGCCCGGAACGCCTCCAGCCCCGGACCGGCCACGATCTCCGCGATGCACTCCTCGCTGCCGCCGATGTAGGTGCTCTCCAGGTCCACGTCCGCGGCCAGGCACCAGGTGCGGTCCTCGGGTCACCAGTGGTCGAACTGTTCCACCGTCGGCGGTTCGTCGTCACGGAGCGTGGCGAACGGCCCCTGGAACAAGAGCTTGTCGCGCGCCGGCAAATGGACCCGCGGCTCATCCGCCGGCACCAGGTCGCTCACCACCGCGTACCCGTCCCATAGCGCGAACCAGCACTGCCGCGGGGTGCCCGTGTGCCGGGCGAGGATGTCGGTCAGAGGCCCACAGCCCTCGGACGGCGGCCCGCCGTTGTCGGGGCCGTACACCCACAACCCGGGCTGGGAGAGCAGGGACTTGCCGCCGACCGTCACGATCTCGCCGAAGAAGACCTCCGGGTGCAGCCGATGCCCGTTCGCCTCGGCGATCCGCGCCCAGGCGAGCGGCCGCAGCCTGTCGGGATCGTCGTGGTCCGGGCCGTGCGCGGGGTGCAGGATATCCCGCGTACGCGGGATATCCCTGGGTGCACAGCCCGGCGACCGTGGTCCACCGGCTGTCGTGCAGCCGCTCCACCAGCCAGTCGGCCGGACGCGTGTCGGGAAACCGGCGCAGCTCCCCGGGGCCGTCGTGGACGGTGGATGTACGGGGTGGGGGCGCGTCAGGTTCGTGCACCGTGACCTCTCCTGCCGGTGGGCGAGCGGTTCCGCCGGGCGAGCGGCCGCCCCGGACCGCCGCCGTCCGGGCTTCCGGCACGGGGCCCGCACGGCGGTACACGGAGGGACGCGTTCCCCTCGCGTCCGGTTCTCCCCGGGGGCGCCGCGCCTGTACGGGGCCCGGTGTACGCGTACGAGGGGGTACCCGGTGGTCCCGGCGGGGGCAATGATCGGGAGGTTCGGCCCGACAACTCAGTTGCGCACGGTCCTGGACGGCGCGTTCGTCGGCGTCACCAACCCGAAAGGCATCGTCTTCTTCGCCGCCGTGCTCCCGCAGTTCGTCCACCACGCGGCGGCGCACGCCCCCGTCCAGATGATGGTGCTGGGCCTCATCCCGGTCACCATCGCGCTGGTCACGGACACCCTGGGGGGTCTGTGCGCCTCCGCGGCCCGCACCTGGCTCACCCGTTCGGACCGCCGCCTGTCACTGGTCGGCGGCGCGGGCGGCCTGGCGGTGATCGGTTTGGGCGTCACGGTGGCGGCTACGGGGCGGGCGGATTGAGGTGAGGAACGGTCGTGCCGACCGACGCGGCGAGCGGCCCGCCCGGCGTGCGTACGGCACGGGACCGCGCACGGCACGGATGCGGCGGACGGCGCCCGGCTCCGGGCCCGCCTCGTCCAGGGCCCCGGCCCGAGCCTTCCGGGAGAGGCCAGATCTCGCCACCCCCTTGGTGCAGAGAGGCGGGAACGGGAACGGTCGTACGAGCCGAGGCCACGTCTCGGCGCCGCGGACCGGCAAGGCGCTCCAGCCCAGTGTTCCCGGGCACCGTGGCGCGCGCGGCTATCTGCCTCCGGGGGGCGGACGTCCCCGCCGGACCAGGCGCCGTAAGCAGCCGCTTACGATGGTTTCCTGCCAATTTGCACAGCACCACCCAGGAGCTGTCTCTTATACCCATCTCCGAGCCCACGAGACGCTCATGAACC
>NZ_VKJP01000572.1 GCF_007280575.1 Streptomyces benahoarensis
GCCCACCGGCAAGGTCCCGCGCCCCGGCCCCGGTTTCACCCGCTCCTCGGGCTGACGCGTCACGGCCGGGCCGACGGCACACCGCCCGGCCCGGCCCCCGCCCCGCGTACCGGCTCAGTCGGCCCCGTGGCCCGAGGCGATGGCCTCGATCCGGTGGGCCAGACCGAAGTCGAGGGCCGTGATCCGGCCGCCCACGCTGTGGGTGTTCACCGCGACGGCGAGCCGGTTGTAGCCGAGGGTCAGCTCGGCGTGGTGGCCCAGTTCCTCCTGGATCTGCGCGATGTGGAGGACCATCGCGGCGGCCGGGAAGTGGCCCGCGAAGTGGTAGCCGCGGCGCAGCAGGCCCTCGGAGACCGACCAGCCCGGCAGGTCCCCGAGCCGTGCGGCGATGTCCTGGTCACTGAGCGGTTCCGGCTGGGGCATCCCGGTCGCCTCCCTCTCGTCGTGTCCCGGCGCGGCCGCTCCGCACCGGGCGGGCCGGTACGGGAGTCGGGCCCGTACCGGCTTCCAGCGTGGCATGCGGGCCCGGGCGGGCGCCCGGCGGCGGGGCCGGGCCGCCCGGTTACGACGTGGGAGCGTCCCCGAGGTGGGCCGGTTCGGCGCCCGCGGCGCGCGGCCCGCGTCCCGTGCGGCGCGCCGCCATCCAGGCGTAGACGAGGATCCCGGCGAAGAGGAACAGCACGCCCTGGTAGATCGCGGCGTACCCGGCCCCGGCGACGAGCCAGAAGGTGAAGCCGAACGCGGCGAGCGCCAGGGTCAGGTCGCGGACGAAGCGGCCCGGGCGGACCCGGTCGCGCTCCCCGGTGAGCAGGAAGTAGATCTGCGCCCCGGCCGCGAGGAGGTACGGGACGGTGGCCGAGAAGGTGGTGATGAGCACCAGGATCTCGAAGACGCCGCCCGAGCCCAGCAGGTAGTTGATCACCGTCAGGCCGCTGGCCAGCACCGCGGCGGCGATCACACCGAAGGTCGGCACACCGCGCCGCTTGGTGAGGAAGGCGGCGGGGAAGAGGCCGTCCTGCGCGGCGGCGTACGGGGACTGCGCGCTCATCAGCGTCCAGCCGTTGAGGGCGCCGACGATCGAGATGACGGCGGCGGCGGCGATGAGGGTGCCGCCCCAGTGGCCGCCGAACATCGCGTTGACCGCGTCCGAGAGCGGCGCCTTGGAGTGGATCAGCTTGTCGTGGGAGACGGTGCCGAAGACGGCGACGGTGCCCAGGAGGTAGACCAGGGCGGCGCCGAGGGTGCCGAGGACCGTGGCGCGGCCGACGTTGCGCCCCGGGTCGCGGACCTCGCCCGCGCTCATCGCCGCGGACTCCACACCGACGTAGCTGTAGAGCAGGATCGCGGCGGCGGCCGACAGTCCGCCGAGGGTGCCGGTGCCGCCCTCGGTGAACGAGCCGAGGTTGGCCGGGTCGAAGAAGAACAGGCCGACGACGGCGATGAACAGCAGCGGGACGAACTTCAAGACCGTGGAGACCATCTGCACGGCGCCGACGTAGCGGGTCCCGGCGAGGTTGGAGAGCGCCGGGAGCCACAGCGCGGCCAGCGCGACGACGAGGTCGGTGCCGCGCCCCGCGTGGCCCGGCAGCAGGACGTGGACGTACCCGACGGCGGCGACCGCGAGGGCCGCGTTGCTGACCCAGGTGAGGGTCCAGTACGACCAGGCCGACAGGAACCCGGCGAAGTCGCCGAACGCCTCCCGGGCGTAGACGTAGGGCCCGCCGGTGTCCGGGTGGCGGCGGGCCAGCTTGCCGAAGACCAGGGCGAGGGCCACGGCGCCGAGGGTGAGGACACCGAAGGCGACGAGGCTGACCGTGCCGAACGGGGCGACCGACGCGGGGAGCAGGAAGATGCCGCCGCCGATGATGTTGCCCATCACCAGGCAGGTGGCGGTGGCGAGACCGAAGCGGCGGGTCGGCTCGGGTGCGTCGGTGGCCGCACCCGTCCCGGGGTGCCGCTCGTCGGGGCTGGGGTGCATGGAGTGGGTGTCTCTCGTCGTACCGGGTGTCCGGTGTGCCGGACTGATGCACATCGTTACCGGTTCGGGGCGGGGCGCAAAATCGCCGCGAATGCTCCCGTCAACCATTCGCCGGGACGGAGGATCTACGGCCTGGCGGGCGGCGGACGGAAAACCGCTGCGGCCCTCCGACGGGGCGTACGCGCTGGTCCGGGGCGTGCGGGGGCGCCGGTGCGGGGTGCGCTCACGCCTCGTCGGCGACCCGGACGCCCCCGTGGGCCGAGGTGGCGGCCGGGGCGGCGGCAGGGTGGTTTTCCGCCGCCTCGCGCAGCCAGCGGCGCAGGACGTGGTGCACCTGCGCGGCGCCGGTCAGGGGCGG
>NZ_VKJP01000573.1 GCF_007280575.1 Streptomyces benahoarensis
GGGGTAGAAGAGGTATAGAAGAGACAGGGGCGGGCGCCTCCCACGGGAGCGGGCAGCTCCCCGCCGCTCCCCCACGGCACGTCGCCCGGGCCTACGGTGCCTCGGAGCCGGGGCGACGGATGGGGCGGTGGACGTTGTCGTGGACGCTGGGGCCGGGGGTGGCGTCGGCGATCCAGGGGGCCTCGCCGCTGGCGTCGACGACGCCCTCCTCCAGCCAGCGGTACGCGCCGTCGAGGACGCCGGAGACGACCTTGCGGTCGAGGCTGTCGGTATTGGTCCACAGCCGGGCGAAGAGCTCGTCGGCGCGGATGCGGGACTGCCGGCAGAACGCGTCGGCCAACTGGTACGCCGCCCGCCCGTGGTCGCCGGTCAGCCGCAGATGCTCGGCCCGTACGCAAGCGGCGCTCATCGCGAACAGCTCGGCGCCGATGTCGACGACCCGCCCGAGGAAGCCCTGCTTGGTCTCCATCCGCCCCTGCCAGCGCGACATCGCGTAGAAGGTGGCGCGGGCCAGCTTGCGGCAGGACCGTTCGACGTACCGCAGATGCCCCGCCAGCGGACCGAACTCCTGGTAAGCATGCGGCAGTTGGCCGGACCCGGCGACGAGCTGGGGCAGCCAGCGGGCGTAGAAGCGACCGGCGTCAGCGGCGGCCCTGCCCTTGTCGCCGAGGCTCTTCTCCGGGTCGATGAGGTCGCCCGCGACGGACAGATGGGCATCGACCGCCTCGCGGGCGATCAGCAGATGCATGATCTCCGTCGATCCCTCGAAGATGCGGTTGATACGCATGTCGCGCAGCAACTGCTCGGCGGGCACCGCGCGTTCGCCCCGCGCGGCGAGCGAGTCGGCGGTCTCGAAGCCGCGGCCGCCGCGGATCTGGACCAGTTCGTCGGCGATCCGCCACCCCATCTCGGACCCGTAGAGCTTGGCGAGGGCGGCCTCGATCCGGATGTCGTTGCGGTTCTCGTCGGCCATCTGGGAGGAGAGGTCGACGACCGCCTCCAGGGCGAAAGTGGTCGCGGCGATGAAGGAGATCTTGGCGCCGACGGCCTCATGCGCGGCGATCGGCCTGCCCCACTGTTCACGGACGGCCGACCACTCCCGGGCGATCTTCAGGGCCCACTTGCCGGAGCCCACACACATCGCGGGCAGCGACAGCCGTCCCGTGTTGAGGGTGGTCAGCGCGATCTTCAGACCGGCGCCCTCGGGGCCGATACGGTGCGCGGCGGGCACCCGCACCTGGTGGAAGCGGGTGACGCCGTTCTCCAGTCCGCGCAGGCCCATGAACGCGTTGCGGTGCTCGACGGTGATGCCGGGCGTCGCGGTCTCGACGACGAAGGCGGTGATGCCGCCCCGGTGGCCCGCCACGGCGGGGACCCGCGCCATCACCACCAGCAGGTCGGCGATGACGCCGTTGGTGGTCCACAGCTTCACGCCGTCGAGGACGTATCCGTCGCCGTCGGGGACGGCAGTGGTCGCCAGCCGCGCCGGGTCCGATCCGACGTCCGGCTCGGTGAGCAGGAACGCCGAGATGTCGGTACGGGCACAACGGGGCAGGAAGGCGTCCTTCTGTTCCTGGCTGCCGAAGAGCTTCACGGGCTGCGGGACGCCGATGGACTGGTGCGCGGAGAGCAGCGCGCCGACGGCGGGGCTGGCGGAACCGACGAGGGCGAGCGCCTTGTTGTAGTAGACCTGCGTGAGGCCGAGTCCGCCGTACTTCGTATCGATCTTCATGCCGAGCGCGCCGAGCTCCTTGAGACCGTTGACGGTCTCGTCGGGGATTCGCCCCTCGCGTTCGATCCGGGCGCCGTCGATCCGCGTTTCGCAGAACGTGCGCAGCGCGGCCAGGAACGCCTCGCCCCGCCGTACGTCCTCCGTCGCCGGGCTGGGGTGCGGGTGGATCAGGTCGAGCCGGAAGCGTCCCAGGAACAGTTCCTTGGCGAAGCTGGGCTTGCGCCAGTCCTGTTCCCGGGCCGCCTCGGCGACCTGCCGTGCCTCGCGCTCGGAGACGTTGCGGGTGGTCGGAGCGGACATGTCGGGCTCACCTCGCCGCGTTCGGATGGACCGTGCCGACGGACCGGGGCCAACGGGACGGCACCCATGGGCACTCATGGGCTACTTGTGAGAATTACCCGATATACAGCATTTGCACCAGTGCTGTGGCGCCGTCGGACACCCTGAAAAGGGCCGTCGGCCGGGGGCTGCTGGCCTCGAACCCGTAGGGGGGGTGTTGCGCCGGTGAGGGGTACGCCTGTCACTTATACACATCTCCGAGCCCACGAGACGCTCAT
>NZ_VKJP01000574.1 GCF_007280575.1 Streptomyces benahoarensis
TCTCGTGGGCTCGGAGATTTGTATAAGAGACAGGGATTCGGGGCTGCCGGAGCCCGCGGTCTGCTTCTGGAAGGCGGCCAGGTCACAGGCGGCGGCGATGCTCGCCGGGAGCGGGTCGCCGGTGGTGCCGTGCAGGTAGCGGCCCTTGACGCGGGCGATGACGGAGGCGGCGGCGTCCGCGGAGAGCTGGCCCTTCCAGAACGCATCGTCCGGCTTGAGCCAGATCTGGCGGCCGTGCTTGATCAGCTCCACCTTGCCGTAGCGGCCCTTGCTGATGGATCCGGTGCAGTCACCGGAGCGGTTCATCGTGATGTCGAGGCGGGTGGCGTCGACGCTGGTGCTGGTGCGCAGCCGCAGCGAGGTCGCCGCCAGCAGCTCCTTGCGGGCCAGCTCCGAGACCTGTCCGGCGGACTTCCCCGCCAGGTCGCCTTCGCCCCCGGAGTCTCCCGCCCGGGCGGTCCCGGCCCCCGCGAAACCACCGAGGAGGGCCGCGCCGCAGGTCAGGGCGGTGATACCGGTCGTGGTTCGCCGTCTGCTGCTCATCCGTGGGCACCTCCGCACCGAGATGGGCGTACGGCTATTCAGGGTACGTATGAGGACATTCAGTCGCACATTGAGTGACTCGGGCCACTTTCCCCGAAGGGTTGGGCATAGCTGTAGAGGTTTCGGGGAGGGGTCCCCGTTGCTGGTGGGAACCAGTGGAAGAAAATCGGTGACGGAAGGCAGACAGCGTGTCGGCAAGCGAGACCATTCACGTAGACGGGGTGTGGCGCGCCGCCGCATCCGGCGCCACGCGGGAGGTCCTCGATCCCGCCGACGCCACGGTGATCCAGCGGGTGGCCGAGGGCGGTGCGGAGGACGCCGACGCGGCGGTGGCCGCGGCCCGCCGCGCCTTCGACGAGGGCATCTGGTCCGGCACGCCGGTCGCCGAGCGCGCCGCGCTGCTGCGCCGCGTCGCCGACCTGCTCCAGCGCGACCGCGAGGAGATCGCGCTCATCGAGAGCCGCGACACCGGCAAGACCCTGGAGGAGGGCCGGGTCGACGTCGACGACGTCACCAACGCCTTCCGCTACTTCGCCGACACCGTCATGAACGAGAGCGGCGGCCGGGTCGTCGACGCCGGTTCCGCGGACGTGCACAGCGTCGTCGTCCACGAACCGGTCGGCGTCTGCGCGCTCATCACGCCGTGGAACTACCCGCTGCTCCAGGCCAGCTGGAAGATCGCCCCGGCGCTCGCCGCGGGCAACACCTTCGTCATCAAGCCCAGCGAGGTCACCCCGCTGTCGACCGTGTACCTGGTGAAGCTGCTGGCCGAGGCCGGTCTGCCGAACGGGGTCGCCAACATCGTCACCGGCGCCGGGGTGCCGGTCGGCCAGCGCCTCGCCGACCACCCCGACGTCGACCTCTTCTCCTTCACCGGCGGCCTGGTCAGCGGCACCAAGGCGGGCGCCGCCGCGGTCGCCGGCGCCAAGAAGATCGCCCTGGAGCTGGGCGGCAAGAACCCCAACGTGGTCTTCGCCGACGCCTGCACCACCGAGGGGGGCTTCGACACCGCCGTCGACCAGGCGCTGAACGCCGCGTTCATCCACAGCGGCCAGGTCTGCTCGGCCGGTGCCCGCCTGATCATCGAGGAGTCGGTCAAGGACCGTTTCGTCGCCGAGCTGTCCCGCCGCGCCGAGAAGATCAAGCTCGGTCGCGGCACCGAGGACGGTGTGGAGTGCGGCCCGCTCGTCTCCCAGCAGCAGCTCGACAAGGTCGAGGCGTACGTCGCCTCCGCGCTCGCCGAGGGCGCGCAGCTGCGCAGCGGCGGCTCCCGCCCCGAGCCCAGCGACATCCGCCCGGCCACCGGCTACTTCTACTCCCCGACCGTCCTCGACGGCTGCCACCGGGAGATGAAGGTGGTCCGTGAGGAGACCTTCGGGCCGATCCTCAGCGTCGAGACCTTCACCACCGAGGACGAGGCCGTCGCGCTCGCCAACGACACCGAGTACGGCCTGGCCGGTGCGGTCTTCTCCGGCAACTCGGCCCGCGCCCGCCGCGTCGCCGCCCGGCTGCGCCACGGCACCGTGTGGATCAACGACTACCACCCCTACCTCCCGCAGGCGGAGTGGGGCGGTTTCGGCAAGTCCGGCATCGGCCGTGAGCTGGGCCCCTCCGGTCTCGACGAGTACCGCGAGTCCAAGCACATCTACGAGAACCTCCGGCCTGAGCCGGTCCGCTGGTTCGGCGGCTGACCACGCCGCACGGCGGGCGGCTTCCCTGACGGCCGCCCGCCGCCCCGCCGGGGCCCGGC
>NZ_VKJP01000575.1 GCF_007280575.1 Streptomyces benahoarensis
CGATACGCCCGCCCGATTCAGGCACCCTCCCTGAAAGCTGACCTCCCCGACCCGGCCGGGGTGCGCCACCCATATGCCGCGCCCCGCCCCCCTTCGCGGATGCGGGGCCAAGGCGCGTCAGTACCATGAACCTGTGGCACGCATCGTGCTTGTGGAGGACGACGAGACCATCGGTGACCGCCTCGCCAGGACACTGCGGGGTCTGGGGCACGACAGCACCTGGTGTCCCGACGCGGCCTCCGCGCGGGCCCGGGCGGCCCGTGGACCGGCCGATCTGGTGCTGCTGGACCTGGGACTGCCGGACGCCGACGGTTTCGAGCTCTGCCGGGAGCTGCGCGAGCGCCTGCCGGGCGCGGTCCTCGTGGTGCTGAGCGCCCGTACCGGCGAGATGGACGTCATCCAGGCGCTGGAGTCGGGCGCGGACGACTACCTCACCAAACCGTTCCGCCTGGCCGAGTTGCAGGCGCGGCTCGCCGCGCATCTGCGACGCGCCGGGCCCGACGGCTCGGCCGGGGCGGCCCGGCCGCTGCGCCACGGGAAGCTGGAGATCGACCGGGCGGCCCGGCGATGTCTCACCCCGGAGGGCGAGACGGAGCTGCGGCCCAAGGAGTTCGACCTGCTGGTCCGGCTCGTCGCGTCCAGCGGGCAGGCCGTGAGCCGGGAGGAGCTGATGAGCGACGTGTGGGACGAGAACTGGTTCGGCCCCACCAAGACGCTCGACGTCCATGTCGCCGCGCTCCGCCGCAAGCTCGGCGGGATGATCCGGATCACGACGCTGCGGCACTACGGCTACCGCCTCGAACCGCCGACGGGCTGACCGTGCGCCGCCGCATCCTCCAGGCGAGTGTCATCGCGGTGGTCTGCGCGATCCTGCTGTTCTCGGTGCCGCTGGGGGTGGCGATCCTGCGGCTGTACCAGCAGGACGAGGTGCAGCACCTGCAGCAGGTGGCCGCCCGGGTGGCGGTGAACGTCCCGGCCGATGTACGGGGACACTGGGACCCGCTGGAGCTGCCGCCGCTGCGGCCCGGTACGCACGTCGGTGTCTACGACTCCGACGCCCATCTCGTCCGGGCGTCCGGCCCGCTGCGTACCGCCGGGCCGCCCAACGGCGATCTGCCGGTGCACAAGGCCCTGGAGGGCTCGGTCTCCTCGCACCGCGTCGGGAGCCGGCTGGTCGCCGCGGTCCCCGTGGGCACCTCGGAGCGGGTACGGGCCGTGGTGCGGGTCAGCTCCCCGGCCGACGGTCCGCTGCGCCGGGCGGCCGTGACCTGGGCCGGGATGCTGGCGCTCGCGGCGGTGGCGGTCGGCGTCGCCGTCGCGCTGTCGTTCCGCTCCAGCCGCAGCCTGGCCCGGCCGCTGGAGGAGCTGGCGACGACGGCCGGGCGCCTGGAGGACGGCGATCTGACCGCGCGCGCCACCGTCACCGGGCTGCCCGAGGCGGACGATGTGGCCCGGGCGCTCAACCGCGCCGCGCAGCGCGTGGCGGAGCTGCTGCGCCGGGAGCGGTCGTTCAGCGCCGACGCCTCCCACCAGCTGCGGACCGCGCTGACCCGGGTCCAGCTGGAGCTGGAGTCCGTACCGGCCGATGCGCCGCCCGCGGTGGCGCGGGCGGCGACGGACGCCGCGCTGGCCGCGCTGAGCGATATGGAGGCGACGCTCGGCGCGCTGCTGGACCTGGCGCGGGACGTGCCCGAGCGGGCGTCGCTCGACGTGGGTGCGCTGCTGGCCGACGCGGAGCGGCGCTGGCGGGACGAGCTGACGGCCACGGACCGCCCGCTGCGGGTGACGGCCGAGGAAGATCTGCCGGAGGCGGTCGGTTCGGCGCGCGCCGGGCGGCAGGTGCTCGACGTCCTGCTGGCCAACGCGGTGGCGCACGGTAGGGGCGCGGTGACAGTGACCGCGCGGGACGCCTCCGGGGTCGTCGCGGTGGACGTGGCGGACGAGGGCCCCGGCCTGCCCGAGGGGCTGGACATGTTCGCCCGGCGCCAGGAGAACGACTCGGGCACCGGCCACGGCATCGGCCTCGCCCTCGCCCACTCCCTGGTCGAGGCGGAGGGCGGCCGCCTGATGGTCACCCGGCGGAGCCCGTACGCCCGTTTCACGTGGCTGATCGCCCGTGGGGGTGCGGACACCGGGGAGTGAACGGGGCGGCTCCCGGGGAGTGCGCACGGCGGGGCGCGCCGCCGTGCCCGGCCGTGCGGCTGTCTCTTATACGCATCTCCGAGCCCACGAGACGCTCAT
>NZ_VKJP01000576.1 GCF_007280575.1 Streptomyces benahoarensis
GGCAGGGCGGCAGGCGCGGTGCCCGGCCCGGTGGCGGGCTCCGGCTCCGGCAGGCCGTCGAGGAGGCGGCCGTATGCCAGAGCGGTGCGCGGGACGGTTTCGAGCTGGCCCAGCTCGGCGTGGTCGAGGCCGAGGCCGACGGTGGTGACGGGCCCGAGCCCGTCGGCCGGTTCGAGGACGAGCAGGCCCCGAGGGGCGCCGACGAGGGCGGCACCGGCCCGCAGCACCTCATGGAGCGCCGCGTCCAGAGTCCGGGTGCGTGCGAGCCGTTCGGCGAGGTCGTGGAGGGTCGTCAGTCCGGAGATCCAGCCCGCCAGCCGGTCCTGGACGACGGCGATCCGGTCGAGCGGAGTGGCCTCGGCGGGGACGGCCGGGCGGGCGACGCCGGGAGCTTCGGGGGCGTCCGGTCCGGGGGCCGTGTCGGCGGCGGGGGAGTGCTCCACGGCCGGAGGCGCCGCAGGGACGGCGGCAGTGTGCGCGTGTCCGGAAGAAGAAGGATCGATTCCGGCCACTTTTGGGACGTGGGAGGCGCTCACGAGCGGCGGCGTCCGACGACCCGGCCGTTTCCCCAGCTCAGCGCCGATCGGGGCGGGGAATGCCGCCTTTTGTTGAGCGATGTTGCGCGGCCCTGCCGCCCATTCGCTGCCAGGAATAGCATCGCAAACCCCCATATCGTGCCGCTCAGCTCTCCACGACTCCACATCTACACGGACCGGAGATGTGATGTCCAGCACTGTTCCGCGAGGGTTTGTGGCCCCCGATCGGACCCTTTGTGTGGCCTGAAAACGGCCCCGCATAAGGTGATTTGGGGTCGACTGGCCGCGATCGGCAGCGCGTCATATGCACGATGGCGGGTACGTACTCCGAGAGATGCGGGGCCAGTTGGGGCCGCACCGGAACCCACCGGCAGGCACGGGCGTCATTACGGACGACGACCGCGACGCACCCACAAGTGGCGGGATCGCACCACCGCACCGCAAGCGCCCCCGGCGCGCCACCTCCCGCCACGTTCCACGCTCGGCGTACGGCGTGATGCGCTGCCCCTTCGACAACGCGGTGACCAAAGCTCCACGTGGCGTGGCCGGCCCCGGGCCGGGCGACCGGGACGACCACGCGCCGCGCAGCGGGACGAACCGGCATGTAGTGCGATGGACGCAACCCTCGGCGTTAACGAAAGGAACGAGCGCTCATGCGCGAGATCCTCGGAAGGCGACGCAAGTACCTGTTCCGGCGCACCGGGAAGTCGGCCCTGGTCGGCGCGGCGCTCCACTGCGCCACCGAATGGCAGTGGCCGGTGGTGCCCGGCGTACGGCTCCGCTCCGGAGCCCGGCCGCCCGGCACCCGGTCCGGACGTGGTGAACGCGCGGCTCCACGGTGCAGCTGTCCCGACGCCGGGTGCGTCGTACCGGGCGCGCACCCCTTCGAGCCCGGACTGCTCGCGGCGACCACCGACGCCCGGATGGTCCGCTGGTGGTGGACGAACCGGCCCGACGCCCCGGTCGTCCTCGCCACCGGCGGCCGCGCGCCGTGCGCGGTGAGCCTCCCGGCCACCGCCGGTGCGCGGGCGCTGGCCGCCCTGGACCACTTCGGCGTCCGCCTCGGCCCGGTCGTCGCCACCCCCACCCGCGTCTCGCTGCTCGTCGAGCCGTACGACCTCGCGGAGTTGGGCGAGCTGCTGCACTCGCGGGACGAGGTGCCCAGCTCGCTGCGGTTCCACGGCGACGGCGGCTATCTGGTGCTGCCGCCCTCGCAGACCGGCGCCGGTGCGGTCCGCTGGGAGCGCGCCCCTGCCGCCACCTCCGCGGCCCCCTGGCTCCCCGACGTGGCCACCGTCGTCGACGCCCTGGTCACCCGCGAGCAACCGCACCCCGGACGGCAGCCGCCTCGCCTACTGAGGCGGGGCGCCCGCGGCCTCTGAAGGGCGCGCGCGTGCGGTGCGCGCGCCCCCACGGCCCCGGGGAGAGCTGTCACGAGGACGGCGCGGCGGCCCCCACGGCCCCAGGCGGCCCGGCCCCGGCGACCCGCCACGGAAATCACCCGGATGGCACAGCGGTACGCCATGGAAACCTGCGGCATGAGCGGTAGCTGACGCTCTGCCATCTTTCTGGGGTCCCGTTCGCCCGGACCCGTGGCGTACGTCCGGCTCCCTGCCCTCCCGGCCGGCCTCGCGGCCGTACGCCGCCGTCTGCGGCGCGGGGCAACTCCGCGGCGCCCTGCGGGGATTCGTTGCCCGCGCGGCCGCGGAAGCGCCGTACGGGCCGTACGGGGCGGGGCTTCGGGG
>NZ_VKJP01000577.1 GCF_007280575.1 Streptomyces benahoarensis
ACCCCACTCACCGGAGCTACCCCTCTCACCCCCACCGCCCGTAACCCCGATCAACCGGCACGCCATCTCGATATCGATCTTCACCTGAGCGATGGACGCACGCCCCGACAGCCACGTGATCAGCGCGGAGTGCCAGGTGTGTTCGATGACGCGGACGGCGGAGAGTTGCTCGGGGGTGGGTGGGCCGTCGAGGTTCATGGCGTCGAGGATGATCGTGGTGGTGAGGCGGGAGACGGTGTCGACCTCGGGGCTGACGGAGCGGTCGGCGAAGGTGAGGGCGCGCACCATGGCGTCGGCCAGGTGGGGTTCGCGTTGGAGGGCGCGGAAGGCCCGCATGAGGGTTTGTGCGACGCGGGCGCCGGGGTCCTCGTCGGACGGCGGGCGTTTGCGGAGTGTGGTGTGCAGGTGTTGGAGCTGGTCCTGCATGGTGGCGACCAGCAGGTGCACCTTGGACGGGAAGTAGCGGTAGAGGGTGCCGAGGGCGACGCCGGAGGATTCGGCGACCTCGCGCATCTGGACGGCGTCGAAGCCGCCGCGGCCGGCCAGTCGGGCGCTGGTGCGCAGGATGCGTCGGCGCCGCGCCTCCTGACGTTCGGTCAGGGGTGGACTCGCGGGAAGTGCCGGCCTGGCCACCCTGGATTCCGTAGTCATATGTCCCATTCCATGGCATTTCGTCCGCGATGCGGTGCTGTGCCGGTGGTGCGATCGGCACAGCATGGCAGGGGCTCCGGCCGTGGCGCGAATCACCCGATGCGGCTCCTCGTGCCCCGTGCCCGGCCGGTAGATTCAACAGCTCGTGAACTGATCAGTAGCCATTCAGTTCTGAAACTTGTTCTAGATTACCGTCAGCGGTTACGCTCCGGCGGACGTCCAGTGAGGAAGGGGGCCGCGCGTGACCGCAGAGGCCGTCCAGGCAGCGACGCCCCGCCCCGGCGGCGCTCCCTCCACCACCGCCCGGCCGCACCGCGACGACCCTCTGAGCATCGCGATGCTGACGTACAAGGGGAACCCGTTCTGCGGCGGACAGGGCGTCTACGTACGGCACCTCTCCCGCGAACTGGCCCGCCTCGGGCACACCGTCGAGGTCATCGGCGCCCAGCCCTACCCGGTGCTCGACGAGGGCGTCCCGCTCACCGAGCTGCCCAGCCTCGACCTCTACCGCCAGCCCGACCCGTTCCGCACGCCGAAGCGCGGCGAGTACCGCGACTGGGTCGACGCGCTGGAGGTCGCCACCATGTGGACCGGCGGCTTCCCCGAACCGCTCACCTTCTCCCTGCGGGCCCGGCGCCATCTCGCCGCCCGCCGCGGCGAGTTCGACATCGTCCACGACAACCAGACCCTCGGCTACGGCCTGCTCGGCGGCACCGGCGCGCTCGGCGCCCCGCTGGTCACCACCGTCCACCACCCCATCACCGTCGACCGGCGCCTCGACCTCGCCGCCGCCGACGGCGTGGGCCGCCGCCTCTCCGTCCGCCGCTGGTACGGCTTCACCCGTATGCAGAAGCGCGTCGCCCGCCGCCTGCCGTCCGTCCTGACCGTCTCCGGCTCCTCCCGCCAGGAGATCATCGACGACCTCGGCGTACGCGGCGACCGCATCCATGTCGTGCCCATCGGCGCCGACACGGACCTCTTCTCCCCGGACCCGTCCGTCCCCGAGGTGCCCGGCCGCATCGTCACCACCTCCAGCGCCGACGTCCCCCTCAAGGGCCTGATCCACCTCGTCGAAGCGCTCGGCAAGGTCCGTACGGAGCACCCCGACGCGCACCTCGTCGTGGTCGGCAGGCGCGCCGACGACGGGCCGGTCGCCGCCGCCGTCGAACGCCTCGGCCTCTCCGGCGCCATCGAGTTCGTCAAGGGCATCACCGACGCCGAACTGGTCGACCTGGTGCGCGGCGCCCAGATCGCCTGCGTCCCCTCCCTCTACGAAGGGTTCTCGCTGCCCGCCGCCGAGGCGATGGCCACCGGCACCCCGCTGCTCGCCACCACCGGCGGCGCCATCCCCGAGGTCGCCGGGCCCGACGGCGAGACCTGCCTCGCCGTGCCGCCGGGCGACGCCGGAGCCCTCGCCGACGGACTGCTGCGCCTCCTCGGCGACGCCGGCCTCCGCCGCCGCCTGGGCGCCGCCGGACGCGAACGGGTCCTCGCCCGTTTCACCTGGCGTCAGGCCGCCCTCGGTACCGCCGAGCGCTACCGCGAGGCCATCGCCCGCCAGTCCGGCGCCGCCCCCGCCCGCCGCGCCGCCGCACGCGTGTAGCCCCGC
>NZ_VKJP01000578.1 GCF_007280575.1 Streptomyces benahoarensis
GGGGCGAGCGGGGGGCGGTGTCGGCGGATGTGAGGGTGATGCCTTCGGGCGAGCCGGTCGCGGTGCCGGCGGTTGCGGGCGCGGGCCCGGTCGACGACGTGCCGCTCCCGGGGGGCGCCGCAGTCGGCCTCCCGGAGGGCTCCCCGGCCGGTCCGCCGGAGGGTGCCACGGCCCGGCTCCCGGAGGGTGCTGCCGCGGCCCGTTCCGCCGTCGCGGATCCGGTCCTCCGGCGCGCCGAGGCGTTCGGGGCCTGTCGGCTGGCGATGAGCCTCGGGATGTTCGTGATGCTGCTGTCGGTCTGATGTCGGTCCGGCCCGCGAAGGCCGCCCGGGGCGGCGTCCGGGGGCGGTATGCGTCACGCCTCCGGCGAGGTGGCATACGTCACTTCCGGAACGCGGCCGTACCTCCCGGAAGTGGGGCGCTCATAGGCTGGCGGCATGATGGTCCCCCTCACGCTGATGATCCTCGGCGTGCTGGCCGCGTCCACGGCGCCGCGGCTGATGGCCCGTTCGGACTGGCCCGACCGGGAACCGGTGCTCGCCCTGTGGGTCTGGCAGTGCGTGGTCGCCGGTGTGTTGCTCTGCTGCGGGCTGGCGATGGCGCTGAGCGCGGCCGCCGCCTGGGAAGCCGTCCGGGGCCCGGTGTTCGGCTTCGCGCCGCGGGTCGTCGTCGAGGCGTACGCGCTCAACACCTACGGGCCGTGGGCCGGTTCGCTGGCGGTGCTGCTGGCCGGGGGCGCGGTGTGGACGGCGGTGGCGCTGACCCGTGAGGTGCGCGCCGCACGGGCCCGCCGTCGGCAGCGCCGTGCGGATCTGCTGCGCCGGGTGCCGCTGCTGCCGGGTGAGGAACGCTCCGGCGACCGCCTCGTCGTCCTGGAGAGCGACCGCCCCGAGGCGTGGTGGCTACAGCGCAGCGCGCCCCAACTCGTCGTCACCACGGCCGCGTTGCGGAGGCTGAAGGATCATCAGCTCGATGCGCTGCTCGCCCACGAGCAGGGCCACGCCCGGGCCCGGCACGATCTGCTGCTGCACTGCGCCTCGGCGCTCGCGGCCGGTTTTCCGCAGGTCCCGGTGTTCGCCGCGTTCCGGGATCAGGTGCACCGGCTGGTCGAACTGGCCGCGGACGATGTGGCGTCGCGCCGCTTCGGGCGGCTGACGACCGCACTGGCGCTGGTCGGGATGAACGAGGACCGCGGGATCTTCGGGCCGTGCCCCGAGCAGTTGGGGCAGGTGCCGCAGCGGGTGGACCGGCTGCTGGCGCCGGGCGTCCGCTTCTCGCCCGCCCGCCGGCTGCGGGTCACCGCGTACGCCGCGCTGCTCCCGGCCGTACCGCTGCTGATCACGTTCGTCCCGGGGCTGCGCGCCCTGACGTGACCGGGCGGCAGGCGCCACCGTGCCTTACCCGGAGGAGAGGTGACGGGGCGTGGCCCGCCATCCGCGTCGGGCGGAGTCCGGGGAACAGCGGTGCGGGTGCGGGCGTCGGGTGTGGGGCATGGTGCCGGGGCGCCTCGTCCGCGAAGATCGGCGCATGGCCTCGTCAGAACGGCGCGCGACGCCGACACCGCCCCCCCTCGGCGCCTCTTCCCGGTACCCGTCCGTGCGCGCGCCGCTGGCCGTGCTCGCCGGTTGCGCCGTGCCCGCCGTCGTCCTGACCGTGCTGGTCACGGCGGGCTGGGCGCCGCTCATCGGACTCGACCGGACCGTCGCGGACACCCTGCACACCGCGGCCGTCGGCGCGCCCGGCTGGACTCACGTCAACCGGATCCTCACCGACTGGGTGTGGGACCCCTGGACGATGCGGGCCGTGCTGGCGGTGGCGGTCGGGCTGCTCGTCCGCCGCGGTGCGTGGCTGCTCGGCGTCTGGGTGGCCGCCACGTCGCTGCTGGGCACCGGCCTCCAGCAGGGGCTGAAGGCGGCGGTGGACCGGGACCGTCCGGTGTGGCCCGACCCCGTCGACTCCGCGCACTACCAGGCGTTCCCGTCCGGGCACGCGCTGTCGGTCACGGTCGCGGCCGGGCTGCTCCTCTGGCTGCTGCGGCGGCACGCGCCCCGCCCGGCCCTGTGGCGGGCGGCCGTCGCGGTGGTGGCGGTGTCGATGGCCGGTGTCGGCTTCACCCGGGTGTTCCTGGGCGTGCACTGGCTGTCGGACGTCGTCGGCGGCTGGCTGCTCGGCGCCACGGTGGTCGCGGCGTCGGTGACGGCTTACGGGGTGTACGAACGGCGGGGCGGGGCCGGGCGGCGC
>NZ_VKJP01000579.1 GCF_007280575.1 Streptomyces benahoarensis
GTGGGGTGCGGGAGGCCGAAGGTGGTGAAGGCGGTGCGGCCGGGGAGCGGGTACGGGGTGGCGGCGGTCAGGGAGTTGAGGATGGTGGCGCTGCGCCAGGCGGCGAGGCCGAGGTCGGGGGTGCCGACGCCGTGGCTGTGGCGTTCGGCGTTCTGGACGTGAACGGAGCCGGTGACGGCGGGGTCGAGGACCAGGCGGTGATCGGCATCGACGCGGGGGCGGCCCGCGGAGTCGCGGCACAGGTGCGGGTCGAGGGCGGCGAGGAGGGTGTCGAGGCGGCGTTCGCGGTAGCCGGTGGCGAGAACGACGGCACCGGTGGTCAGGCGGGTGCGGCCGCGCTGTTCGGCGTGGGCGAGGTGGAGTTCGACGCCGCCGCCGGGGGCGCGGTCGGCGGCCTCCACGCGGACGCCGGGGGTGAGGACGGCGTCCGGCCAGCCGCCGTGCAGGGTGCGGCGGTACAGCTCGTCGTGGATGGCGGCGAGGGTGTCGTGGTCGATGCCCTTGTACAGCTGCCACTGGCCGGGGACGAGGGCGTCGCGGACCGGTTCGGCCAGGGCGTGGAAGTAGCGGGTGTAGTCCGGGGTGAAGTGTTCGAGGCCGAGCTTGCTGTACTCCATGGGCGCGAAGGCGGGGGTACGGGCGAGCCAGTGGAGGCGTTCGCGGCCCTCGGGGCGGGCGCGCAGCAGGTCGAGGAAGATCTCCGCGCCGGACTGGCCCGCGCCGACGACGGTGACATGGTCGGCGGCGAGCAGCCGTTCCCGGTGGTCGAGATAGTCGGCGGAGTGGAGGACGGGCGTGGTGGGCGCCTCGGCGAGGGGGCGCAGGGCGTCCGGGACGTGCGGGGCGGTGCCGACGCCGAGGACGAGGTTGCGGGCGTAACCGCGGCCGAGGGCCTCGGCTTCGCCGTCGGCGTCGAGGTGGGTGTAGTCGATCTCGAAGACGGCGTGGGAGCCGTTCCAGCGGACGGCGTCGATCTGGTGGCCGAAGTGGAGTCCGGGGAGGTTCTCGCTGACCCAGCGGCAGTACGCGTCGTACTCCGCGCGGTGGGTGTGGAACCGCTCGGCGAAGTAGAAGGGGAAGAGGCGGTCGCGGCTGCGGAGGTAGTTGAGGAACGACCAGGGGCTGGTGGGGTCGGCGAGGGTGACGAGGTCGGCGAGGAACGGGACCTGGAGGGTGGCGCCGTCGATGAGGAGGCCGGGGTGCCAGTGGAAGGCGGGGCGCTGGTCGTAGAAGGCGGTGCGCAGTCCGGTCAGGGGCTGGGCGAGGGCGGCGAGCGAGAGGTTGAAGGGGCCGATGCCGATGCCCGCCAGGTCGAGGGGGTCGGTGAGGGCGGCGCCGGTGGGGTGCTCGGTGGTCATCAGGGGATGTGGCCTTCCACGAGTTTCAGGAGGTGGGCGAGGTCACCGGCGTCGGCGTGCGGATTGAGGAGGGTGGCCTTGAGCCAGAGTCCGGTGGGGGTGGCGGCGCGGCCGAGGACGGCGTGCCCGTCGGCGAGGAGGGTGCGGCGGATCGCGGCGACGGTGGCGTCGTCCACGCCGGTCGGACGGAAGAGGACGGTGGTGAGGGTGGGACGGGAGTGGAGTTCGAGGTGGGGGTGGTCCTCGATGAGGTCGGCGAGGGTGACGGCGGCGGCCAGGGTGCGGTCGACGAGGTCACCGATGCCGCGGCGGCCGAGGGCCTTGAGGGTGACGGCGGCCTTGAGGATGTCCGGGCGGCGGGTGGTGCGCAGGGAACGGCCGAGGAGGTCGGGCAGGCCCGCTTCGGTGTCGTCGTCGGCGTTGAGGTAGTCGGCGCGGTGGTCGAGGGGGACGAGGTCGGCGGTGCCGGGGACGGCGAGGAGCCCTGCGGCGACCGGCTGCCAGCCGAGTTTGTGCAGGTCAAGCGTGACGGTGTGGGCGCGGTCCAGGCCCGCGAGGAGGGTGCGGTGGGCGTCGCTGAAGAGGAGTGCGCCGCCGTACGCCGCGTCGACGTGAAAGCGGGCGCCGTGGCGGTCGGCGAGGTCGGCGAGGGCCGGGAGGGGGTCCAGGGCGCCGGAGTCGGTGGTACCGGCGGTGGCGGTGAGGAGGACGGGGCCGCAGAGACGGGTGAGTGCGGCGTCGACGGCGGCGGGGTCGAGCCTGTCTCTTATACAGATCTCCGAGCCCACGAGACGCTCAT
>NZ_VKJP01000057.1 GCF_007280575.1 Streptomyces benahoarensis
GCCCGGTCCCGGTCAGCGCGCGGGGGTGGCGGGGGCGGGTTCCGGTGCGGCGGCCAGGTCGTGGGCGGCGGCCTCGTCGGGCGAGATCCCGGCCTTGGTGGGGTCCCACTTGATCAGCAGGCAGGTGATCAGGCCGAGCAGCGGCACGACGGAGAGCACCAGGAAGGTCCCGGCAAGACCGAGCGCGTCCTTGATCTGCGGGAAGACGTACAGCCCGACGACGCTGCCGAAGCTGCCGACCATGCCGGTCACGCCGGTGCCCAGGGCCCGTACGTCGCTGCTGTACGAGAGGGCGGCGATGGACTTGCCGTTGGCGCCGGGGCCCGCCGCATGGCAGAGGATGAACACCACGGGCAGCAGGAACGCGACGGCCAGCGGGACCTTCCCGAAGGTCAGGCCCATCACGACGAGGGCGACGAAGACCCCGGCGAACCCGGCGGCGGAGCTGAGCCGCAGGCCCAGGCGGCGCCCGGCGTAGGCGGAGAGGAGTCCGCCGATGATGCCGAAGGCGTTGAAGACCATGGAGCCGACGGTGGCCTTCTCGAAGCTCTCCCCGAAGATCGACAGGCTGATGACCGGGAGGTACCAGCCGACCGCGAAGTACTGCATCGACTGCCCGAGGGAGATCGCCGAGGAGAGGACGGTGCGCGGCAGATAGGCGCCCTTGAAGAGGACTCCGGCCTGGCGGAAGCCGGGGGCCGGGGCCTCGGTGGCGGCGCGGGTGGCTTCGTCGGGGCGTCCGGCGACGGCCTTGATGCCGTAGAGCTTGTCGAGGTTGGCGACGGCGTCGTCCAGGCGTCCCTTGCCCGCCAGCCAGGCCGGGCTCTCCTTCAGCATCGCCCACTGGCCGATCAGCAGGACGACGGCGACGACGGCGGCGGAGCCGACGGACCAGCGCCAGATGTCCGCGCCGGCGTCCAGGTGGAAGAAGAGCAGCGCGAGAGCGAGGTTGCTGGTGGTGGCGACGTACCAGACGGCCTGCCAGAGGTTGAGGCGGCCGCCCTGCTTGGCGGGCGTGTACTCGGCGAGCAGCGCCATCGCCACCGCGAAGTCGATGCCGTACGCGACGCCGACGAGGACGCGGCCGAGCCAGACGACGGTGAAGTCCCCGGCGAACGCGGCGAGCAGGGCACCGGCGATGGCGAAGACCTTGGCGAGCAGCAGCGGGGGGACCCGGCCGAAGCGGGTGGCGAGCCAGCCGCCGGCGGGGTTGAAGAGGATGGCCAGCGCCGGGGCGGTGGCGGTGAGGACCGAGACCTGGGTGCTCGACAGGTGCATCTGGGTCGTCATCGGGCCCAGACCGGCGCTGAGCGCGGCGTTGGAGTACGCGTCGAGGAAGAGCCCGCCGAAGACGAGGAACCAGACGACCTGCGCGCGGCCGGTGATCTTTCCCAGGCCATCGATGAGGCCGACGACGTCGGCGACGCCGTTGACGCTCGGACGTTGTGCCATGAATCCGCCTCTGAAGGAAGGACCCATCGGTGGCGGGGAAAGAAGAAAGACAGGCATGACGAAACCACCGACAGGTGGTCTATGTCTGTGCCTGTCCAAAAATCTGCGGAAAGCGCCGCAGCACGTTTACTGCAAAGTACGAACTACGAGCGAGGTTAAGAACGGATCAGAAAGCCGTCAAGGGTTTCGCCGGGGTTACCTGAATGTGACGGGCGGGGTGCGTGGGGTGTCCGGGGCGGCCCCGGCCTGGCGTGTTGCGCCCCCCCGGATGCGGAGCCCGCCGTGCCGGATGTGCCGATCTCTCCTAGCCTGTGCGGCATGACCCAGGAAGCGGGCACGCAGGACCGGGGAAGCGGGACGGCCGAGGAGTCCGCGCGCGCGACGGCGCTGCTGGCGGCCCAGGGACAGGCGGCCGCGCTCTTCGCGGAGATCGGCAGCCGCGGGCTGGTCGCCCCCGGGCGCGGCGAGCGCGAGGTGAGCGACGCGGTACGGGACCTGGCCCACGAGATGTTCGGTGTCCGGCGGTACTGGCACAAGCGGATCGTCCGTTCCGGACCCAACACCCTCCAGCCCTACCGGCAGAACCCGCCGGACCGGATCATCGCCGAGGACGACATCGTCTTCTGCGACTTCGGCCCGCTCTTCGAGGAGTGGGAGGCGGATTTCGGCCGGACCTTCGTCCTCGGCGACGACCCCGTCAAGCACCGGCTGCGGGACGATCTGCCGGTGCTCTTCGAGGCGGGCCGCCGCCACTTCGCCGCGCGTCCGGACATCACCGGTGAGGAGTTGTACGCCGAGGTGGTGCGGCTGGCCGAGGCGGCGGGCTGGGGGTTCGGCGGGCCGCACTCGGGCCATCTGCTGGGCGAGTTCCCGCACGAGAAGGTGGACGGCGCCGAGACCGACTCGTACATCGCGCCGGGCAGCGCCCGCCCGATGCGGCGCACCGACGGGCAGGGGCGGCGCTGCCACTGGATCCTGGAGATCCATCTCGTCGACCGGGAGCGGGGGTTCGGCGGCTTCCACGAGGAGCTGCTCGACCTCGGGCACGACGTCCCGGCCTGATCTCGGGCCCCGGTCAGGGGTGCTGGCTGCTGACCGCGACGACCTCGCCCGTCATGTACGAGGCGTAGTCGCTGGCGAGGAAGACCATGACGTTGGCGACCTCCCAGGGCTCGGCGGCGCGGCCGAACGCCTCACGGGCGCTCAGTTCGGCGAGCAACTCCTCCCCGGCGACCTTGGCGAGGTGCGGGTGCATCGCGAGGCTGGGGGCGACGGCGTTGACGCGGATGCCGTGGGCGGCTACGTCGAGGGCGCTGCACCGGGTCAGCGCCATCACCCCGGCCTTGGCGGCGGCGTAGTGGGCCTGGCCGCGCTGGGCCCGCCAGCCGACGACCGAGGCGTTGTTGACGATCACGCCGTGACCGGCCGGGATCATATGGCGCAGCGCGGCGCGGGTGGCCTTGAAGGTGCTGGTCAGGGTGGTGGCGAGGACGGCGTCCCACTGGGCGTCGGTCATCTCGGCGACGGAGGCGGTGCCGCCGAGCCCGGCATTGTTGATCAGTACGTCGAGGGCGCCGCACTCACGCACCGCGGTGTCCATGAGCCGGTCGAGCTGACCGCCGTCGGTGACGTCGCAGGGCACGGCCAGCGGGCGGGTGCCGGTGTGGGCGGCGAGGCGGTCGGCGGCCTCGCTGAGGCGGCGGGCGTGGCGGTCGCTGATGACGAGCCGGGCGCCCTCCTCGGCACACCGCCGGGCGGCGGCGAAGCCGATACCGGTACCGGCGGCCGCGGTGACGACGACGGTCCGGCCGTCGAGCAAGTGGTGGGAGCGGGGCCGGTCGGTCTCGGGCTGAGGGGCGGGCGCCCCGGTGATCTCGGGCACGGTCACACGGCTCCCTCGTCGGGTGCGGCGGGGTGCGATGCCCCGCCGGGCGGGTCTTCCAGGCGCCGCAGGACCTCGTCGGCCTGCGTCATGATCCGGTCGATCAGCTCCCGGCAGGTCGGCAGGTCGTCGATGAGGCCGACGACCTGGCCGGTGGCGAGGACGCCGAGGTCGGGGCGGCCGTCGAGGAGTCCGGTGCGGTAGAGCAGCGGGGCGTTGGCCGCCATGACGACCTGGCTCCACGTCAGGCCGTGGCGGCGGCGCAGCGCCAGGCCCTCACGGACGAGGTCGGGCCAGGGGGTGCCGGAGAGCTTCCGGAAGGCGGCGGCGTGACGGGCGGCGCGCAACAGCCGCCCGGCGCCGGAGGACTTCTCCAGGCGGGCGACCGGCCCGGTGCGCAGCACGCGCTGCGGGACGCCGTCGACCTCCCGGGTCAGGACGGTGTCGTGGACGCCCTTGTCGAGGTAGACCTGTTTGACGGCGGGGGCGACGGGCGAGTCGCGGGTGAGCAGGAAACGGGTGCCCATGGCGATGCCGTCGGCCCCGTAGGCGAGGGCGGCGACCAGGCCGCGGCCGTCGCAGTAGCCGCCGGCGGCGATGACCGGCAGGTCCACGGCGTCGCGGACCTGCGGCAGCAGCAGGCCGGTGGGGACGGCGCCGGTGTGGCCGCCGCCCTCGCCGCCCTGGACGATCACCGCGTCGGCGCCCCAGGCGGCGACCTTCTCGGCGTGGCGGCGGGCGCCGATGGAGGGGACGACGAGCAGCCCGCCGTCCTTGCAGCGGGCGATGAGGTCGCGGCGGGGCGCGAGGGCGAACGAGGCGACCTGCACGCCGCCGCGGATCAGCAGGTCGATGCGGGCCTCGGCGTCGGGCTGGTCGGCGCGGAGGTTGACGCCGAAGGGCCGGTCGGTGGCGGCGCGGACCGCGTCGACGGCGCGGCGCAGCCCGTCGAGGTCGAGCAGCCCGGCGGAGAGGATGCCCAGTCCCCCGGCGTTGGCGGTGGCCGCGGTGAGGGTGGCGTCGGAGACGTAGCCCATGCCGGTCTGGACGATCGGGTGGGCGACGCCGAACAGGCCGCAGATCCGGGTGCGCAGCGCCGGGTGCGGGGTCATGCCGCGATCTCCTTGTCGCGCAGGCCCGCCGGGTCGATGACCTCGCGGATCAGGCGGAGTTCGGCGGCGGTGGGCAGACGCGTGGCGGGGATGTCGCCCTCGATGACGAGAGGGCAGCCCGTGCGGGCGACGACGTCCTCGGCGCTGACGCCGGGGTGGACGGAGACCAGCCGGAGCGTGCCGGTCGTGGGCGCGAAGTCCAGGACGGCGAGGTCGGTGACGACGCGGCGCAGATCGTGGTGGCGGGCGGCGCGCCCCACGGCCGCCGCCGCGGCGGTGCCGACGCCGCAGACCATGTCGACCCGGGGCACGAAGACCCGGGTGGAGTGGCGCGGGACCCAGTAACTCACCGGGTGGCAGAGGGTGTTACCGGGGGCGCCGCGGACGCCGACGAGCTGCACTTCGGGTGCGTCGTACGGGCCGATGGCGGAGATGTTGACGTTGCCGTGGGCGTCGATCTGGGTGGGCACCATCATGGCGTGCCGCCGCCCGCTCCAGACCAGGTCGAAAATCGTGCGGAAGGACGCATGGCCCTCGACGGGCCCGTCGGGCGCGGCGCCGAGCGGCCAGGTCCCCTGGACCAGCCGGGCCTCGCCGTCGGTGAGCAGCAGGTCGGGGGCGAAGGTGGCGCGGGCCAGCCTGACGCCGAGGGTGGGGGCGGTACCGAAGGCGCTGGCCAGGATCTCGCCGCTGCCGCGGAACGCCTCGGCGCAGGCGACGGCGCAGATCTCGGCCCGGGTCGCGTCGCTCATACCGGCTGCCCCTCTCCGTGGTGGCCCGGCGTGCGGTGGTGACCGTCGCCGGTGAGATAGCGGTGGTGGAACGCCTCCCAGGCGGCAGGCGACCGGGCGGCGTCGGCGTACTCCTTCTGGTACGCCTCGTCGCGCGGGTAGTCGGGTGCGCAGGAGGTGAAGTGCGCGCCGCCGGGCGCCTCGACGACGCCCTCGACGGCGAGGCGGCGGACGACGAGGGTGGCCGGGTGGGCGTCCTCGGTGAGGCGGGCGGTGGGGACGATCCGTTCGCAGGAGACGAAGGCGTGCTCGGCGGCGCCGCAGAAGAGGTCGTCGAAGTACGGATCGGGGCCCAGGCACTGGGCGTTGCCCGCCGTGTCGGCGCGGTGGAGGTGGACCAGCGCGGCGTCCAGCGGCAACGCCGGCATGGCGAGCAGTTCCTCACCGCCGCCGTAGGGGTCGGCGACGGTCCGCAGTTCGGGGTTGACGGTCAGGACGTCCGAGCCGAGTCCGGCGCGGGTGGGCAGGAACGGCAGCCGCAGCGACGCGGCGTACAGACCCCACTGGAGCATCCCCTCGTCGTACTCCGCGACCTCGATACGGCCGCTCTGCCGGGCGGCGCGGAAGTGCGGATCGAGGGGGATGGAGTCGAGCGAGACGAAGCCGAAGACGAGCTTGCGGATCTTCCCGGCGGCGCAGAGGAGGCCGACGTCGGGGCCACCGTAGGAGACGACGGTCAGATCGCGCAGATCGGAGCGGAGGATCTCGCGGACCAGGGCGAGCGGTTTGCGGCGCGAGCCCCAGCCGCCGATGCCGAGGGTCATACCGGAGCGGAGCCGGGCGACCACCTCCGGCGCGGTCATCGTCTTGTCGGCCATACGCAGCTCCTGACGGTGTGTGCCGTGGGCGGGCTCGTGCCGGGCGGCTCCATGCCGCATGTACCTAGCAAACGTTTGGTAGAGAGATTACGGTGGCCGCGCGGCCGGGTGTCAAGGGCCCGCGGTGCCCGGCCGGGCACCGTGACACGGACGGAGAGGGGCGGGCCATGGACGGCGATCCGCGGGACTTCACCGGCCGGGCGGTGGCCGTCACCGGCGGCACCAAGGGCATCGGACGGGCCCTCGCGGAGGCATTTCTGACGGCCGGTGCGGAGGTCACGGTCTGCGGGCGCACCGCGCCGTCCGCACCGCCGCGCGCGGGCGGGCGCACCGCGCACGTGATGTGCGCCGATGTCCGCGACCCGGCCGCGGCCCGGGAGTTCGTCGACGCCGCGGCCCGCCGCTCGGGGCGGCTCGACGTCCTCGTCAACAACGCCGGTGGCTCACCGGACGCCGACGCGGCCACCGTCTCCCCGCGCTTCGTCGAGAAGGTGGTGGCGCTCAATCTGCTCGCGCCGTTCTACGCGTCCCAGGCCGCGCACCGCCATATGCACGGCCAGGACGGCGGCGGCTGCATCCTCAACATCGGCAGCGTCTCGGCGCACCATCCGCAGCCCGGCACCGCCGCCTACTCCGCCGCCAAGGCCGGTCTGCTGATGCTCACCCGGGCGCTGGCCCTGGAGTGGGGGCCGACGGTCCGGGTCAACCACCTCAGCGCCGGGCCGGTCCGGACCGCTCCCCCAGGGACGGAGCGCGAGGCGGCCCTCGCCGGGATCGTCCCGCTGGGCCGCCTGGCGCTCCCCTCCGACCTCGCCGACGCCTGCCTCTACCTGGCGGGCGCGGCGGCCGGGTACATCAACGGCGCGGATCTGGCCGTCCACGGCGGCGGCGAACCGCCCGCCCGCCATCTGACCGGACGACCGGGGCCCGCGAGCTGACGATTGCTCACGCCCCGTACACCGGCAGCGGCGGCCGGGCCGTCGCCAGCAGGGCGCGTGCCGCGGCACCGGCCTCGGCGGGGGTGCGGCGGGCGCCGGTGTCGCCGCTCGGGCCGGGGTGCCAGCCCTCCATGACCGTGATGCGTCCGGCCTCGGCCTCGAAGACGCGGCCGGTCACGCCCGCCGAGTCGGCGGAGCCGAGCCAGACCACGAGCGGGGAGACGTTCTCCGGGGCCATCGCGTCGAACTCCCCCGGCGCCGGGGCCGCCATCGTCTCGGCGAAGGCGTGCTCCGTCATCCGGGTGCGGGCGGCGGGGGCGAGGGCGTTGACCTGGACGCCGTAGCGTGCGAGTTCGGCGGCGGCGACGAGCGTCAGCGCGACGATCCCGGCCTTGGCGGCCGCGTAGTTTCCCTGCCCGACGCTGCCCAACAGGCCAGCTCCGGAGCTGGTGTTGACGATCCGGGCGTGCGGGGTACGGCCCGCCTTGGCCTCCGCCCGCCAGTGCGCGGCGGCGTGCCGGAGCGTCAGGAAGTGCCCCTTGAGATGGACCCGTACGACGGCGTCCCAGTCGTCCTCGCCGAGGTTGACGAGCATCCGGTCGCGCAGGAATCCGGCATTGTTGACGAGGGTGTCGAGGCGGCCGAAGGAGTCCAGCGCGGTGGCGACGAGGGAGGCGGCGCCCTCGGGTGTGGCGATGTCGCCGTCGTGCGCCACCGCCTCGCCGCCGCGGGCCCGGATCTCCTCGGCGACCCGCCGGGCGGGTCCGGTGACCGCGCCGGTGCCGTCGAGCCCGACGCCGAGGTCGTTGACGACGACCCGCGCCCCCTCGGCGGCGAAGGCGAGCGCGTGCGCGCGGCCCAGTCCGCGTCCGGCTCCGGTGATCGCGACGACGCGCTGCGCGCACAGTCCGGCCATGGCGTTTTCTCCGTCCGCTGGTGACGACGGGCGCCGACCCCTCCGCCGCCGTCCGTCGAGCTGCTAGCGTACCTAACAAACGTTAGATGGAAAGGTGGTCGAACGCCTCATGGGTGTCTCCGTCTCCCGTCCCGAAGAGGGCGTCCGCGTCGTCACCGTCGATGTCCCGCCGGTCAACGCCCTTCCCGTACAGGGCTGGTACGACCTCGCCGACGCGGTGCGCACCGCGGGCGCCGACCCCGGGGCGCGCTGTGTGGTGCTGGCCGCCGAGGGGCGCGGCTTCAACGCAGGGGTCGACCTCAAGGAGATGCAGCGCACGCCCGGCCACACCGCACTGCTCGGCGCCAACCGCGGCTGCTACGCGGCGTTCGCCGCGGTCTACGACTGCGAGGTACCGGTCGTCGCCGCGATCCAGGGGTTCTGTCTGGGCGGTGGGGTCGGGCTGGCCGGGAACGCCGATGCGATCGTGGCGAGCGACGACGCGGTGTTCGGCCTGCCGGAGCTGGACCGCGGGGCGCTCGGCGCCGCGACCCATCTGGCCCGGCTGGTCCCGGCGCACCTGATGCGGACGCTGTACTACACGTCCCGGACCGTCACCGCCGAGGAGTTGCGGGCGCACGGCTCGGTGTGGCGGGTGGCGCCCCGGGCGGAGCTGCGGGCGGCGGCGCTGGAGCTGGCGCGGGAGATCGCCGCGAAGGACGGGGCGCTGCTGCGGCTGGCGAAGGCGGCGCTCAACGGCATCGACCCCGTCGACGTCCGCCGCAGCTACCGCTTCGAGCAGGGCTTCACCTTCGAGGCGAACCTCAGCGGCCTCGCGGACCGGCATCGGGAGGCGTTCGTCGCGTCGCGGGAGGCGAGGGGCTGAGCGTCGCGGGGGCGGTACGGGCGTGGGCCCAGCGGGCGTCGGGCCGTGTGCCGCCCGGGTGAGGCGGTGCGGGCGTCGGGCCCGCCCCCCGGACACCCCCAACCCCTCACAGCCGTTCGATGATCGTCACATTGGCCTGGCCGCCGCCCTCGCACATGGTCTGGAGGCCGAACCGGCCACCGGTGCGCTCCAGTTCGTGCAGGAGCGTGGTCATCAGCTTCGCGCCGGTGGCGCCGAGGGGGTGGCCCAGGGCGATGGCGCCGCCGTTGACGTTGACCTTCGCCGGATCGGCGCCGGTCTCCCGCAGCCAGGCGAGCACCACGGAGGCGAACGCCTCGTTGATCTCCACCAGATCGATGTCATCCATCGTCAGCCCGGCCCTGCGCAGCGCGTACGCGGTGGCCGGGATCGGCGCGGAGAGCATCCGGATCGGATCCTCGCCGCGCACCGACAGGTGGTGGACGCGGGCGCGCGGCGTCAGCCCGTGGTCGCGGACGGCGCGCTCGGAGGCGAGGAGGAGGGCGGCGGCGCCGTCGGAGATCTGGGAGGAGAGGGCGGCGGTGAGCCGGCCGCCCTCGGTCAGCGGTGCCAGCGCCGCCATCTTCGCGAGGCTGGTGTCGCGGCGCGGCCCCTCGTCGGCGGTGACGGCGCCGTACGGCACGGTCTCGCGGGCGAAGCGGCCCTCGTCGAGGGCGCGGGCGGCCCGCCGGTGCGAGCGGAGCGCGAACTCCTCCATCTCCTCGCGGCCGATGTCCCACTGCGCGGCGATGAGTTCGGCGCCGTGGAACTGGTCGACGGGCCGGTTCCCGTACCGCTCGCGCCAACCCGTCGATCCGGCGTAGGGACCCTCCGTGAATCCCAGCGGTTCGGCCGCCCGGCGGCCGGCGAAGGCGATCGGGATCTGCGACATGCTCTGGACGCCGCCCGCGACGACCAGGTCCTGGGTGCCGGAGAGCACGCCCTGAGCGGCGAAGTGGACGGCCTGCTGGGAGGAGCCGCACTGCCGGTCGACGGTCACGCCCGGCACCTCCTCGGGCAGTCCGGCCGCCAGCCAGCAGGTGCGGGCGATGTCCGCCGCCTGCGGTCCGACGGTGTCCACACAGCCGAACACGACGTCCTCCACCGCGGCCGGGTCCACGGCCGAGCGCGCCATCAGGGCCGTCAGCACCTGCGCCCCGAGGTCCGCCGGGTGGACGGCGGACAGCCCGCCGCCGCGTCGGCCGACGGGGGTGCGGACCGCTTCGACGAGATACGCCTCGGGCATCGGGGGCTCCTCAGGGAAGATGCGTCAGGGGGTGCGCTCCCCGAGGGCGATGCCGTCGAGCACCATCGAGAGGTACTGCCGGGCGATCTCGTCGGGGCTGTGCAGTCCGCCCGGCCGGTACCACGACGCGGCGACCCAGACGGTGTCGCGGACGAAGCGGTAGGTGAGGCGGATGTCCAGGTCGGCGCGGAAGACGCCGTCGGCGACGCCGCGCTCCAGGGTGCCCAGCCACGCCTTCTCGAACTTTTGCTGCGAGTCGGCGAGATAGGTGAACCGGGGCTGGACGGAGAGGTGGCGGGACTCCTTCTGGTAGATGGCGACCGCCGAGTGGTGCCGGTCGATCTCCCGGAACGACTCGGTGACCAGCGCCTCGATGGTCTCCCGGGGGCCGAGCCCGGCGGCCAGGACGGCGTCGTAGCCCGCCCACAGCTCATTGAGGAAGGTGGAGAGGATCTCGTCGAGCATCGACTCCTTGGAGTCGAAGTGGTAGTAGAGGCTCCCCGCCAGCATCCCGGCCGCGTCGGCGATCTTGCGGACGGTGGTGGCGTTGTACCCCTGCGCGGCGAACACGTCGGCGGCCACGCCGAGCAGTTCCCGGCGCCGCGCGGGCGAGGGGGTCATCGTCTTCTTCTTGCCGCTGTCGGGCGCGTTGCTTTTCGGCACACCGCCATTGTCGTCCCCCGCCCGCGCGGCGGGGGACCGGGCCGGGCCCGGAGGCGTACGGAGCGGAGCGGACGGTCCGGCGCGGGGCGGCCCGCGGCCCCGTGAGCGGATCCGGGCGCCGCGCGGCACCCGTCACGGCCGGGCCTCCCGGGGCAGTCCCAGCACCCGCTCGGCGATGATGTTCCGCTGGATCTCGTTGGAGCCGCCGTAGAGCGTGTCGGCGCGGGAGAAGAGGAACAGCCGCTGCCACTCGTCGAGGTCGTACGGCGCCCCGGCGGCCAGCGTGCCGCCCGCGCCGCGGATCTCCATGGCGAGTTCGCCCAGTTCGCGGTGGAAGGTCGCCCAGTAGATCTTGCCGATGGACGCCTCCGGGCCCGGCGCCCCGGCGGCGGCGCCCTCCAGCATCCGCAGGGCGTTGCCGCGGATGGTCTCCAGGCCGATCCAGGAGCGGGTGAGCCGGTCGCGGATCAGCGGGTCGCGGGCCGCGCCGGTGCGGACCGCGAGGGCGGCCAGCGCCTCCCATTCGCGGCGGAAGCCGACCTGCTGCCCGAGGGTGGAGACACCGCGTTCGAACCCGAGGGTGGCCATCGCCACCGCCCAGCCGCCGCCCTCCTCGCCGACGAGGTTCCCGGCGTCGGTGCGGGCGCCGTCGAACAGCACCTCGTTGAACTCCGCGGTGCCGGTGAGCTGGGTGATCGGCCGGATCTCGACGCCGTCCCGGTCCAGCGGCACCAGGAGGTAGGACAGGCCCCGGTGGCGGGTGGACCCCGGCTCCGTACGGGCCAGGACGAAGCACCACCGGGACTCGCGGGCCAGCGAGGTCCAGATCTTGCGGCCGGTGAGCACCCATGCGTCGCCGTCCCGCTCGGCGCGGGTGCGGACCGCGGCGAGGTCGGATCCGGCGTCGGGTTCGCTGTAGCCCTGGCACCACAGTGCGTCGACGGCGGCGATGGCCGGGAGGAAGCGGGCGCGCTGTTCCGGTGTGCCGAACGCCATCAGGGTCGGGCCGACCAGCTGTTCGCCGATGTGGCCCACGCGCGCGGGCGCGCCGGACTCCGCGTACTCCTCGTGGAAGGCGACCTGCTCCTCCAGGGTGGCGCCGCGGCCGCCGTACTCCTCGGGCCAGCCGACGCAGGTCCACCCGGCGGCGGCCATATGGCGCTCCCAGGCGAGCCGTTCGGCGAACGCCTCGTGCTCCCGGCCCGGCCCGCCGAGGCCGCGCAGCTCCGCGAACGCGCCGGTGAGCTGCGCGTCCAGCCAGGTCCGCGCCCGTCTCCGGAACTCCTCCACCGCGCTCATCTGCCGGCTCCCCCACGGATCTCGACGGCCACCGGCCGGTACGTTAACCTACCAAACACTTGTTAGGGAAGGAGGGCGGATGTCCACTGCCCCGACGGAGCCTGTCCGCTACGAAACCCGGGGCCCGGTGGCCCTGATCACCATGGACCGCCCCGCCTACCGCAATGCCCAGAACTCCGCGATGACGTACGCGCTGGACCGGGCCTTCTACCGTGCCGCCGACGACGACGCGGTCGGCGCGGTCGTCCTCACCGGGGCGGGCGCGCACTTCTCGGCCGGCCACGACATCGGCACCCCGGAACGCGACGCCCACCTCCCGTTCGACCGCGCGGCCGGACTGTGGTGGGACCACTCGGACAAGCAGGGCGCCGAGAGCCGCTACGCCCGCGAGTCCGAGGTCTACCTCGGCATGTGCCGACGGTGGCGGGAGCTGCCCAAACCGGTGCTCGCCTGCGTCCAGGGCGCCTGTGTGGCGGGCGGGCTGATGCTGGCCTGGATCTGCGACCTGATCATCGCCGCCGAGGACGCGTTCTTCGCCGACCCGGTGGTCCGGATGGGCATCCCCGGCGTCGAATACTTCGCCCATCCCTGGGTGATGCCGCCGCGTATCGCCAAGGAATTCCTCTACACCGGCGACCGGATGAGCGCCGCCCGCGCCTACGAGCTGGGCATGGTCAACCGCGTCGTCCCCCGCGACCAACTCCTCGACCACACCGTGGAGTTGGCGACCCGGATCGCCGGTCAGCCGCGGATGGGGCTGGCGCTGACCAAGCGGGCGGTCAACCAGGCCGAGGACCTCCAGGGCCTGCACACCGGCCTGGACTCCGTCTTCGGCCTGCACCACCTCGCGCACGCGCACAACGCGGAGACCTCACGGGATGCGCTCGGCGGCATGGACATCCGCGCCATGAAGGAGGCCGGATCCTGATGGATCTCGATCTCACCGCGGCCCAGTGCGCGTTCCGCGACGAGGCCCGCGCCTGGCTCGGCCGCCATGTCCCCACGACGCCGCTGCCGTCCCTGGAGACGGCCGGGGGCTTCGCCGCCCACCGTGCCTGGGAGCGGACGCTGGGCGCCGGCCGCTGGTCGGCGGTGTCCTGGCCCGAGCGGTACGGCGGCCGGGGCGTCGGCATCGTCGCATGGCTGCTCTTCGAGGAGGAGTACCACGCGGCGGGCGCCCCCGGCCGGGTCGCGCAGAACGGCGTCAACCTCCTCGCCCCCACCCTGCTGGAGCGCGGCACCGACGCCCAGCGCGCCCGGATCCTGCCGCCGATGGCGCGCGGCGAGGTGATCTGGGCGCAGGCGTGGTCGGAGCCGGAGGCCGGATCGGACCTGGCCGCGCTGCGCTCGACGGCGACCCGCACCGACGGCGGCTGGCTGCTCGACGGGCAGAAGACCTGGTCGTCCCGGGCCGCCTTCGCCGACCGCGCCTTCGGCCTCTTCCGCAGCGACCGCGGCGCCCGCCCGCACCACGGCCTGACGTATCTGATGTTCCCGCTGGACGCGCCCGGGGTGACGGTCCGGCCGATCGGCCGCCTGGACGGCAAACCCGCCTTCGCCGAACTCTTCCTGGACGGCGTCTTCGTCCCCGACGAGGACGTCATCGGCGCCCCCGGCGACGGCTGGCGCGTCGCGATGTCCACCGCCGGGAACGAACGCGGGCTGACGCTGCGCAGCCCCGGCCGGTTCACCGCCGCCGCACACCGGCTGGCCGCCCTGTGGCGCGAGCGCGGCACCCCGGAGGACACGGCGCTGCGCGACCGGGTCGCCGACGCGGTCATCGGCGCCGAGGCGTACCGCCTGTTCACCCACGCGGCCGCCGCCCGGCTCGCCGCCGGGGAGCCGATCGGCGCGGAGTCCAGCCTGAACAAGGTCTTCTGGTCGGAGCTGGATCTCGCGCTGCACGAGACCGCGCTCGATCTGCTCGGCCCGTACGGCGCACTCGCCGACGACGCCGACGAGGCGCCCGCGCACGGCCGTTGGGCGGAGGGATACGTCTTCGCGCTCGCCGGTCCGCTCTACGCGGGCACCAACGAGATCCAGCGCGACATCATCGCCGAGCGGCTGCTCGGCCTGCCGAAGGGACGACGCTGATGCGGTTCCTCCTCGACCGCGAGCAGCGGGAGTTCGCCCGGACGCTGGACACGATGCTCGGCGCGGCGGACACCCCCGCGGCGGTACGGGCCTGGGCGGCCGGCGATCCGGGGCCCGGCCGCGCCCTGTGGGGGAAGCTCGCCGCCGCTGGGGTGTTCGCTCTCGCTGTCCCCGAACGCGACGGCGGCCTGGGCCCGCACCCTGTTGAACTGGCCGCTGTCTTCGTTGAGTTGGGGCGTCATGCGGTGCCGGGCCCGCTCGTCGAGACGGTCGCGGCGGCGACGCTGCTGGCCGCCTTGGACGCCCCCGCGGGCGGGCCGGGCCGGGCCGTTTCCCGCCCCGGCGGCGACGCGGCCGGCCTCCTCCCCCGTATCGCGGCCGGGCACTCCCTCGTCTCCCTCTGCCTCCTCACCCCGGCCCAGCCGTACGCGCTGGACGCCGACGCGGCCGACGCGGTGCTGGTCGTCGAGGGGGACGCGCTGCGACGGGCGGAGTCCGCGGGCCCGGTGCAGCGCTCCGCCGATCCGGCGCGGCGGCTGGCCCGGCCGGGCCCGGGGCCCGTCCTCGCGCGCGGGCCACGGGTGCGGGCGGCGGCGGACCGGGCGGCCGATGTGGCGGCGCTGGCGACCGCCGCCCAGGCGCTGGGGCTGGGCCGCGCGCTGCTCGACGCGACCGTCGGGTACGTCCGCGACCGGAGGCAGTTCGGCGTGCCCGTCGGCTCGTTCCAGGCGGTCAAGCACCGGCTGGCCGACACGCTGCTGGGCCTGGAGTTCGCCGAGCCGCTGGTGTACGCGGCGGCGCTCGCCCTGGCGCGGGGCGCGGCGGACGACCGCAGCGTCCCGGCGGCGAAGGTCGCGGCCGGTGAGGCGGCGTACGCGGCGGCCCGCACCGCGCTCCAGCTGCACGGCGCCCTCGGCTACACCGAGGAACCCGACCTGTCCCTGTGGATCCGCAAGGCACGCGCGCTGCGCGACGCCTGGGGCACCCCCGCGGCGCACCGCGCCCGCGTCCTGACCCCGTGACGACCGGTCCGGTACGGGAACCGGCACCGCGGCATCAGCGAAGGAGTGGACGGTGCGACTGACCGCGGAACAACGGGAGTTGGGCTCCGCGGTACGCGCGGTGCTCGCCCGGCACGACAGGGCGGACGCCTGGCGGCCGCTGACCGAACAGATCGGCGTCGCGGGGCTCGGCGTCCCCGAGGCGTACGGCGGCTCCGGCGGCGGCGCCCGCGAACTCCATGTGGTGCTGACGGAGCTGGGCCGGACGCTGAGCCCCCTGCCGTTCCTCGGCTCGGCGGTCCTGACCACGCAGGCCGTCCTCGCCACCCGGGACGAACGGGCCCACGCCCGCCTGCTGCCCGGCCTGGCGTCCGGGGCGGTGGTGGGCGCCCTGGCCTGGGCGGAGGACGGATCGTGGGACCCGGTGCGGATCCGGACCGGGGCGGTCGCCGGGCCGGACGGGCGCTGGCGGCTCACCGGCGTCAAGGAACACGTCCTGGACGGCGCCGATGCCGGGCTGCTGCTCGTGGCGGCGCGGACGGCGCACGGCGTCGCGCTCTTCGAGGTCCCCGCCGACGACCCGCGGGCCCGGCGCGAGGCCCTGGTCCCGGTCGACTCCACACGGGCGCAGGCCCGGATGGTCCTCGACGGGGCCGAGGGGCGGCTGCTCGGCACCGACGGCGACGGCACCCGGGTGCTGGCCCACGTCCTGGACCTGGCCGCCACCGCCCTCGCCGCCGAACAGACCGGCGCCGCCGCACACTGCCTGAAACGCACCGTCGCCTACACCGGTACGCGGCGCCAGTTCGGCCGCCCGATCGGCTCCTTCCAGGCGATCAAACACCGGCTGGCCGACGCCTACGTCCAGGTCGAAGCCGCCCGCACCGCCGCCCTGGCCGCCGCCTGCGCCGCCGACGACCGCTCCCCCGCCCTGCCCCGCCTGGCCGCCGCCGCCAAGTCCGCCTGCTCGGAAGCGTTCACGGCCGTGGCCGGCGAAATGCTCCAGCTCCACGGCGGCATCGCCCTCACGTGGGAACACGAGGCCCACCACTACTTCAAACGCGCCTACACCTCCGCCCAGCTCTTCGGGTCGGCGGCCTGGCACCGGGGGCGGCTGGCGAGGGAGCTGGGGTTGGTGGGGTGAGGGGCGCGGGCGGCAGGCGCCGGTCTCGGCGTCCGGGCGCGCGGACGAGCCGTCAACGCCCTTACGAATGCGCTGTATTGGGCTTCCGTCTCCCAAAGCACCTCCGCCCGTCACCTCGCGTCCTCGCAGTCCATCGCCCCGCTACTCTCGCCCCGAGAGGGTCGGCTTCGGCGGAAACCCTCACGGCACACCACCAACGAAAGGTGCGTTTCATGCGCAAGTTCAGGCGTGTTCTCGTCTCCGCGGCCGTCGTCACGGTGGCGGCGACGGCACCGGTCGCCGTCGGCGCGGCCTCGGCGAGCGCGGCACAGCCCGCCGCCACGCTCTCCGCCCCCGCCGCGAAGTTCTCCTGCGACGCGCAGCAGCTGCGGGACAAAGCGAACGAGTACCGGCGCCTGTCCGACGAGGCCGAGGCCCGCTCGCGGGAGGAAGCGGCCCGCGGCAACACACAGCAGGCCGCCACGTACAAGGAGAAGGCGCAGGCTTACCGCCAGGAGGCGGAGCGCTACCTCGCCGAGGCCGCGCGCTGCAACGGCTGACGGGCGGGAACGCCCGCGGGTCCGTCGCCACCGGCGGGCCGCAGCGGCGGTCCGGGGGCCTCCCCGGGCCGCCGCTGCCGTGTGCGGGCCGGGCGGCGGATCACGCCGGCGGAGCCGGCCGCCGTGGCAGGGGGCCGACGTGGTCAGCAAGCCCGACATCACGCTCCAGGGGAAGGCCGCCTTCATCGGCGGCGCGTCGCGCAATCTCGGCGGGCTGATCGCCGGCACGCTCGGCGCGGAGGGCGCCCTGGTCGCGGTCCACCACCACAGCGACTCCTCCCGGGCCAAGGCCGAGGACGTCGTCGCGCGGATCAACGCCGGGCCCGGTGAGGCGTTCGCGCTCCGGGCGGATCTGACCCGGCCGGCCGAGGTGGCGCGCGCCTTCGACGAGGTCATCGAGCGTTTCGGGAAGCTCGATATCAGCGTCAACACGGCCGGGATGGTGCTGAAGAAGCCGATGACCGAGATCACGGAGGAGGAGTACGACCGGATGTTCGCGGTCAACTCCAAGGCGGCGTTCTTCGTGATGAAGGAGGCCGCCCGGCGAATCGAGGACGGCGGGAAGATCGTCACGATCGTCACCTCGCTGCTGGCCGCCTACACCGGGCTGTACTCCTCGTACGCGGGGAGCAAGGCGCCCGTGGAGCACTTCGCGCGGGCCCTGTCGAAGGAGCTGTTCGGGCGGAACATCTCGGTCAACAACATCGCGCCGGGGCCGATGGACACCCCGTTCTTCTCTCCGGCGGAGGACGACGACTCCGTCGCGTTCCACAAGGCGTCCGCGATGAACGGCGACCTCACCAGGATCGAGGACATCGCACCGTGGGTGCGGATGCTGCTGACCGACGGCTGGTGGGCCAACGGTCGGACGCTCTTCCTGAACGGGGGCTACACGACCCGCTGAGACCAGCGGGACGGGCCGTCGCCGCCGCCTCCGGATCTTCCGGACCGTCCGGGCGACGGAATCCCCGCGTCGCCCCACCGATCGGGCCCGGCTCTTCGATACTGGACGGTGTCGTCCGCCGTCCGGCCGGACCTCGTAGGGGGCCGCCGGGACCCACCGCAGGAGGAACCGTTGAAGATGCTCATCAACGTCGCCGAGACCGTCGTGGCGGACGCGCTGCGCGGTATGGCGGCGGCCCATCCCGAGCTGGTCGTGGACGTCGAGAACCGGTTGGTGGTGCGGCGGGACGCGCCGGTGGCCGGGAAGGTCGCGCTGGTCTCCGGCGGCGGCAGCGGGCACGAACCGCTGCACGGCGGGTTCGTCGGGCCGGGCATGCTGGACGCGGCGTGTCCCGGGGAGGTGTTCACCTCGCCGGTGCCCGACCAGATGGTGCGGGCGGCCGCCGCCGTGGACAGCGGCGCGGGCGTGCTGTTCATCGTGAAGAACTACACCGGCGACGTGCTGAACTTCCGGATGGCGACGGAACTGGCCGAGGACGAGGGCGTCACGGTCGCCAGTGTGCTGGTCGACGACGACGTGGCGGTGACCGACTCGACGTTCACCGCGGGCCGCCGCGGCACCGGCGCCACCCTCTTCGTGGAGAAGATCGCCGGGGCGGCGGCCGAGGAGGGCGCGCCGCTGGAGCGGGTCGAGGCGATCGCCCGGCGGGTCGTCGGGGCGTCCCGCAGCTTCGGGGTGGCGCTCGCCGCCTGCACCACCCCGGCCAAGGGCAGCCCGACCTTCGATCTGCCGTCCGGGCAGCTGGAGTTGGGGGTCGGCATCCACGGCGAGCCGGGGCGGGAGCGGCGCGCGATGATGACGTCCCGGGAGATCGCCGAGGTCGCGGTGGACGCCGTCCTGGACGATCTGCAACCGGAGTTGCCGGTGCTGGTGCTGGTCAACGGCGCGGGGGCGACGCCGCTGCTGGAGCTGTACGGCTTCGCGGCCGAGGTGCACCGGCGGCTCGCCGACCGTGAGGTGGCGGTGGCCCGTACCCTCGTCGGCGACTATGTGACCTCGCTGGACATGGCGGGCGCTTCGGTGACGCTCTGTCAGGTGGACGAGGATCTGTTGCGGCTGTGGGACGCGCCGGTGCAGACCGCGGGGCTGCGATGGGGCCGCTGAGCCGCGTCACCGTCCCGCGCCCGGGCGCCGCCCGGGTGCCCGTACCGTTCGCACCGCCCGCACCGTCCGCAGCGCTACGAGCAGAGGAGAGTCACGTGCCCGAAACGGCCCTGGATGCCGCGTTCTTCGTCCGGTGGATGACGGAGGTCGCTGCCGTCGTCGACCGGGAGGCCCGTCACCTCACCGACCTGGACTCCGCGATCGGCGACGCCGACCACGGCAGCAACCTCCAGCGCGGCTTCACCGCCGTGCGCACCCTCCTGGAGAAGGAGCCCCCGGCGACGCCCGGCGCCGCCCTCATGGCCGCGGGGCGGACGCTGATCTCCACGGTCGGCGGTGCGTCCGGTCCGCTGTACGGCACGCTGCTGCGGCGGACCGGCAAAACGCTCGGCGACGCGGAACGGGTCGACCTGGAGCAGCTGCGGGACGGACTGCGCGCCGGGGTGGACGCGGTCGGGCAGCTCGGCGGATCGGCGCCGGGCGACAAGACGATGCTGGACGCGCTGGACCCGGCGGTCACGGCGCTGGCGGACGGCTTCGCGTCGGCGGCCGAGGCCGCCGGGCAGGGCGCGCGGGCGACCGTACCGCTCCAGGCCCGTAAGGGGCGCGCCAGCTATCTCGGGGAGCGCAGCATCGGGCACGAGGATCCCGGGGCGGCGTCGTCGGCGCTGCTGTTCGCGGCGCTCGCGGAGGTGGCGCGGTGACGGGGCGGGCGGCGGTGGCAGGCACGGTCGGCATCGTGCTGGTATCGCACAGCGGGCCGGTGGCGGAGTCGGTGGCGGCGCTCGCCACCGGGCTGGCGGGCGCCGGGGCGGGCGCGCCGGTGGCCCCGGCGGGCGGCACACCGGACGGCGGTCTTGGCACCAGCGCGGAGCTGATCGCCGAGGCGGCGCGCTCGGTGGACGGCGGGGCGGGCGTCGCGCTCCTCGTCGATCTGGGCAGCGCGGTGCTGACGGTGAAGGCCATGCTGGCGGAGGGCGATGAACTGCCCGAGGGGGCGCGGCTGGTGGACGCGCCGTTCCTGGAGGGCGCGGTGGCCGCCGTGGTCACCGCGTCGACCGGCGCCGACCTGGTGGCGGTGTCGGCCGCGGCCGGGGAGGCGTACGGGTACCGGAAGGAGTGAGGGCGCCATCGGCGGAGGGCCGGGGTCGGACACGAGCAGGACGCGCCCCGCGACCTACGGCTTGCGAGCGATCGCCGCGTAGCAGGCGGCCTCGGCGTCGGTGACGTGGGTGGCGTCCTCGGGGCGGTCGGGGCGCCACTGGTGGGAGAGGGTGATGCCGGGGTCCAGCAGTTCCCAGCCGTCGAAGAAGCGGGCGAACTCCGTACGGGAGCGGAACTGCAGCTCCGTCCCGGCGTCGGCGTAGATCTCGATGATCCCCCGCATCGCCTCGGGCGCGAAGTCGGGCGTGGCGTGGGTCATGGCGAGGGTGGAGCCGCTGGGCACCGCGTCCTTGAGGGTGTCGACGATGGCGTGCGCGCGGCCCCGGCCGTCGTCGGTGACGAAGTGCATCAGGGCGTTCAGGCTCAGGCCCACCGGCCGGGTGAGGTCCAGGGCTTCGAGGAGTGGGGGGGCCGCCATGATGCCGCCCGGGTCGTGGGCGTCGGCCTGGACGTAGGCGGTGCGGCCCTCGGGGGTGCTCTGGAGCAGTGCGGCGGCGTGGGCGAGGACGATCGGGTCGTTGTCGGTGTAGACAACGCGGGCGTCGGGCGCCACGGACTGGGCGATCTCGTGGAGGTTGGGCGAGGTGGGGATGCCGGTGCCTATGTCGAGGAACTGGCGGATGCCCGCTTCGGTGAGGAAGCGGGTGGCGCGGTGCATGAACTCGCGGTTGATACGGGCGGCGACCAGCGCCGCGGGGAAGACGCCGAGGACGCTTCCGGCCGCCATCCGGTCGGCCAGGAAGTTGGTCTTCCCGCCGAGGAAGTAGTCGTAGATACGGGCCGAATGGGCCCGGTCCAACCGCAGGTCCACCCCTGATGCGGTGTGGTCGCTCATCGTGTGCAGCCTCCCCTGTCCGGCGGGCCGTCGCACCGGCGGCCATGATCGATTGTGGCACCGGGGCGCGCCCCGTCACGGCCCGCGCGGACCGCACCGTGGCACCTGGACGGCCGGGGCGCACGGCGGGGCGGACGGCGTGCGCGGGGCGCGCGCGGATGCCCGGCGCCCGCACCCCGGTCGCGCGCGGTCATATGAATACCCGGCGGCGGATTTCTTCGCCCCCATGCCACAAATGGGTGCACTTTCCTGTTGATTGGAAGGGAGGACAACCGTCCTCCCGCCGCTCTCCCGCCGTCTGACGCGCCGGGGACGGCGGTGCACGGCGAACGGAACGAGGACGGCTCGTGAGCGCATACCGGCACCGGCTCCCGCCCGTATCCGCGGGGGCGCACGCCCATCCGGCGGCGGCGCGGCGGAAGGCCACCAGGGCCCGGCGGCCCCCGGCCGCCGCCCGCACCGCACTGCCCGCGCGCTCCCCTTTCCCCACCGGCGTACGCGGGGCGTGCCAGCGCGCCCGGCAGCGACATACCCGGCGCGCAGGCGAGGGGCGTACATGAGCCGGTACGCCTGGCCGCGCGTCTTCGGGACCACGGACACGGATGAGGGCACCGAGACGGACCGTCACCTGTCCCTCTCCTTCGAGGCGTTCCACGCCACCCATGCGCGGAAGTGGCTCAAGTACGCCTATCTGCACACCGGGGGACGCGACGCCGCCGTCGAGGTAACCCGCGGCGCCTTCCGCCGGCTGGCCGCCGTGTGGCCGCACGCGCTGCGGCAGGCGTCGGTGGAGGCATTCGCCTGGGCGCTTCTCAAGGAGTGCGTCGTGGAGTGGCTGTACGACCACCGGCAGCCCACCGCGCTCACCGAGACGGCGGCCTTCGCGGTGGTCACCAAGGCGCTGCTGCGGGAATTCCAGGCGCAGTTCGCGTTACTGGAGAGCCAGTTGGGGCTGTACGCGGCCATCGCCCGGCTGCCGGAGCGGCAGTGCGACGTGATCGTGCTGCGGCATGTGATCGGGTACGGCGACGCGCAGATCGCGGCGCTGCTGGGCGTCGACGAGGCCACCGTCCGCTCGCACGCCAGCCGGGGCAGGCGCAGGCTCGCCGCGGCGCTCGGAATGGATCAGGGAAACGCAAGGGGGAACCGGCCATGACCTTCACGCACGGGACCGGTCGGCGTGACACCGTCGAGGCGCTGCTCGACGCCGCCGCGGCGGTCGCCGACATCGATGACCTGGAGAGTTTCGGGGAGTTGGACGACCGCGGCGTCCTCGACGGCTTCGGGCTGCTGGACGGCGACGGCCCGGGGGCGGGTGCGGCGCCCGGCGTGCCCCCGGCGGTCCGGCCCGAGCGGGGTGCGCCCAGTGCGTATCCCAGTGCGCGGGACGAGGCGACGCACGAGCTGGAGCTGGCGTGTGCGCTGGTGGTGAACGCCGCAGCGGCGGCGGCCAGTCTGGAGCGGCTGGTCGATGAGCACCGCATCGACCCGGAGGGCGCGCTGGTCTTCGCGTGTCTGCTGCACATCACGGGGCGGAGCGAGGCGGCGCACTTCTGGTGGCACTTCGGTGCCGGGGCGGGCAGCCGGACCGCGGCGTACTGCCTCTATCTGGCGCACCGCCGCAACGGCGACTTCCGGGACGCGGCGTACTGGCGGGAGCAGGCGGCGCACTCCCCCGACGAGGAGCGGCGGCAGATCCCGGCGTTCGACACCCGTCAGCTGCTGCCGGACGCCGCCCGCCACAACCTTCTCGTGCAGTGGCACAGCGGGCTCGCGCCGACGCTGCCGCCCGCGCTGGAGGGCGTGATCAACCGGCTGACGGTGGACGGCGACGACGAGGATTTCGGGGAGATCCCGCGGCCCTCGCCGACGCTGGTACGAGATCTGGGCGGACCCCGCTGACCGGCCGCTCCCGGGTCCCGGGCGGGCCCGGGTCCCGGGAGCGGTCGGACCCGGGAGCGGTGCCGTCACAGGAAGGTGACGCCCTGGGCGAGCGGGAGCGCGTCGGAGTAGTTGACGGTGTTGGTGGCGCGGCGCATGTAGCCGCGCCAGGCGTCGGAGCCCGATTCGCGGCCGCCGCCGGTCCCCTTCTCCCCGCCGAACGCGCCGCCGACCTCGGCGCCCGAGGTGCCGATGTTGACGTTGGTGATGCCGCAGTCGGAGCCGTCGGCGGCGAGGAAGCGTTCGGCCTCCCGCTGGTCGCGGGTGAAGACGCTCGCCGAAAGACCCTGCGGGACCGCGTTGTTGAGGGCGATGGCCTCGTCCAGGGTGCGGTAGGTCAGCGCGTAGAGGATCGGGGCGAAGGTTTCGGTGCGGACGACGGTGGTCTGCCGGTCCATGCGGACCAGTGCCGGGCGGACGTACGCGGCGTCCGGTGCCTCGCCGGTCAGGCACGCCTCGCCCCCGGCGAGGACGGTGCCGCCGTCGCGGCGCGCGGCGGCCAGCGCCTCGTCCATGGCGTCGTGGGCGGCGCGGTGGACGAGCGGTCCGACGAGGGTGGCGTCGGCGAACGGGTCGCCGACGGTGAGGCCGCGGTAGGCGTCGGCGATGCGCGGCAGCAGGCAGTCGGCGACGTCCTCGTGGACGAGGAGGCGGCGCAGGCTGGTGCAGCGCTGGCCCGCGGTCCCGGCGGCGGCGAAGACGATGCCGCGGACGGCGAGATCGAGATCGGCGGAGGGGGCGACGACGGCGGCGTTGTTGCCGCCCAGCTCCAGCAGGGTCCGGCCGAAGCGGGCGGCGACGCGGGGCGCGACGGCGCGGCCCATCCGTACCGAGCCGGTCGCGCTGACCAGCGCCACCCGGGCGTCATCGGCGAGGAGCGCGCCGAGGTCGGGGCCGCCGAGCAGCAGATGGTGCAGGCCGTCCGGCGCGCCGGTGTCGGCGGCCGCCCGCGCCAGCAGGGCGGTGCAGGCGAGGGCGGTGAGCGGGGTGAGTTCGGAGGTTTCCAGACGACGGGGTCGCCGCAGACGAGGGCGAGCGCGACGTTCCAGGACCATACGGCGACGGGGAAGTTGAAGGCGGTGATGACGCCGGTGACGCCGAGCGGGTGCCAGGTCTCGCCAAGGCGGTGGCCGGGGCGTTCACCGGCGATGGTGCGGCCGTACAGCTGGCGTGAGAGGCCCACGGCGAAGTCGCAGATGTCGGTCATCTCGCGGACCTCGCCCAGCGCCTCCGAGCGGATCTTGCCCGCCTCGATGATCACCAGGTCGGCGAGGTCGTCCTGGTGGGCGTCGATCAGCGCGCCGAGCCGTTTGACGAGTGCGCCGCGGCGGGGCGCGGGGACGGTCCGCCAGGCGTGGAAGGCGCGGTGGGCGTCGGCGAGCGCGGCGTCCGCCTCGTCGGCTCCGGTGGCCGGCAGCGTCCCGAGGATGCCGCCGGTCAGCGGCGGGCGGGCCGCCGGGTGGAGCTGACCGACGCCGGACGCACCCTCGCGGTACACGCCGAACGGATCCTCGCGGCGCAGGCGGAGGCGCTGGCGGCGGTGGAGCGCGGGCGGGGCGAGGTCGGCGGGCGGCTGGTGCTGGGGATGTTCGGCAGCGCGGCGGCGGTGCTGTTGCCACCGGCGCTGCATCGGCTGCGGTCGCGCCATCCGGCGGTACGGGTGGTGAGCCGCGAGGCGGACGTGGACCAGGCGTACGCGGAGGTGTGCGCGGGGCGGGTCGATCCGGCGCTGGGGCTGGACTATCCGGACGCTCCGCTGCCGCGCGGCGGAAAGGTGGAGCTGGTGCGGCTGCGGACCGAGCGGTTCGCGCTGGCGGTCCCGGCCGGGTGCCCGCCCCGTAAGGCGGCGCGCGGCGCGCTGCGGCTGGCCCGGGCGGCGGAACTGGCATGGATCCTTCCCGCGCCCGCGTCGTACTACGGGCGGGCGGTGCGCACCGCGTGCCGCCGCGCCGGGTTCGAGCCGCGGGTGGCGCACGAGGTCACCGACACGGCGACGTCACTGGCGATGGTCGCGGCGGGGCTGGGCGTGGCACCGGTGACGGATCTGATGCTGCGGCTGCGGTCGGAGGGCGTCACCGTGGTGCCGCTGACGGACGCGCTGGAACGGCATCTCGTGGTGGCGGTGGACGCGGTGGCCCGGCGGCGTCCACCGGTCGCGGCGCTGATCAGGGCGTTGGGCGAGGGGGCGGTGCCGGAGGGCGTGGTGGGGTTCC
>NZ_VKJP01000580.1 GCF_007280575.1 Streptomyces benahoarensis
AACCAGCACCCCCCACATACAACTCCCCCACCACACCCACCGGCACCGGACACAACCCCGCATCCAGCACATATGCGGTGGTGTTGGCCATGGGCCCGCCGATGGGAGGCACACCGGGGTAGTCGTACGAGGTGCGGACCGGGTGGCAGGTGGCGAAGGTCGTGGTCTCGGTGGGGCCGTACACGTGGACGACAGTGGTGCCCGGGCACTGCTCGGCCACCCTGCGCAGGGCCGCGGGCGAGCCTGCCTCGCCCCCGGTCCACACCTCGCGGAGAGCAGCCAGCGGGTTGTCTTCCTCCTCCGCGAGCAGGTTGAACAGTGCGGTGGTGAAGAAGGCCGCGGTCAGGCCGGCTCCGGTGAGCAGCCCCCGCAGCACTTTCACGTCCACCTCGCCCGGCGGCGCGATGACGACCTCGCCGCCCGACAGCAGGGGCACCCACAGCTCGTACGTCGAGGCGTCGAAGGCCAGCGGTGAGTGCAGCAGCACCCGGCGGTGCGCGCCGTCCGCGAAGGCCGGGTCGGCCGCGAGCGCGGCGACGCCTCCGTGGGTCGCGGCAACACCCTTGGGGATTCCGGTGGAGCCCGAGGTGAACATGGCGTAGGCCAACTGTCCGCGGTGGGCGGCCAGGCCCGGGTCGTGGTCCTGGCCGTCGCTCACGCCGGGGTCTTCGGCGGCCGAGAGCACCGTCATGCCGTCCGGGAGCAGCGGCTCCTGCCCCGGTCCCCGGCCGCGGACGCTGCCGTCGACGAGGGCGATGGATGCCCCGCTCTGCTCCACGACCGTCCGCATGCGCGCGGCCGGGTAGCGGGTGTCGAGCGGGACATACATTCCGCCTGCCTTGAGGACGCCGAGGATGGCGGCCACCGCATCGAACGAGCGCTCCTGGAGCAGCACCACCGGGGTCTCGTTACCGACGCCCTCGGCGATGAGCCGGTGGGCGAGCCGGTTGGCCCGGCGGTCGAGCTGCGCATAGGTGAGCGTCCGGTCACCCAGGCGCAGCGCGGGCGCGTCCGGGGTGCGGGCGACCTGGGCCCGGAAGAGGTCGGTGAGAGAGCCGTCCGGTAGGGGTGCCCGGGTGTCGTTCCACTCGCGCAGGATGATGCGGCGCTCGTCGTCGAGCAGGACGGGCAGCTCGCCGAGGGGTCGGTCGGGGGCGGCGACGGCTGCCTCTATGAGCCGGACCAGGCGGTCGGCGAGGTCCCGGGCGGTCTCGCGGTCGAAGAGGTCCAAGGCGTAGCCGAGGCTGCCGTCGATGCCGTTCTCACTCTCCACCACGCTGAGGGTGAGGTCGAACTTGGCCGCTCCTGCGCTGAGGTCCTCCACCTCGGTGGCCAGACCCGGCAGGGCCGGGTCCACCGCGCTCTCCTGAAGGACCAGCATCACCTGGAACAGGGGGTGGTGCGAGAGCGTCCTGGCCGGGTTGAGCACCTCGACGAGGCGCTCGAAGGGCACGTCCTGGTGGGCGAACGCCTCCAGGTCCGAGGCGCGGACCCGCTCCAGCAGTTCGCGGAAACCCGGGTCACCGGAGGTGTCGGTCCGCAGCACCAAGGTGTTCACGAAGAACCCGACGAGGTCCTCCAGCGCCTCGTCGCTGCGCCCCGCCACCGCCGTACCGATCGGGATGTCGGTGCCGGCCCCCATACGGGAAAGCAACGCCGCAACCCCCGCCTGCAACACCATGAAAACGGTGGCCCCGGTCTCACGGGTCAGTGTGGTGATCGCCCGGTGCATGTCCCGACCGATGTGGAAGAGGACCCGCTCGCCTTGGTGGGAGGCGACGGCCGGACGCGGGCGGTCGAGCGGTAGCTCGGTCAGCTCCGGCAGCCCGGCGAGGCGTTCGGTCCAGTAGGCGGTCTGCCGGGCGAGCAGGGCGGTCGCGTCCTCGGGGTCACCGAGGAGCTGTCGCTGCCACAGCGTGTAGTCCGCGTACTGCACCGGCAACGGCTCCCACACCGGAGCCAACCCCGCCAACCGCGCCCCATACGCCCGCGACAGATCCCCCAACAACGGCCCCACAGACCAACCATCAGCAACAATGTGATGCATCAACACCAAAAGCGTGTGCTCCCCAGGCCCCGTACGGAACAACGACACCCGCACCGGCACCTCAGCATCCAGCACAAACCCGTACCGCGCCGCCTCGCCCAGCACCGCCCCCAACTCCGCCCCAGCCACCTCCCCCACCCCCAGCCCAGGAACCCCCTA
>NZ_VKJP01000581.1 GCF_007280575.1 Streptomyces benahoarensis
CCCGAGGCCCCCGCCGGGCCACCGCCCGCGCACCCCACCGCGCGCTACCTCGCCTGCGGCGCCGCGCAACTGGCCTTCTTCCTCGGCTACTCCTGCCTCATCGCGTTCGCCACCACCCGCGGCTACACCTGGGTCTCCCACGCCTCGTCACTCCCGGCGCTCTACGGCCGGGCGGTCGTCTTCGGCAGCGCCGAGTTCACCGGCCTCTGCGCCTTCCCCGTCCTGATCAAATGGCTGCTCATCGGGGAGTGGACGGCCCGCGACTTCCCCGTCTGGGGCGTCACCTATCTGCGCTTGTGGATCGTCAAGGTGCTGGTGCACGCCAACCCCGTGGTGCTCTTCGTCGGCAGCCCGCTCTACGTCCTCTACCTGCGGGCACTCGGCGCGAAGATCGGCCGGCACGTCACCATCCTGTCCCGCACCGTCCCCGTCTGCACCGACCTGCTCACCATCGGCGCCGGATCCGTGATCCGTAAGGATTGCTTCTTCCTCTGCTACCGGGCCCACGCCGGACGCATCCGCACCGGCTCCGTCACCCTCGGCCGGGACACCTTCGTCGGCGAACGCACCGTCCTGGACATCGACACCGCCATGGGCGACGGCGCCCAGCTCGGCCACACCTCCACCCTCCGGCGCGGCGACGCCGTCCCCGCGGGCGAGCGCTGGCACGGCTCCCCGGCCCGCCCCACGGACGTGAACTACGTACGCGTCGCCCCGAAGCGCTGCGGGACGCTGCGGCGGGCCGCCTTCGGCGCGGCGGACCTCGCCAGGACCCTGCTCATCGGCATCCCGCTGCCCCTCTCGCTCCTCGCCCTGCTGTGGACCGGCGTACCGGTCCTCGGCGGCCACGGCGACCTCGACGAACAGCCCCTGACCTCCGCGGTGTTCCACCTCAACGCGCTGCTGCTGTCCGGGACGCTCTTCTTCGGGGCGGTCACCCTGGGACTGGGCGTGCTCTTCACCGTCCCCCGCCTGCTGCGCCGGACGATCGAACCGGGCACGGTCTACCCGCTGTACGGCCTCCGCTACGGCACCCACCGCACCATCGCCCGCCTGACCAACCTCAAATTCTTCATCCAGCTCTTCGGCGACAGCAGCTATATCGTCCCCTACCTGCAACGACTGGGGTACGACCTCTCCCGCGTCGAACAGACCGGCTCCAACTTCGGCAGCCTCGTCCAGCACGACTCGCCGTTCCTCAGCTCCATCGGCAGCGGCACGATGATCGCCGACGGACTCTCGCTCCTCAACGCCGAGTTCTCCGGCTCGTCCTTCCGCGTCACCCGCACCGCGATCGGACGGCGCAACTTCCTCGGCAACTTCATCGCCTACCCCTCAGGCGGCCGCACCGGCGACAACTGCCTCCTGGCGACGAAGGTGATGGTCCCGCTCGACGGCGAGCTCCGCACCGGCGTGGGACTCCTCGGCTCCCCCAGTTTCGAGATCCCGCGCACCGTCGAGCGCGATGCCCGCTTCGACCACCTCCGCACCGGCGACACCCTCCGCGACCGCCTCGCGGCGAAGAACCGCTACAACCTCCGCACCATCGCCCTCTTCCTGCTCATCCGCTGGGCCCACTTCCACGGCATCGTCCTGCTGAGCCTCGTGACCACCGGGCGCGACGACGCGATCGGCACCCTGCTGGAAGCCGGATTCCTGATCGGCGTCATGACGTACACCGCCGTCTACTACGCCCTCGTGGAACGGTGCCTGATCCGTTTCCGGCCCCTGCGGCCCCAGGTGTTCTCCATCTACGAACGGGACTTCTGGCACCAGGAACGCCTGTGGAAGGTGCCCGAGACCCACTTCAACGCGTTCAACGGCACCCCCTTCAAGAACGTCCTGTGGCGGCTGCTCGGCGTCCGGATGGGCCGCCGGGTCTTCGACGACGGCTGCTTCCTCACCGAACGCACCCTGACCACCATCGGCGACGACTGCACCCTGAACGCCGGAAGCAAGATCCAGTGTCACTCCCAGGAGGACGGCACCTTCAAGTCCGCCCACAGCACCCTCGCCGCCGACTGCACCCTCGGCGTCGGCGCCCTCGTCCACTACGGCGTGACGATGGGCCGGGGCGCGGTACTCGGCGCCGACTCCTTCCTGATGAAGGGCGAGGACGTCCCCGCACACGCCCACTGGGCCGGCAACCCGGCAGCCCCGGCGGACCCCAGCCGCCAGCCGTCCCC
>NZ_VKJP01000582.1 GCF_007280575.1 Streptomyces benahoarensis
GCAGCCCCGTCCCGCCCCGATCGAGGTCCCCCACCCATGAACGCACGTCAGCGCCGCGGCCTGATCCTGCTCCTGCTGTCGGTCCTCTGCGCGGCCGGCGCCTTCGCCGGGGTGCTCTCCGTCATCCGTAACGTCGAGTCGAAGGTCGGCCCGGAGCGGACCGCGTACCGGCTGAAGGCCGATGTGGCGGCCTACACCCCGCTGGACCCGGGGCAGTTCGAGAAGGTGGCGATGCCCGAGCGCTGGCTGCCGCCGACCGCCGTCACCCACCTCGACGCCCTCAGCGGGAAGATAGCGGTCACCCCGCTCCACAAGGGCTCGCTGCTCCAGAACGACATGATCGTCGCCCGGCCCGCGCTCCAGCCCGGCCGCCAGGAGATCGCCATCATGATCGACGCGGCCACCGGCGTCGCCGGGAAGATCACCCCGGGCGCCCGGGTCAACATCTACGCCACCTTCGAGGGCAAGCGCCCCGAGGACAAGCCGGTCTCCAAGGTCATCGTGGCCGGTGCCCAGGTCATCGACGTCGGCAAGCTGACGCCGCTCGCCGCCCAGGACCCCGGCGACGCCTCCGGCACCCGCCGCGAGGGGGAGGCCGTCCCGATCACCTTCTCGCTCGACACCAAGGACGCCCAACGCGTCGCCTACGCCGAGTCCTTCGCCTCCCACGTACGCCTCGCCCTGCTCGCCCCCGGCTCCGACCGCGCCATCCCGCCGGGCGAGCGCACCTACACCCTGGACGGCGACAAGTGACCCGGAGGCCCCGGTGACCATCCGCATCCTGCCCGCCGTCGGTGACCCCGACGCCGCCCGCGCCCTGACCGCCCTGCTCACCGGGGTGCCCGACGCGGCCGCGGCGCCGCCGGTCGCCGACTCCGCCGCGCTCCTCGACGCGCTGGCCGGAGCCGCGCCGCCGGACGCCGCCGGGCCCGCCGCCGTCGAGGCGCTGCCCGAGGTCGTCCTCGTCCACGAACGCATCGGACCGCTGCCCGCCCTCGACCTGATCCGTGAGGTCGCGCTCCGCTTCCCCGCCGTCGGCGTCGTCCTGCTCACCGCCGACGCGGGGCCCGCGCTGTACTCCGCCGCCATGGACGCGGGCGCCCGCGGCGTCGCCGGGCTGCCGCTCGGCCCCGACGAACTCGCCGCCCGCGTCCAGGCCGCCGCCCAGTGGGCCGCCGGGGTCCGCGTCCACCTCGGCGGCGGCCGCGAGGCCCCTCCGGGACCGGCCGGGACGCTGCTCACCGTCACCGGTGCCAAGGGCGGCACCGGCACCACCGTCATCGCCGTCCAACTCGCCCTCGCCGCCCGTCAGGCGGGCCGCCGCGTCGCCCTCGTCGACCTCGACCTCCAGTCCGGCGACATCGCCTCCTACCTGGACGTCCAGTTCCGCCGCTCGGTCGTCGACCTCGCCGGGATCGCCGACCTCTCCGCCCGTGTGCTGGCCGACGCCATACACGATCACCCCACCGGCCTCGCGCTGCTGCTCGCGCCCGAGGAGGGCGAACGCGGCGAGGAGGTCGACGACCGTGCCGCCCGGCAGATCGTCACCGCGCTGCGCGCCCGCTACGACGTCGTCATTGCCGACTGCGGCTCCCAGATGCAGTCCGCCAACGCCGCCGCCGTCGAACTCGCCGACACCGCCCTGCTGGTGACCACCCCCGACGTCGTCGCCGTACGCGCCGCCAAACGCCAGGTCCGGCTCTGGGACCGGCTGCGGATCCGTAAGGCCGGGTCCACCCTCACCGTCGTCAACCGCCTCACCCGGCACACCGAGATCCAGCCCCCGCTGATCGCCAAGGCCACCGGCACCACCGTCGCCGCCACCACCGTCCCCGCCGCCTTCAAGGAGCTCCAGCCCTGCGTCGACTCCGGCCGGATGCAGGACCTCGACGCCCGCTCCACCGTCCGCGCGGCCCTGTGGGCGCTCGCCGGTGAACTGGGCCTGGTGGCCGCCTCGTCCGGCGTCCCCCGCCTCAAGTCCGGCCACCGCACCCGCCCGTCCCTGACCGGCCGCCGCCGCAAGGCCCTGACCGCCGGGCCCGCTGCTCCCCAGGCCGCTACGACGTCGTCATTGCCGACTGCGGCTCCCAGATGCAGTCCGCCAACGCCGCCGCCGTCGAACTCGCCGACACCGCCCTGCTGGTGACCACCCCCGACGTCGTCGCCGTACGCGCCGCCAAA
>NZ_VKJP01000583.1 GCF_007280575.1 Streptomyces benahoarensis
CCCCCGCCCCGCCGCGCCACTCCACCCTCCGGGTGCTGGCCTGCGGCCTCGCGCAGGCGGCCGGCCTCTACGTCTGGCTGCTGCTGCCCGCGCTCGCCGCGCTCGTCGCGCTGTACCGGCTCTGCGACATCTGGGACCTGCCGGTCCGCGCGCCCCTGGCGGGCAGCGCCCTGGACACCGTCGCGGGGCTGCCGCTGGACACCCTGATCGCCATGGAAGCCGGGTGGCTGGTGCTGAGCCTGCTGGTGGTGCCGATGGCCCTCAGCCGTCTGCTGATGGCGGGCGTCCGGCCGGGCCGGTATCCGTTGTGGGGCGTGGTCTATCTACGGTTCTGGCTGGCCCACAAGCTGCTCGTCCTCTCGCCGCTGATCCTGCTGGCCGGTTCGCCGCTGCTGCCGCCGATGCTGCGGCTGCTCGGCGCCCGCATCGGCCGCCACTGCCACCTGGGGACCGTCATCGCGCCGCCGTCGCTGGTGACGATCGGCGCGGGCACCAGCCTCGGCTACGGCGCCCGCGTCGAGGTGCACACCGTCGAGGGCGGGTGGCTGCGGCTCGCCCCCGTCCGGATCGGCGCCGGATGCGGCATCGGCACCAACAGCGTGGTGCTGCCCGGCGCGGTCCTCGGCGACGGCGCCACGGTGGGGGAGCAGTCCCTCGTGCCCGAGGACACCGAGATCCCGGCCGGGGAACACCGATCGGGCTCCCCGGCCACCCGCCAGGCCGCCCCGCCGCCCCTGCTGGCGGACCTCGGCGCCCGCCCGGACGACCGCCGCTGGCCCCTCCCGGTGGTGGCCGGGTTCGCGCTCGGCGCGGTGTTCCTGCTGCTCCTGCCGCTGCTGATCATCGAGTGCGGCGCGTGGTTCGTCATCGCCACGGCCCACGGCGACGGCGTCGGCTGGGGCTGCCTCGCCGCCGCGGGGGCCGCGCCGCTGATGGTCCTCACCAGCTGCGCCGCCGTCCTCGCCGTCAAGCGGGCCGTCATGCCCGTCGCCCGCCCCGGCGTCCACCCCGAGCGCAGCGGCTTCGGGCTCCGTAAGTGGCTGGGCGACGGCATGATGATGATGAGCCTGACCTTCACCCAGGCGCTGTACTCCACCCTCTACGTCATCCCGTTCCTGCGCGGCCTCGGGGCCCGCACCGGGCACCGGGCGGAGGTCGCCACGGTCACCTTCGTCGACCCCGACATGCTCCGGGTCGGTCCGGAGAGCTTCGTCGCCGACGTCAGCGTGGTGGGCCCGGCCGTCTTCCACCGCGGGCACCTCGCGCTGGCCCCCGCGCGGGTGGGCCGCCGCAGTTTCGTCGGCAACGGCGCCCTGCTGCCCGGCTCGGGCCGGATGGGCGACAACAGCCTCCTCGGCGTCCACTCCGTGGCCCCCGCCGAACCGATCGCCCCCGAGACGACCTGGCTGGGCTCGCCCGCGATCTTCCTGCCGCGCCGCGAGGCCAGCCCCGGCTTCCCCGAGCGGCTGACCTACGCCCCGACCCGCGGCCGGGTGCTCGCCCGCCTCGCCGTCGAGTACTTCCGGGTGACGCTGCCGCCGGCCCTCGGCCTCCTCACCGTCCTCGGCGGGTACTACGTCTCCCTCGCCCTCGCCGCGGCCCTCCCGCCGGTGGCGCTCTTCCTCGTCATGCCCGTGGTGCTGATGGCCACCTCGCTGTCCGGCGTCCTCGCCGCGGTGGCCGTCAAATGGCTGGTCGTCGGCGGGTACCGGCCTCGCGTCGAGCCGCTGTGGAGCATGTGGGTACGCCGCACCGAACTGGTCACCGGCCTCTACGAGAACCTGGTCGTGCCGACCGCGGTGAACTTCCTGCTCGGCACGCCCTGGGCGCCGCTGCTGCTGCGCCTCTTCGGCGCCCGGATGGGCCGCCGGGTGTGGCTGTCCACCACCTTCCTCACCGAATTCGACCTGGTGAACGTGGCGGACGACGCGGCCGTCGGCCAGTTCACCTCCCTGCAGACCCACCTCTTCGAGGACCGGGTGATGAAGATGTCCCGGGTCACCGTCGACCGCGGCGCGTCCGTGGGCATCCGCTCCGTCGTCCTCTACGACGCCTGCGTCGCCCGGGGCGCGTCCCTGGACGCCCTGTCGCTGGTGATGAAGGGCGAGGCGCTGCCCGAGGAGACCCGGTGGCGGGGCATCCCGGCCACCCTCCGCCCCGG
>NZ_VKJP01000584.1 GCF_007280575.1 Streptomyces benahoarensis
GGGGAGATGTGTAAAAGAGACAGGGAGGAGGACGAGTTGGCGGGCGGGGTGGGGCTCGGCCCGGCCGACTCCCCCCGGCCCCGGAGACGCCTCGCCCCGGCGTGCCCGTCCGTACCGGAGGCCGGACGAGCGCGCCGGGGCGGGACGCGTCAGGGCGGGGCTCAGCCGCCCAGTTGCACCGGCAGCGAGTCGATCCCGTACACGATGGAGAGCTTGCGGAAGCTCAGGTTCTCCGGTTCGACGGCGAGGCGCATCGTGGGGAAGCGGCGGACGAGGGCCGGGTAGGCGGCGCGCAGCTCCATCCGGGCCAGCTCGGCGCCGACGCAGCGGTGGATGCCGTAGCCGAAGGCGAGGTGGGAGGGGACGTTGCGGTCGGGGTCGAAGCGCTCCATGTCGGGGCCGAGGGCGCCGTCGCGGTCCGCGCCGCTCAGGGAGCACAGCACGATGTCGCCGGCGGCGATCCGCACGCCGCCGATCTCCAGGTCCTCGCGGGCGAAGCGCGGGAAGGCGACCTGGACGACGGTGAGGTAGCGCAGCAGCTCCTCGACGTACCGTTCGACGGCTTCGTCGCCGTCCTTGAGTGCCGCGAAGTGGTCCGGGTCCTGGAGGAGGACGAGGGCGCCGAGCGCCAGCATGCTCGCGGTGGTCTCGAAGCCGCCGGTGAGGACGCCGTCGGCGAGACCGGCCAGCTCCTCGTCGCTGACGGTGTCGCCATGCTCCTTGACGATCATGCCGAGGAGACCGTCGCCCGGGTCCTTGCGCTGCTTCTTGACGACCTCACGGAAATAGGTCAGGGATTCCGATATGGCGCCGAAGGACGCGTTGGCGCCGCTGAAGAGGTCGAAGCGCGCGGCGCTCAGCCGCTCGAAATCCGCACGGTCCTCATAGGGCACACCGAGGAGTTCGCAAATCACCAGAGAGGGAATGGGCAGCGCGAAAGCCTGGACGATATCGACCGGTTCGCCGTCCTTGCCGGCCCGCTCCATCGCGTCCAGCCGCTCCTCGACGATCTCGTGGATACGCGGGGTGAGGCGGCTCAGGCGGCGCATGGTGAATTCCGGGGTGAGCAGCCGCCGCAGCCGGGTGTGGACGGGCGGGTCGGCGAAGCCCAGACCGCCCGGGTTCTGCTCGGCCTCCGCGCCCGCCTTGCCGACGAGGTGGGTGAAGTCCGAGCTGAAGGCGTTGGCCTTGCCGAGCACCGCCTTGACCTCGTCGTAGCCGGTGACCAGCCAGACGTTCGCGGCTATCGGCACCGGAAGCTTGGTGATGGGCTCCTTCTCCCGGACGGCTCCCAGCTCGGGCACCGGGTCGAGTCCGTCGCGCCGCAGCGGCATCAGCACGGACTCGGGCAGGAAGGACATCCGCGAGAGATCGAAGCCCTTCTTCCGCGTTCTCGCGAGATACAGGCGGCCGGCCCAGGCGATGATCCGGGAACGGAGTGTCGTCATGACGCTCATACTGCCTTTCGTCGGGGAGGGGACGGTCATCCGCACTCGGCGGCCCGGAGGGACCGAGGAAGCGCGGGGCGTCCGCCCGGCGTCCGCGGTGGTGCCGTACGCCGTAGGGGATGTCTTTCCGGCATCCCCTGCCCCTCGCTTGCGGCGGTCACGGCGCGGGTCCGTGACGTCGACCGGCATCGCCGGTCGCCCGCGGCCGGCGTGACGCGCTCGGCCCTTGTCTTTCGCGTCGAGTTTACAAAGCGCCCTTGGCGGCGCCGAGGGCCCAACGGCCCTGATATGCGTCGGGGGCACCCCTGGAATTCCCCTGACCCCCCACCCGACCTTCATCCATCACTCCCGTACCGGCCGAGGCACCACCCTGAACTTCCTTTACCAGGACGCCGATTTCCGGTACGGAGTTGCCCGGAGTGCGGACTCCGGTTCCGTGCGCCGGGGCGTACGCGTCCCCGCTCCCGGTACGCCGACCCGCTGCCGTCCCGTGGAATCCCGCGTTCCCTCGACCCGGCCGCCCGGCGTCGCGCCCGTACCCCCGGAGGAACGAATCGGAATTACCCCCGAAGAAATCGCATTCCGACATGAGCAGCGCATGAACCGACATAACACATATAAGCCGCCTTACTTGCTACGTTGCCAGGCATGACGGCAACGGCCCCGCCCCCGGCCCCGGCGTCGTCCGCCGCCTCGGCGGCGGAC
>NZ_VKJP01000585.1 GCF_007280575.1 Streptomyces benahoarensis
GTGTGGTGGGGGGCGCCGGGTGGGCCGTGGCCGTCGAGGGCGAGCCAGACGCGGACCTCGGTGCCGCCCAGGACGGAGCGGCCGATGCGGACGTCCCCGCCGGTCGACTCGGCCAGCCGCCGGACGATGTCCAGGCCCAGGCCGGTCGAGCCGTCGCCGCCGCCGGAGTGGCCGCGGCGCAGCGCGGCGTCCGGGTCGTCGATGCCGGGGCCCGCGTCCGAGACCAGCACGATGACGGCGTTCCCGGCCGGCCCCGCGTGGTGCACATCGACGGCGAAGGCGGTGCCCTCGGGGGTGTGCCGGAAGACGTTGCCGAGCATCGCGTCGAGCGCGGCGGCCAGATCGGGGCGGGCCACCGGGACGCGCAGCGGGCGGTGGGCGCCCGCCACCCGGACGGTGCGGCCCTCGTCCTCGGCCAGCGCCGACCAGAACGCCATCCGCTCCCGGATCACCTCGGCGGCGTCGCAGCCCGCCGTCGCCCCCGGCTGCCGGGAGTGCGACTTCTGCTCCCGGGCGGTGCGGATGATCTGGTCGACCTCGCGCTCCAGCTGCTCGACGGCGGCCCGGGTGTGCTCGGCGGCCGGGCCGTCGCCCAGCGACGCGGCGTTCAGCCGGAGCACGGTGAGCGGGGTGCGCAGCCGGTGCGACAGGTCGGCGGCCAGCTCGCGTTCGTTGGCGAGGAGCTGGACGACCTGGTCGGCCATGGAGTTGAAGGCGGTGGCGGCAGACCTCAGCTCCTTGGGGCCCTCCTCCGGTACACGGACGCCGAGTTCGCCGGTGCCCAGCCGGTGCGCGGCCCCGGCCAGCCGTTTCGCGGCGCGCACCATACGGGTGCCGAGCCGGTCGGCGACCGCGACCGAGCCGATGATCAGCGCCAGGCCGACGCCGGAGAGGACCAGCCAGGACGTGGCGACGCCGTTGCCGAGCGCGGCGTCGGGCACGTACACCTCGACGACGGCGACGCCGGTCGCCACGGCCGTCGGCTGGAGCAGCGAGGAGCCGCCGCGGACGGGCGCGATGGAGGCGCGTCCGAGGGCGACGACGGAGGCGACGTCGCGGTCCGAGGCGCGGCGGAAGCCGATGCCGACCGACCGGGCGCCCTTGCCGTCGCCCGGGACGTGGACGCCGATCCGGCAGCCGGGTCCGGTATCGGCGCTGGCGAGGGCGCGTTCGAGCTGGGTGCGGTCGGTGGTGATGGCGAGGACGGGGCCGATGGTGGCGGCCTGCCGTTCGGCGTTGGAGAACGCCCGGTCGCGCGCCATCTCCTTGACGACGAGGCCCAGCGGCACGGCGAAGGCGACCACCACCATGGCGGTGACCGCCAGCGCCACCTTGACCAGGGCCCATCTCACCGCGGCGGCTCCAGCTTCACACCCACCCCGCGCAGCGTGTGCAGATAGCGCGGCCGGGCGGCGGCCTCCCCCAACTTCCGCCGCAGCCAGGAGAGATGGACATCGATGGTCTGGTCGTCGCCGTAGGACTGCTGCCAGACCTCGGCGAGGAGTTCCTTGCGCGGGACGACGACGCCGGGCCGTTCGGCGAGGAAGGCCAGCAGGTCGAACTCGCGGCGGGTCAGATCGAGGACGGTGCCGTCCAGCGTGGCCTCACGGCGCAGCGGGTCGACGCGGAGGCCGCCGATCCGCACCACCCGCGACGGGGTCTCCGCGGCGCCGCCCGCGCGGGAGCGGCGCAGCACGGCCGCCATCCGGGCGGAGAGGTGTTCCACCGAGAAAGGTTTCGTCAGGTAGTCGTCGGCGCCGTCGTTCAGCAGCCGGACGATCTCGGCCTCGTCGTCCCGGGCGGTGGCGATGATCACGGGGACGTCGGTGACGCCGCGCAGCATCTTCAGGGCCTCGGCGCCGTCCAGATCGGGCAGTCCGAGGTCGAGGACAACCACGTCGAAGCCGATGTGGGCCACCTCCCGCAGCGCCTCCAGGGCGGTGCCCACGCTCCGTACGGTGTGGGACGCCTCGGTCAGATGCCGGATGAGGGCCGAGCGGACGAACGGGTCGTCCTCGACGACGAGCACACTTGCCATGGGCGGCACCGTACGCCATCCGGGGGTATCGTCCGGCCGGAAGTTGACGCCTGCCCGGTAGCGCCGCGGGCCGGGGGGACGAGGCCGGGCGCGGGGTGGGTGGT
>NZ_VKJP01000586.1 GCF_007280575.1 Streptomyces benahoarensis
CATCAACCGGGGGCCGAGGCCCCCGTTCGCGGGGGGCCTCGGCACCCGGTTGATGCGGCGCAAGCCCGTCGAACGGCTCATCGCCGAGGGCGGCCGGGGCGAGGGCGGCTCCCTGCGCCGCTCGATGGGCATGTGGCAGCTGACGATGATCAGCATCGGTGCCACCCTCGGCACCGGCATCTTCGTCGTCCTCGGGGAGGCGGTGCCCGACGCCGGACCGGCCGTGATCCTCTCCTTCGTCATCGCGGGCATCACCGCTCTCTTCTCGGCGCTCTCCTACGCGGAGCTGGCCGGGACCATCCCGGTCTCCGGCTCGTCCTACTCGTACGCCTACGCCACCCTCGGCGAGCTGGTCGCCTGGGTCTGCGGCTGGTGTCTGATCCTGGAGTACGGCGTCTCCGTCGCGGCGGTCGCGGTGGGCTGGGGGCAGTACCTCAACGAGCTGCTGTCCGGGACGATCGGCGTCACCATCCCCGCCGCGCTCTCCCAGCCGCCCGGCAGCGGCGGCATCTTCAACCTCCCGGCGCTGCTCGTCGTGATGCTCGCCATGGTCTTCCTGCTGGGCGGCGCCAAGGAGAGCGCCCGCGCCAACACGATCATGGTCTCCGTCAAGATCGTCGCGCTGCTGCTCTTCTGCGGGGTCGCGCTCCAGGGCGTGAAGTCCGGCAACTACCAGAACTTCATGCCGATGGGCATGGCGGGCGTCAGCGCCGCCGGAGCCACCCTCTTCTTCTCCTACATCGGCTTCGACGCCGCCTCCACCGCAGGTGAGGAGGCCCGCAACCCGCAGCGCGACCTGCCGCGCGCGATCATGCTGTCGCTGCTCATCGTCACCACGCTGTACTGCCTGGTCGCCGCCGTCGCGGTGGGCGCACTGCCCTGGCAGCGGTTCAAGGGGTCGGAGGCGGCGCTCGCCGGGATCCTCAAGGAGGTCACCGGCCAGGACATCTGGGCCGTGCTGCTGGCCGCCGGCGCCGTCGTCGCCATCGCCAGCGTCGTACTGACCGTGCTCTACGGCCAGACCCGCATCCTCTTCGCGATGTCCCGCGACGGGCTGATGCCCCGGGTGTTCTCCAAGGTGCACCCGAAGTCCGGCGCGCCGCGCGCCAACACCGTCATCGTCGCGCTGTTTTGCGGGGTGCTCGCCGCCGCCGTGCCGCTCGGCCAGCTCGCGGACGCCACCAGCATCGGTACGCTCTTCGCCTTCGCCCTCGTCAACATCGCGGTGATCGTGCTGCGCCGGACCCGCCCCGATATGCACCGCTCGTTCCGCACCCCCCTCTCGCCGCTCTTCCCGGCGATCGGCTTCGTCCTGTGCGTCTACATGATGGGCAGCCTGTCCCCGGTGACCTGGGCGGTTTTCGGACTCTGGATGGCCGTCGGCCTTGTGGTCTACTTCGGGTACGGCATGCGCCGCTCCCGGCTGGCCCCGTCAGAGAAGTGATCCACCCGCAGTGCGACTGAACGACCTCGACGAACGCATCGTCCACGCCCTCGCCGAGGACGCCCGGCGCAGCTACGCCGACATCGGCCAGCAGGTCGGGCTCTCCGCCCCGGCCGTCAAACGCCGGGTGGACCGGCTGCGCGCCGAGGGGGCCATCACCGGCTTCACGGTGCGCGTCGACCCGGCGGCGCTGGGCTGGGAGACCGAGGGCTACATCGAGCTGTACTGCAGCCGCAACACCTCGCCCGAGGCGATCCACCGCGGCCTGTCGCGCTACCCGGAAGTGGCGTCCGCCTCCACCGTCACCGGTGAGGCGGACGCCCTCGTCCAGGTCTTCGCCGCCGATATGCGCCACTTCGAACGGGTTCTGGAACGCATCGCGGGCGAACCGTTCGTGGAACGCACCAAGTCCGTCCTCGTCCTCTCGCCGCTGCTGCGACGCTTCAGCTCGGGGTCACCGGGCTGAGCAGGCGGCCCGGCGCTCACCGGCCTGGGGATGCCGCCCGGCGCGCCGCGCGGATCCGGGGTACGACGTCCGGGGAGCGCGGCTTCGGCCCGGCCGCCGGGCCCGGCACGTGACGTCCTTCCGCGTGGCCCGGCGCCCCTCAAGCGGCCCGGGTCCCCGGCGGCGCCCGTCGCGACGGCCCGGCGCCCGCCATCCCTCCGCGCGCCCCTCCCCGCAGTCCCCGCCGGGCC
>NZ_VKJP01000587.1 GCF_007280575.1 Streptomyces benahoarensis
GTAGGAAAACGCACGGGCGATAAAGAGTATGCAGAGGTTCTCGTTGCTATTACAGAACGTGCTAATACTCTGAGAAGAGATTTAATGGGACTTTGTTTTTTCAAGCAGAAGACGGCATACGAGAGTCATGAGCGTCTCGTGGGCTCGGAGATGTGTATAAGGGACAGGGGTGAGGCTGAGGGCGAGGAGGGCGACGCCGAGGGTGAGGAAGCCCCAGGGCAGATAGCTGGTGAGGAGCAGGACCAGGATGCGCTGGGAGGAGACGAGGGCGACGACGGCGTCGACATAGTCGGGGCGCATCTTGACGTGTCCGGCGAAGGCGGTGACCTTGCCGCCGCCGGGGAGCAGGTCGCCGCCGCGCAGCTCCTCCTGGTGGATCTCTTCGCCGTTGACGGGGGCGCCGGTGACGGGGTCGACCCAGAACATGCGCTTGGTGGTGTACCAGCGGGTGGTGCCCATCTTCCGGACGGAGTCCGCGGTGATGCCCTTGATCGGCAGTTTCTTGGGGAGCGGCACCTTGGTCCAGGGGATGGTCTGCTCGAAGTAGTAGACCTCCATGCCGTGGAAGGTCCGGGTGCCCTTGTAGTGGATGGGGGCGGAGGTGCGGGTCTGGGCGTCGAAGTAGGAGTAGTCGCGCTTCTCGACGAGGAAGGGCCATTTGTACTCGATGCCGTCGCGGCGCACGGCGTCGCCGTCGACGCTCTCGCCGGTGGCGTGGACCGGCTCCTGCGTATGGGCGTCGAAGATGTAGCGCTCGGGGATCTGGGAGACCATTTTGCCGTCGGGGCCGACGATGTGGGTGAGCGTGTCCCAGACGACGACGTCGCGGTCCGCGGTCCGTTCGATGCGGTCGGAGGCGGCGACGTTGCCCTTGAGGGTCTGGACGACGGTGAGCCGGGGGACCTTCTTGGCCTTCATGGTGCTGTAGTCGACGAGGGTGGCGGGCTCGGCGACGAGGACGGTGTCCTGGTACTGGCTGGGCGGGACCTTCGCGAGGCGCGGGAAGGCGTACCAGCGCAGCAGCGGGGAGAGCACGGCGAAGAAGACGGCGGCGGCGAGGAGTATCAGGCTGGCTTTGCGGCGCATGGCGGTGCGTCCCTTCCCTTCCGGGGTGTGCTACGTCCCCGCCGTCAGGGGTGTGCGGGGACGGTGGTCCGCAGCGGCTTGGGGGAGGCGGTGCCGCTGGGGGCGCCGATCGCCGTGATGGTGAGGACGAGGAGGAGGGCGGCGGCGAGGCCGGCGGCGGCTGCGGTGAGGGCGCGCATGGGCGGCTCCCGGAGAGCTGATGCTTCGTCAGAGAGGGGGCACCGTAGCAACGGGCGGCCGAGATGAGAACACGTGACACCGCCGCCCTGCCCGGGGCGGGCGGGACGGCGGTGGCGGCGCGGTGACGGTCAGGCGGTGGGGGCGGTGACCTTCAGTTCGAGGGTGAGGACGGCGCCGTCGGCGGTGGTGAGGCGGAGCCGGAAGGTGCCGGTGTGGTCGGCGTCGGTGAAGATCTCCGGGAGTTTCAGCAGGCCGTGGGCGTCGGTGGTGAGGTCGGTCAGGGTGCGCTGCGGGGTGTCCGCGTCCGCGCCGGTGGTCCGTGGGTCGGTGAAGGACGGTCCGGCGGTGTTCGGGGCCGGGTGGTCCGGGTCGTCGGTGACCATGGTGGCGGTGACGGGGACGCCCGCGGCCGCCTCGCCCTGGTGGCCGGCCTTGATCTCGATACTGTCGGCCGCGTAGCTGTCGCCCGCGGTCACGGTCAGTTCCTCGTCCGAGGTGCGGGTGAGGGTGTCGGCCTTCGGGGCGGGCGGGGCCTCGACGGTGGCGGAGAAGTCGACGGGCGGGACGGTGCGGCCGACGGCGGTGGCGCGGACGGTGAAGGTGCCGGTGCTCTTGCCCGCGCGCAGCGCCGGGGCGGTGGCCAGGCCGTCCTTGTCGGTGGTGACGGTGACGTCGGCGGCACCGTCCGGGAAGCGGGCGTCGGTGGTGCCGGTGACGGCGAACCGCACGGGGGCACCGGCGACGGGTTTGCCCGCGCCGTCCTTGGCGCGCACCTGGGGCGGGGTGGTGAAGGTGTCGCCCGTGGTGGCGGTGAGGTCCTTGTCGCCGGCGCGTTCGAGGACGGTGAGGGGTGCGGGGTTGGTG
>NZ_VKJP01000588.1 GCF_007280575.1 Streptomyces benahoarensis
CCCCGGCACGGACACCCTCGGCCCGGGCGTACCGCGCCAGGCCCAGCGGCGTGGCGCCGACCCCGCCCCGGAGCCGGACGCCACGCCGCACCCGTTCCCCACGGACCTCGACCCCCTCGACCACCCGGACCCGGCCCGCGCCGCCGACGCCGCCGCCGTCGAGAACCTGCTGCGCTGCTGGGTCCGTGAGAGCGGCGGCCACCGCCCCGCGGGCGGCCGCCTGCGCATCCCGCTGCACGCCAGCGCCACCGCCCTGCACATTCCCGTCCGCTACTGGTCGCCCACCGGCCTGCACCGCCTCGGCGCCCCCACCCTGGAGGGCACCCCGGACGGCGCCGCCCCGCTCGACGCGGTCACCCTCGCCGCACTGCTGCGCCGGGAGGCCGCCCACGACGCGGCCCGCCCCGGCTCCGGCACCGCCTGCGGCGACGGCGCCGACCTCGTCGGCCGGGTCGCCTCCTCCGTCCGCACCACCGCCGTCTTCCTCGCCGACCGCCGCGCCCGCCCCGCCGACGCCGGGCACTCCCGCTTCCTCGACGGCGAGCAGTCCCTCCTCCTCGGCCATCCGCTGCACCCCACCCCCAAGAGCCGCGAGGGCCTGACCGACGCCGAACACCATCTCTACGCCCCCGAGTTGCGCGGCGGCTTCCCGCTCCACTGGATGGCCGTGCACCCCTCGGTCCTCGCCGCCGACTCCGCCTGGACCGAACGCGGCCGGACCGTCCCCGCCGACCGGCTCGCCCACGCCCTCGCCGCCGGTGCCCCGACCCCTCCCGACGGCACCGTCCCGCTGCCGCTCCACCCCTGGCAGGCCCGCGACCTCGCCACCCGCCCCGAGGTCGCCGCGCTCCTCGACTCCGGCGCGCTCACCGACCTCGGTCCGGGCGGCCCGGTCTGGTACCCGACCTCCTCGGTCCGTACCGTCTGCCGCCCCGGCTCCGACGCGATGCTGAAGCTCTCCCTCGGGCTGCGGATCACCAACTCCCGCCGGGAGAACCTCCGCAAGGAGCTGCTCCGCGGCGTCGAGGTGCACCGGCTGCTGCGCACCGGCCTCGCCGCCCGCTGGCAGGCCGCCCACCCCGGATTCGACATCATCCGCGACCCGGCCTACCTCGCCGTCGACGGACCCGACGGCGCCCCCGTCCAGGGCCTGGACGCCGTCATCCGGCACCACCCCTTCCGCCCCGGCGACGACGCGGTCTGCCTGGCCGGGCTCACCTCGCCCCGGCCCTGGCCCGGCCGCCCGGAGATGCGGTCCCGCCTCGCCGTACTGATCACCGCCCTCGGCGCGCGGACCGGCCGCACCCTCGCCGCCGTCGCCACCGAATGGTTCCTGCGCTACCTCGAAGCCGTCGTCCGGCCCGCCCTGTGGCTCGACGGCACCGCGGGCGTCGCCCTGGAGGCCCACCAGCAGAACACCCTGGTCCTCCTCGACGCCGACGGCTGGCCCGCGGGCGGCCGCTACCGCGACAACCAGGGCTACTACTTCCGTACCTCGCGGCGGGACGAACTCACCGCCCGCCTGCCCGGTCTCGGCGAGGCCAGCGACACCTTCGTCCCCGACGACGTCACCGACGAACGCTTCGCCTACTACCTCGCCATCAACAACGTCCTCGGCCTCATCGGGGCCTTCGGCGCCGAACACCTGGTCCGTGAGGAGGTCCTGCTCGCCGCCTTCCGCCACTTCCTCGCCGACGCCGCCACCGCGCCCGCGGCCCACCGCTCCCGCCTGCCGGAGCTGCTGCTGACCACGCGCACCCTGCGCTGCAAGGCCAATCTCGCGACCCGGCTGCACGGTCTCGACGAACTCGTCGGGCCCGTCGACACCCAATCCGTCTACCTCGCCCTGCCCAACCCACTGGCCGTCTAGGGCGTGTCCGCAAAGGCCCGCCTGGCGTGCGACGCCCTCCGGGCGAACGACGGGACTTTACGGACACCCTCCAGGGCATGTCGTTCGACACCCGCAAGCACCAGGACAGCCCGGGGCGCGGCGTACCCGCCAGCCGCCCCGGCCCGCCCCGGGGACGCGCCGATCCGCGTTCCCGGGGCCACGAGAGGAGAGCGCCGCCGTGCCCCCCACCGAAACCGGCTCCGGCACCACCCCCGTCCGGCAGC
>NZ_VKJP01000589.1 GCF_007280575.1 Streptomyces benahoarensis
GATGTGTATAAGAGAAAGGGAGAACGGGGCGTGCGGGAACGTCGCGGACCCCTGCCGGCGTGCGAGGTCGCGCCGGTACCAGGTGCCCGGCTTGCCGCCGAGGTCGGCCGGGTCCGGCGGGGCCGGCCGTGAGGAAACCGGCCTTGGCCAGCACCTTCCGGGACGCGGCATTCCCGTGGGCGGTGGCCGCCCTGAGGGTGCCCGGCCCGTACCGCTCCGCCGCCAGGTCGCACAGCTCCCGGACGGTCGCGGTCGCCGCACCGTGCCCGGCGACGTGCCGTGCGACCCGGTAGCCGAGTTCCGCGGTGCCGTGCTCCCCGACCGGCGGCCGTTGCCGCTGCTCGTCGGCGCGGGGCTGAGGTCCGCTCCCCCTACCCTCCCCGCCCGGCGTGTTCGCCCGCGCCGTTGAGGGGGGAGGCTCCCCGACGGTCTCGGAAACCCGCTGCGGTTTCGCGATCCGAGGCGCGTAAGTGTCAGGAACCCGGCGTATTCGGTGAGTGGGGGAGGCTGTCGATGAGGGTGAAGTTGCTCGGTACCGCCGCGGGCGGGGGGTTCCCGCAGTGGAACTGCGGGTGCGCGCTGTGTGCCCGGTGCCGCCGTGGCGAGCTGCCGTCCCGGTTCCAGGACTCCGTCGCCGTCAGCGGCAACGGCCGTGACTGGTGGCTGCTGAACGCCTCGCCGGACATCCGGGTCCAGCTGGAGGCGACATCCGCGCTGGCCGCGGGCCCGGGGCCGCGGGACACCCCGGTGCGCGGCGTCCTGCTGACCGACGCGGAGGCCGACCACACTCTCGGCCTGGCGGTGCTGCGCGGCGGCGCGGACCTGACGGTGTACGCGGTGCCGCCCGTCCACGAGGCGCTTTCCACGGCGCTGCCGCTGCGGGGCCTGCTGGACCGCTACGCGCCCTGGCGGTGGCAGGACACCGACCCCCTGACCACGCAAGGCTCCACGGACCGGACGGCCGCCGCCTCCGCCCCGTTCACGCTGTCCGGGGGCCTCACCGCCACCCTGCACCCGGTCGGGACGAAGGCCCCGAAGTATGTCGCGGCGCCCGCCACCGATGTCCCCTGGGCGAGCGCGGTACGGATCGAGGACCCGGCGACCGGCGGGGCGCTGCTCTACGCGCCCTGCCTGGCCACCTGGCCCGACGGCTTCGACGACCTCCTCGCGTCGGTGACCTGCGCCCTCGTCGACGGGACGTTCTTCAGCGCGGAGGAGCTGGGGCAGGCGGTACGGTCGCCGGACGCCGGGCAGTCCCTGATGGGCCACCTCCCGGTGAGCGGCCCCGGCGGCACCCTCACCGGCCTCGCCCGCCACCCGGACCTACGCCGCCTCTACACACACTTCAACAACACCAATCCGCTTCTGGATCCGTCGTCCGATGCCGCAGATGAGGTGCGGCGCGCGGGGGTGGAGGTCCCGGAGGACGGGAGGGAGCTGACGGTGTGAGGGAAGGGGACGGGGCCGGGCGCCCGGCGGCCCAGGTGCACCGCATGGACCGGGCCCCGTCCCCCTGGACTCGTCCTGCGAATCAGCCCCTACGCCGAGAACGGCGGCCGCGCGCCCGACCACGGCGCCGCCTCTTCGAGCTGGGAGGCCAAACGGATCAGCACGTCCTCCCGCCCGTAGGCCGCGACCAGTTGGACGCCGATCGGCAGGCCCTCGGCGTTGCGGTACAGGGGCAGGGAGACGGCGGGCTGGCCGGTGAGGTTGAAGGGCAGGGTGAAGGCGATGCCCTCGGTGACGCCCGCCACCAGGTCCATCGGCTCCTGCGCCGTCGGCGCGAGCTGTCCCAGCGGCCGCGGCGGCGTGGACACCGTCGGTGTGAGCAGGACGTCCACGTCGTCCTCCCAGAGCGCGGCCACACCGCGGGCCCAGCGCTGCCACGTCTGGAGGCCGGCGAGCCACTGCGCGGCCGTGACCGAGCGGCCCGCCTCCGCGAGCGCCCCGTTCATCGGCTCCAGGTCGCCGGGTTCGATCCGCTCGCCGATCCGCTCCGACCAGTACGCCAACTCCCAGGTGACGATGGCGGCGAACAGGTTCGGCAGCGCCTCGAAGCTGTCTCTTATACA
>NZ_VKJP01000058.1 GCF_007280575.1 Streptomyces benahoarensis
TTAAGTCGTCGGCAGCGTCAGATGGGTATAAGAGACAGCGGGTCGTCCTGTACCTCGTCGGACTCGTCCAGTTCGCGGCCCTCACCGCCATCGCGCTGGCGCTGCCCAAGCTGACCGGCGGGGAGCGGATCAGCTTTGTCTTCGTCGGTCTGCTGGTGCTCGCCGTCCTCCTGCTGCTCGCCCGCCCCAAGGTGGTCGCCCGGCAGGAGGGCGTCACCGTCGTCAACCTCACCACCCGCCGCGAACTGGCCTGGGCCCAGGTGCTGCGCGTCAACCTCCGGGCCGGTGACGCCTGGGTCCACCTCGACCTCGCCGACGGCACCAGCCTCCCCGCGATGGGCATCCAGCCCGGCATCGCCCGCCAGCAGGCCATCCGCGACGCCCGCGCGCTGCGCGACCTCGCCGAACTCCACGGCACCGGCCGCCCCGCCACGGCCTGACCCGCCGTCCGGGCGACCGCCCGGTGGCCCTGCCGCAACCGGCGCCCCGCTGTTTACCCTGTTGTCCACGGCGCCCTTCCGCGCCCGCCCCTTGCCCGGGGCCACTGCGACCTGAGGAGTGACTCCCTCCGGCAATGGACGGATCGTCCTGTAGTACCTGCGCCGCCCCCTCCGACCCCCCGGATACGACGGAGGCGGCGGCATGACCGGCCCCCTCCTGTTGCTCACCACAGCGCTCGTCCTCATCCTGGCCAACGGCTTCTTCGTGGCCGCCGAGTTCGGGCTCGTCACCGTCGAGAAGGCCGACGCGGAACGGGCCGCCGCCGACGGCGACCGCCGCGCCGCCACCGTCGTCGCCGCCCTGCGCGAGCTGTCCTTCCAGCTCTCCGGCACCCAACTGGGCATCACCATCACCTCCCTGGTCGTCGGCATGCTCGCCGAACCGGCGCTCGCCGCCGTCCTCGACGGGCCGCTGACCGCGACCGGGCTGCCCCGCGGCGCCGTGTCCGGCATCTCCGTGGTGACGGGCATGCTCGTCGCCTCCGCCGTGCAGATGGTCGTCGGCGAACTGGTACCGAAGAACTGGGCGGTCTCCAAGCCGCTCCAGGTGGCCCGCTTCGTCGCCGGTCCGCAGAACGCCTTCTCGCGCTTCTTCCGCCCGGTGATCACCCTGCTGAACACTGTCGCCAACCGCCTCGTCCGGGCCCTCGGCGTGGAGCCCACCGATGAACTGGCCTCCGCCCGTACCCCCGGCGAACTGGTCTCCCTCGCCCGGCACTCCGCGCAGGCCGGAGCCATCGAGCAGGACACCGCCGACCTCTTCGTCCGCACCCTCGCGCTCGGCGATCTGACGGCGGAGAACGTCATGACGCCCCGGGTGCGGGTCAGCGCCCTCCAGGCGTCCGCGACCGCCGAGGACGTCGTCAACCTCACCCGCGCCACCGGTCTGTCCCGCTTCCCCGTCTACCGTGCCCGCCTCGACGAGGTCGTCGGCATGGTGCACCTCAAGGACGCGCTGGCCGTCCCGGCGCCCGACCGGCTGCGCACGCCCGCTGCGCGGATCGCCGTGCCGCCGCTCCAGGTGCCCGCGACGCTGCCCGTCGCCCCGCTGCTGGAGCGGCTGCGCAGCGAGGCGCCGATAGCCGTCGTCGTCGACGAGTACGGCGGCACCGCCGGTGTCGTCACCCTGGAGGACATCATCGAGGAACTGGTCGGCGAGGTCCGCGACGAGCACGACCGGGTGGACCTGCCCGAGCTGGGCCAGGCGCCCGCCGAGGACGGCCGCCCCGCCTGGGACGCCGACGGCGGCTGCCGCGTCGACACGCTGCGGCGGATCGGCCTGACGGCCCCCGACGGCCCGTACGAGACCGTCGCCGGGCTGGTCGCCCACATACTCGGCCGGATTCCGGCCCCCGGTGACACCGCCGAACTCGACGGCTGGCGGCTGCGGGTGCGGCTGGTCGCGCACCACCGCGCCGAGCGGATAAGGATCGTCCGCACGGCTCCCGCGGGCGTCGCCCGGGAGACCGTCGGCGCCGGGGCGGAGGCCGCCCGGTGACCTTCGCGCAACTTCTCCTCGCCGTCCTCCTCGTCCTCGCCAACGGCTTCTTCGTCGGCGCCGAGTTCGCCCTCGTCTCCGTACGCCGCAGCCAGATCGAGCCGCTGGCCACCGAGGGCTCCAAGCGGGCCCGTCAGGTGCTGCACGGGCTGGAGAACCTCCCGCAGATGATGGCCGCCGCGCAGTTCGGCATCACCGTCTGCTCCCTGACGCTGGGCGCCGTCGCCGAGCCGACCGTCGCCCGGCTGCTGGAACCGCTCTTCGCCGCGGTCCGTCTGCCCGCCCCGCTGATCCACCCGCTCGGCTACGCCATCGCCCTGGCCGTGGTGGTCTTCCTCCACCTCGTCATCGGCGAGATGGTGCCGAAGAACCTCGCGATGGCGGCGCCCGAGAGGACCGCGCTGTGGTTCAGCCCGGGCCTCGTCGCCTTCGCCCGGCTCTGCCGCCCGGTCACCGCGCTGCTCGGCGCCTGCGCCAGGGGAGTGCTGCGGCTCTTCGGCGTCGAGCCCAAGGACGAGGTCGAGGCGGTCTTCACCAGCGAACAGCTCACCCATCTCGTCGAGGACGCCGGACAGGCCGGGCTGCTCGCCCCGGCCGAACAGGAGCGGCTGGCCGACGCGCTGGAGCTGGGCAGCCGCCCCGTCACCGACGTCCTGCTCGGCCCGGCCCGGCTGGTCACCATCGACGCGACGGTCACCCCGCGCCAGGTGGAGGAGCTGACCGTCGCCACCGGCTACTCCCGCTTCCCGGTCTGCGCGCCGGGCGGTGCGTACATGGGCTATCTGCACGTCAAGGACGTCCTCGACCTGGAGGAGCGGGACCGCGCGGTGCCGCAGCGCGTCTGGCACCCGATGACGACGCTCCGCGCCGAACTCCCCCTGGACGATGCGCTGACCGCGATGCGCCGGGCCGCCTCCCATCTCGCCGCGGTCGCGGGCCCGACCGGCCGGGTGCTCGGCCTCGTCGCGCTGGAGGACGTCCTGGAGATGCTGGTCGGAGAGGTGCACGACCCGGCGCACCGCACGGAGTCGCTCTCGCACGGCGCCCGCGACGCGGTCGCGCCCGTCCCGGCTCCCGCACCGGACGGCACCGGCGCCGAGGTGGCCGGGGGCGCCGGACGCCCCGACGGGGACCGCGCGCTGACCGGCTGACCGGCTGAGGCCCAGGGGCCCGTCCCGCCGCCGCGCACCGCGCGGTTCAGAGCGGGGCGGGCCCCGCCGTGCCCGGGCCGCGCCCTGAACGCACCTCGCCGTACGCCTGGATCAGATCGGGCAGCCGGAGCGTGGCGAGGTCGTCGCGGCCCGGGGTGCCGCGCCAGGTGGAGAGCCGCAGGTCGCGGTAGGCGCAGCTCTTCTCGTACAGGGTGCGCAGGAAGCGGCCGTTGCCCAGTTCGTCGATCCAGCCCTGGTCGACGACGTGACCGCTGATGCTGCGCAGTTCGTCGCGGGCCTCGTCGTCCCAGCGGTCGCCGTTCTCCTCGGCCAGCACCTCGCCGATCGCGGTCAGCTCGCCCGGCCGGTAGCTGGGGAAGTCGACCCGGCTGGTGAACCGCGACGACAGCCCCGGGTTGGCGGCCAGCAGCCGGTCCATGCCCTCCGGGTAGCCCGCCAGGATGACGACGAGCCGGTCGCGGTTGTCCTCGGCACGCTTGAGCAGCACCTGCAGTGCCTCGTCGCCGTACGCGTCGCCCTTGCTGTAGCCGGTGTTGGAGAGGCTGTACGCCTCGTCGACGAAGAGGACGCCGCCGAGCGCCGAGTCGATCAGATCGTTGGCCTTGACGGCGGTCTGGCCGAGGAACTCGCCGACCAGATCGGCGCGTTGGGCCTCCACCAGATGGTCGCCGCCGAGCAGTCCCAGGGCGTAGAAGACCCGGCCGAGGATGCGCGCCACCGTTGTCTTCCCGGTGCCGGACGGGCCGGAGAAGACGAAGTGCCGCTTGGGCGGCTGCACCGGCAGGCCCTGACCGGCCCGCAGCCCGGCCATCCGCAGCTGCGCGGAGAGCGCCCGCACCTGCCGCTTGACCGGCTCCATGCCGACCATCCGCTCCAGCTCCGTCAGCGCCCGCTCCAGCAGGACGGGATCGGCGGGCCCGGCCGCCCGCCCGGCGGCCCGCTGCCCGGGCACCGCCGCCTTGTGCCGCGCAGGGGACGCCGCGTCGGGCACCGCGCCCGCCGCCTCCGGGAAACCCGCCTCACCGGCCGGCGCCTCCCACCCGTCGACGGCGTCGAGCGGCGCGAGCGGATCGGGGTCGCGCCCGGCCTCCTGACCCGCGGCGGACACGGTCGCGAGGTCGCCGCCCTCCTCCAGCCCATCGGCCTGGGTGATGGTGGCCAGCCGCGCCGCGGTGTCCATGAACTGCCGGTCGACGCGGTGCACCGCGCGGTAGAGGGGGAGGGCGGCGGCGCTGCGGCCGGTGCCCTCGTGGGCGCGGGCGAGCCAGTACCGCAGCTCCTTGCGCTGCGGCTGTTCGCTGCGGCACCGCATCAGCGCGGCCGACAGCAGCGGCGCGGCCTGCCCGTACATCTCCAGCCGCACCCGCGCCATCCCCCCGAACAACCCGGCCTCGATGCCCAGCACCGGGTCGTCCAGCAGCGGTTCGGTGTGGCGTACGAGCTGTTCCCAGTCCTTGACGAGGTAGGCGCGGCAGGCGTGCAGAAAGCGGACCTGCGGGTCGGCGTCGACCGGCGGGCAGCCCGCCAGCGCCTGGTCCAGCTCCGCGACGTGGCGGCCGTCGAGCCAGTGGGAGGCGTGCGCGAGCAGCAGATCGCGGCGGCTCTCCAGCACCGGCTGCACCCACCAGCCCAACCAGTACCAGGAGTTGAGGGGGCGTCCGTGGCGGGTGCGCTGTTCGCCGAAGCGGTCGCGGTGGCGGTGCATCCGCAGCAGGGCGGTCGAGGTGTCGGCGCGCAGCGCGTGGAGCCCGAGCCAGGCGTCGGCCATCGTCGGATCCATCCGTACCGCGGCCCGGAACTCCTCCTCGGCCTGCGGGTACGCGCCGACGGTGTAGGCGTCGACCGCGCGCAGCCAGGCGAGTTCGGCCGGGGCGGGCGGCGCGCCCGGTGTACCCAAGTCCATCGCATCCCCCACAGAACGTGCCCCGGTGTCCCGCCGACCGGCTGCCACGCCACCGCCCGAAGCGCCGTACGCCGTACGGGAGTTGCCGCCGCCCCCGCAGTCGTCACCGGCCCCTCGCACGCCCCTGTCGTGGCACCGACTGGCATGGTACCCGGGGTGTCGCCGCAGGCCGTAGGGGGCGACAGGGGATGCGCGGAAGGGGGCAGAAGGGGGCGCACACGGCGCGAACGGGGCGGTGACCCACGGTGAGGGGAAGAGGGGGCCGAGAGCGGCGAAAAGGGATGTCAGGGCAGAACGAAGCCCCCGATCACGGGGGAACAACCGGGGGCTTCGCGTCTGCGGGCGGCTCTGTGAGCCGCACAATGAGAACGTAAGTCCTGTACGCCCCCCAGGTCAAGCCGAGTTGGGCAGTCGGCGGGTCCTCGCCACCCGGCGCCCGCACCCCCTCCAACTCCGGTGACACAGGGTGAAGGTGACGTTCCTTCAGGTTGCGGAACGGGGACCCTCGGACACCTCGTACCCCACCGCTCCCTGCCGCACCAGAAGGTCGGCGTACGGACGCGACGGATCCGCCGCGAAGTGCGTGCGCTCCGCCGGAATCCAGCCATCCCAGAACTCCGTGAGCCCCGCCCCGTCCCGTAGCCGCCCCCGCTCCCAGGACGGCTCGTCCGCCAGCTCCATCCACAACAGACAGGCCAGCTGCGGACGCAGCGCCCGGCGCCCGACGCCCACGCCCTCCACCAGCACCACCGGCTCCGGCGCCACCTCCCGCACCTCGCCGTACTCCCGGCGCACCCAGTCGTACACCTCGTACCGCGCCCGCTCGCCCCGGGACAGCGGCGCCAGCACCTGATCCCGGAACCGCTCCGCCCAGCCGAACAGCCACGCATGGCAGGCCAGGTCGTCGGTGCGGATGACCGGTGCGCCGCCGAGCGCCGCGGCCAGCCGCCGGGCGAAGGTGCTCTTCCCCGACCCTGCGTGCCCGTCGACCCCGATCAGCCGCACCGGGCCGCAGGACGGCGGGAGCGCGGCGAGGCGGGCGGCGAGCGGGGCCAGGGCGTCGTTCATCGCGCCAGCGTACGTATCCGGTGTCCACCGCTCACATCGGCTCGACGACGCGCGTCCGACCGCTGGCCGAAATGTGGCGGCACCGGCGATAGTTGATCCCTGCCGCCCAACGGGCGCCGCGGCCCCACGGCCCGGTGTCCCGTCCGTCCGTGGTGCCGGGTGCCGTCGTCCCGCTCGGGGCCACCCGACCGTGTTCCGCCCGCTGCCTGCACCGTCCGCGTCCCGTACGCCGCACCCGACTGGGGGAATCCCGATGACACGTTCCGCGCCCCGCCGCACCGTCCTCGCCGCCGCACTCGCCGCGGCCGCGGCCTCCGCGGCCCCCGTCGCGGCCGCCACGCCGCGCCCCACGGGCTCCGGGCCCGCGCCGCGGGCGGGCCGCCCGAGGAGAACCGTGGACTACCACGCCTGGACCACCGCCGCCGACTGGGCGCGCGGCACCCACGCCGGGACCGGCCCGGCGCCGTCCGCCCGCGCCGGGATCCGCCTGCTGACCCCCGCCGGAACCGCCGACTACCGCGACCCGCACACCGGCCGCACCGCCGCCTGGGAGTACGCCACCTGGACCGGCCCCCGCCACACCCTCGCCGTCCCGGCCTCCGAACTCGTCGCCTCCTGGAACGCCCACACCCCGCCCGGCACCTGGATCACCGTCGAGGCCCGCGCCGCCTACTCCGACGGCGACCACACGCCCTGGTACGTCATGGGCCGCTGGACCTCCGGCGACGGCGACGCGGACATCCGCCGCACCTCCGTCGACGACCAGAAGGACGGCCGCAGCAGCGTCTCCACCGACACCCTCGCGCTCGACGACGCGGCGGGTGGCACCCGCTTCACCGCGTACGCGCTGCGCGTCACCCTGCACCGCACCCCGGGCACCACCGCCACACCCACCGTCCACCGGCTCGGCGCGATGGGCTCGGACATCCCCGCCCGCTTCGAGGTCCCGGCCTCCGCCCCCGGCCCGGCCGCCGGCCGCGAACTCCCCGTCCCGCGCTACTCCCAGGAGATCCACAAGGGGCAGTACCCCGAGTACGACAACGGCGGCGAGGCGTGGTGCAGCCCCACCTCCTCCCAGATGATCACCGAGTACTGGGGGCACCGCCCCGCCCCCGGGGACCTCGCCTGGGTCGACCCCTCGTACGCCGACCCCCAGGTCTGCCTCGCCGCCCGCCGCACCTACGACAGCCAATACCAGGGCTGCGGCAACTGGCCCTTCAACGCCGCCTACGCCGCCACCTACCCCGGCCTCCAGTCCGTGGTGACCCGCCTCTCCTCCCTCACCGACGCCGAACACCTCATCGCCGCCGGTATCCCCGTCATCACCTCCCAGTCCTTCCTCGCCACCGAACTCGACGGCGCGGGCTACGGCACCGCCGGCCACCTCATGACCGTCATCGGCTTCACCCTCGACGGCGACGTCATCGCCAACGACCCGGCTTCTCCGGATGACCAGGCCGTGCGGCGGGTTTACCCTCGCCGGGAGTTCGAGAACATCTGGCTGCGCACGAAGCGGTACGACGCAAAAGGCCAGGTCAAGAGCGGTAGTGGGGGAGTCTGCTACCTCTACTTCCCCGTGAATCCGGCACCCACTCAGCACCGCGTCCTGCGGGACCTCGGGATCGTGTAGCGGTCACGCCGCCAGGTGGACCGACAGCTCCTCCGGGAGGTGGTCCCGGAAGGTCGTCGTCACCACCTGGCGGCAGCGCTCCCGCCCGTCCTGTGAGTGAGGTGCCCCGGGGAAGACGCCAAGTGATTCACCCCTGCGGAGGCCGTCGCCGACTGGTCGGCGCTCTCACCGACGTCACGAAGCGATGGACCGCTGGCCGTTGGTGTACCACCGGTTCGTCATCCATGCCCCGAAAGAGATTGACCGAGCTGCCTCCGGCTGCAGCCTCGTCTCGACCTGCTGACTCGCCCGGATCAGCGGCATCTGCTGCGGTTTTGCTTCTGGACCCCTATATAGGGCGGGGGCAGTGACTGCGCACTCTCCGGCTCGCATTCACCTGATCGTGTACGCGATCTGTGCCGTGGCCTTCTCGATGACTTCTCCCCCCTGATGATCAAGGAGCGCCTGGCGTCGTCCGGGGACGTCTTTCGTTCTCTTTGGCATGTCCGGCCGCATGCACTGTCCGCTCAAGAGAAACGGCTCATCGTGCATTTGACTCCGCATGAGCAGGAGCGCCTGCTGATCCATGTGGCGGCCGACGTGGCGCAGCGGCGCCGTGACAGTGGGCTGCTCCTCAACTATCCCGAGGTGATGGCCCTGCTGACGGTGCACGTCTTCGAGCAGGCGCGCGCCGGCAAGACGGTCAGCGACATCATGGACTCGGGTCGGCAGTTGTTCAGTCGGGACGAGGTGATGGACGGCGTTCCGGAAATGATCAAGAGCGTGCAGGTGGAGGCCACGTTCCCGGACGGCACCAAGCTGGTCACCCTTCACGACCCCTTCCCGGAGGCCACAGCGGAACCCGAGGTCCACCCGGGCAAGGTCGAGCACCCCGAGCCACCGCGCAAGCCGGACTGCTCGGTCGGCTGCGATGGCGGCAGTGGCAACGGCTCGCCCTCGTGCTGTGACAAGTGCCGAGAACAGGAGGCGGCGTCTTGGTACAAGGCGATTGAGTTCAATGCGGACCTACAGGAAGACGCCACCATGCTGCCGGGTGCGGGCAGGACGAGGATCAGGGTGAAGAACGTGTCGGACCGTCCCATCCAGGTCGGTTCCCACTACCACTTCGCCGAGGTCAACCCGGGGCTGAAGGTCCTCAAGGTCGAGGTTCCTTCCGGTCCGGAGTTGGAGGCGCTCCAGGATCTCAAGGACTGCGAGGCGGCGTGGCTGCGGCGGCTGAACATCGCCGCGGGTACATCCGTGCGCTTCGAGCCGGGCGATGAGTGCTGCGTCGAGCTGGTGGAGATCCAGGGCGACCGACAGGTCAAGGGGCTGCGCGAGGTGACGCACCGGTGAGCACCAACTCAAGCACCCCGTCGAGCAGCAGGCCGGCGAGCTCACCGGAGAACTCGGCGTCGAGCAATGTGCTGAAGCGGGCCGATTACGCCGCTCGGTACGGTCCCACCACCAAGGACCGCGTCCGCCTGGCCGACACCGCCCTGACCGTCGAGATCGAGGCCGACTGGAGCGGCGGTCCGAAGCACAGCGGCAACGAGATGATCTTCGGCGGCGGAAAGGTGATCCGCACGTCGATGGGCATGTCCCACATCCCCAGAAACGGGGATGCCCAAGGCAAACATAAGCCCGTGGACACGGTCATCACCGGTGCGCTGATCCTCGACTGGTGGGGTGTGGTCAAGGCCGACATCGGGCTCCGCGATGGTGAGATCGCCGCCATCGGCAAGGCGTACAACCCCGAGACGATGGACCCGATCCCGCCCAACGAGTTCGAGATGCCGGACCGTACGGCCCCGAGCGACACGCTGCCGGTGCAGCCGACACTGCCGGTGCAGCCGGCGAACTTCGTGGTCGGTCCGAGCACCGAGGTCATCTCCGGCAACGGGCGGATCCTCACCGCGGGTGGCGTGGATACCCACGTCCATTTCATCTGCCCGGAGCAGATCCACGAGGCCCTCGCCTCGGGTGTGACCACGCTCATCGGCGGCGGCACCGGCCCCGCCGAGGGCAGCACCGCCACCACGGTGACCCCGGGCGAGTGGCACATCACCCGGGTCTTCGAGAGCCTGGACGCCTACCCGGTCAACATCGGCCTGCTCGGCAAGGGCAGCACGGTGAACCCGGACGCCCTCAACGAACAGGTCGACGCCGGCGTCATCGGCTTCAAGGTCCACGAGGACTGGGGAGCCACGCCCGCTGTGATCGACGCGGCACTGGAGGTGTGCGAGAGCCGCCGGGTCCAACTTGCCCTGCATGCCGACTCGCTGAACGAGTCCGGTTTCCTGGACAGCACCCGCGACGCCTTCACGAAGGACGGTAAGAAGCGTTCGGTCCACATCTTCCACGTCGAGGGCGCCGGCGGTGGTCACGCCCCGGACATGATCGAGCTGGTCAAAGAGACGAACGTCCTGCCCGCCTCGACCAACCCGACCCGCCCCCTGACGGTGAACACCGTGGCGGAGCACATCGACATGATGGTGGTCTGCCACCACCTCAACCCGGACATCCCGGCGGACATGGCTTTCGCCGACTCCCGCATCCGGCCGTCCACCATGGCCGCGGAGGACCTCCTCCACGACATGGGCGCCATTTCGATGATGTCCTCCGACGCCCAGGCGATGGGACGCATCGGCGAGATGGTCATGCGTACCTGGCAGACCGCGCACGTCATGAAATCCCGCTATGGCCCTTTGAAGGAGGACCTCGACAACGCGAAGGTCCGCCCGATCGCTGATGACAACGGCCACTCGCACCATGCAGAGAAGCTGATCCCGAACGACAACTACCGGGCGCGCCGATACGTTGCCAAGTACACGATCAACCCGGCGATCACGCACGGCATCGACGGTCACGTCGGTTCGGTGGAGACCGGGAAGCTCGCCGACCTGGTGCTCTGGGAGCCTAAGTTCTTCGGCGTCAAGATGCACATGGTCCTCAAGGGCGGGCAGCTCGCGTACGCGCAGGTGGGCGACGCCAACGCGTCGATCACGACGCCGCAGCCTTTCCTGCCGCGGGCGGTCTGGGGCTCCACCGGCCGCTCCCCACAGAGCAACTCGTACAACTTCGTGGCCCCGGGCGTGGCCGACAAGTTGAACTCGCGAGTCGTCACCGTCCGGGACAGCAGCGGGAACGTCACGGAGGTGAAGACCGGGGGGCTTGGCCTCGTCAAGAAGTTCATGGACATCTCGACGGGCATCCGAGAGGTCACCAAGGCCGACATGAAGCTGAACGACATGGTGCCGGAGAGCCTCGACGTCGATCACAACAGCTTCGAGGTCACCATCGGCGGTGCGACCACAGGGGACGCCCGCACGGAAATCAACGGAGCGACCGTACCGCGCGCCTACGCGAGTGAAGTCCCCATGGCACAGAGGTACTTCCTCTTCTGACCGGACCTTGCCCCGCCGATGACGCCGTCACCGCGGCCGTGGCCCAGGCAGGACCTGCGCCCGTCTGGACCACGGCACCATCCAACCCTGCGAAAGGAAGCCGCTCGCCCATGAGCCGTGCCGCACTGCTCCTGCTGGCCGACGGCCGCTTCCCCGCCGGCGGGCACGCCCACTCCGGCGGCGTCGAGGCCGCAGTCGCCCACAAAGCCGTACACGACATCTACAGCCTCGAAGCCTTCTGCCGGGGGCGCCTTCACACCACGGGTCTGACCACGGCCGGTCTGGCTGCCGCGGCCGCCGCCGGATGCGACCCGCTGCTGCTGGACGATGCCGCCGACGCACGCACCCCGGTCCCCGCGCTGCGCGCCGTGGCCCGCAGGCTCGGGCGGCAGATGATGCGCGCGGCACGCGCCACTTTCCCGTCCGCCGAACTCGACCGCTTGGCCGCCGAGCGCCCCCAGGGTGCCCATCAGCCCATCGTCCAGGGCCTCGCCGTCCGAGCCGCCGGGCTCACCCCGAAGGACGCAGCCTGTGCCGCAGCGTACGAGAGCACCGGCGGCCCGGCCACCGCAGCGGTGCGCCTGCTCAGCCTCAACCCGCTCGACGCCTCGCGGCTGCTGGCACGCCTCAGCGCGGAGACCGACACCGTCGCCGCGGCCGCCGCCGACGCGGCGGCCCGCGTGACGACCGAGGGCCTTGACGTCCTGCCATCGGCGTCCTCCCCGCTGTTGGACATCACCGGAGAGCAGCACGCCGCCTGGACCATGCGGCTCTTCGCCTCCTGAACCCACCCTGCCCGTCTGGAGTTTCCATGCACCTCGATCACCCCGTGACCATGCCCCATCGCCACGCCTACAGCCCCGAGCCGCTGCGCGCGGACCGTGGTCTCCGTGCCTTCCGCGTCGGCCTGGGCGGTCCCGTCGGCTCCGGCAAGACCGCCAGTGTCGCCGCGCTCTGCCGCACCCTGCGCGACGAATTCTCCCTCGCCGTCGTCACCAACGACATCTACACCCGCGAGGACGCCGAGTTCCTGCTGCGCGAGGCCGTGCTGTCCCCCGAGCGGATCACGGCGGTGGAGACCGGCGCATGCCCGCACACCGCGATCCGGGACGACATCTCCGCCAACCTGGAGGCCGTCGAACGCTTCGACGAGACCCTCCACCCCCTCGACCTCGTGCTCGTCGAGTCCGGTGGCGACAACCTCACCGCCACCTTCTCCAAGGGCCTCGTCGACGTGCAGATCTTCGTCATCGATGTCTCCAGCGGTGACGACATCCCCCGTAAGGGAGGTCCCGGCATCACCACCGCCGACCTCCTCGTCGTCAACAAGACCGACCTCGCCCCGCACGTCGGCGCCGACCTCGCCACCATGGCCGCCGACGCCGAACGGCAACGCGGCGACCTTCCCGTCGTCTTCACCAGCCTCACCTCCGACGACGGCATCCGTGAGATCGCCGACTGGGTAACAGGGCACCTCGCCCGGTGGCGCGCGAAGGCGGCGGCATGAGCGCTGGCACCCAACTCGACCGGCCCAAGGCCGCGTTCGACCCCGCCAGCCCCCCCACCGGCACCGAGGAAACCTGCGGACACCCGGACGGCGTGCGTGCTACCGCCCGCATCCGCGCCACGTACAACGGGCGCGTCACCACCCTGCCGGAACTGCGCAGCGACGGCCCGTTCCACCTACGGCGCATGCGCACAGGCGGCCGGGCCGCCACGGTGGGCGTCATCGGCGCGATGAGCGCCCCGCTCGGCGGCGACCGGCTCGCCCTCGACATCACCGCCGAAGACCGGGCCGAACTGGATGTCACCACAGCCGCCGCCACGCTCGCCCTCCGCGGTCCCACCACCGCGCCGGCCACCTACGACGTACGGCTGAGCGTGGGGGAGCACGCCTGCCTACGCTGGCTGCCGAAGCCGCTGATCAGCGCCGCCGACAGCAATCTGCATCAGACTTGCACGGTCAACCTCGCCGCGACCTCGCAACTGGTGCTGCGCGAGGAGCAAATCCTGGGCAGAGCCAACGAGAAGCCGGGCCACCTCGTCAGCCGCATCCGGGTCCACCGCGCCGGCCGCCTGCTGCTCGACCAGCACACCGCCTACGGGGACCCCGAGCCCGGATGGGACGGCCCCGCAGTTCTGGACGGACACCGCGCCGTCGGCCAACTCCTCGTCGTGGACCCGGAGCTGGACCTCCAGCGTGCCCCCGTCCTGCTCCGCAAAGGGACCAAGGACGGCTGCGCGGTCCTCGCACCGCTGGCCGGCGGCCCGGCACTGCTTGCCACCGCCGTCGCACGGACCTCCTCAGCCCTGCGGGAGCTACTCAACGAAGCGCTCGGACACGCCTTCGGCGAGTAGCGCAGACGGCCCGCAGCCCCTCGGCGTGCAGTGGACCACACCGCCGGGCCGGCCCCTGCGGCCCCACGCTGTGAGAGCGCCGTCCAGTTCCGCGTACAGGTCTCGCGGGCAGTCCGGGACGAGGCCGGGGCCCGCCGACGGCGGAAACCACCGGAGCCGCCGGCACGCTGTCGGACGCCGTGTCCCGCTCCCTGTTTTCCACCGAGGCGAAGCAGCGCTGACGGCTACCGCCCCCGATGAACGTGAATTCGATGGATAACAGGATTCGGCAACACCTACTTCCGGTGTGGAAATCGGAAGGATCCTCGAAGGGATACCGGAGGCTCCGGCTGGGCTCTGAAAGTGGAGGCATCGCTCTCCTTGAATTTGCCATGCATCATATCGACCCGGAGAAATTCGCTTTTGGCGTCATGTGCTGGATGTGGGCCATTCGACGTCCGGCGGTGGCGCGGGTGATGGATATTCCGTGAAGGTGCCCCTGGGATCAAGTTCGATCATGGCTTGAAAGCGGCCAGGATGATATTTCTTTCGAGGGTGAGGGGCATTCTTTTTGAATCGCCCGGATGGTTCCGATACGGTCGGGATTCCCTAACCAGGCGGATGTCATGTGGGGACAACGACGGGGGATTCATGGACGAATCATCGCCACGCCGGCAGCGAGGCCACGAGGCTGCTCTGCGCCGGAAGCTATCTGAGCCCCGACTTCCGTCGGCAGGTCGTCGACGAACTCGTCGCTCACGAGGAACGAACCGTCGCCCCCTCCCTTCCTGAGAGACCTCGGTTGGTCGATGCTGCACAGCGCACTGAACCACGTAGGCCCGTGGGCCTGCTGGTACGCGCTGGTGTGCCTGGGCATGTTGCTGGCCCGCTACGTCTCCGGCCTCCCGCTCACCAGTTACATGGGCGCGCCGCTGTTTTTGGGCCTCCGGAAGCTGAGCGTCCCGCGCAGGGTGAGCGGCATCCTCCTCACGCTCGTGTTCTGGGCACTCAACGCCCTTTACTGGGTAGCCGCCCTGTTTTGGCCAGGCGATACCGTTGCCGTGGTGTGCCCGCTGCTGATCGCGTGTGTCGTGTGGGCGCACCGGGCGCGGGTGACCCGGATCCTGCGCGCCGAGCTCGGCAGGGAGACGTTCCGTCGCCGGAACCAGGGGGGCCGTGGAGTCCGACTGCCGAATTCCGGGCGGTACCGCCGGCTACAGCGGTTCATCGAGCGTGAACAGTACGCACCGGGGGCGGTCTACCACCCTCAGCTCCCCTTCATCGGTGCGGGTACGCCGCACCAGCCCTGGTCGCTGGCTCTGGAGCTGCAACGCATGGGCGAAGAGGGCGCCGACCGGAGGGGCGAGGCGACGATTCCGGCGCAGGGCACGGACGGCGAACCACCCCTCACGCCGCGGAACGTTATCGATCTCATTACGCCGCGCCTCGAATCGCTCCGCGATTCGGTGGCCCGGACCGGCAGGGACAGGCTCAAGGACCTGGAGATCGAGGCGCCCGGAATGAACCGGCCCCCAGCAGCGGGGACGTGCACATCGGGACGATGACCGGGGGAGCCATCGCGACGGGTGCGCACGGCAAGGCCGTGCACCAGGCGGCGCCCGGCAATTCCGCCACCGACGAGGCCACACGTGAACTGGTGGCGGCCATGACGGCCCTGCGTGAGCATCTGCAACTGCTGACGCCCACGGAGGAGACGGCCGGAGTCCGCTCCGAAATCGCGTCCATCACCGCTGATATCGCACAGTCGGGAAGCCCGTCCCCCGGTCGCCTGGAGCGGCTCCGCGCTTACCTGGAAGTGGGAACGACAGCGGTTTCGGGGCTGGCTTCGGCCCTACCGGTGGTCCAGGCCATCGGGCGAATGCTGGGCTGAGGAACACGGTGTGAGATACGACGCGGAGAGTCAGCGTTGGGTGGACGACGACGCCCTGCCCCCGGTCCTGGCTCCGGCCCCGGGGCCGGAACCCCGTGGCCGCTGGACGGCCGACTGGCCACCCGGCCCACGCAGTTGGCCCAGGGCGGCAAGAACGGCGGGGGTGGTGGCAGTCGTGCTCTGCTGGGGAGCCGCGGTCGGGCTGTGGGCCGTGCTGCTCCGTGAATCCGGCGGCGTACAAGTCCGGCCCGCCGCGACGAAGAGTAGTCACCCGACGCCGAAGGCAACGGAATCTCTCCCCCCTTTCGACACAGATGACATGCCCTCGGAAGGGTTCGAAACCCAGGAAATCGAAGGTCCGAACGGCACCTTTTTCGAGGTTCCACGAAACTGGAATTGCTTCGACGAGTCCCGAGAACCGGACGTGGTCAGTTACGAATCGGAGGACAGCAGGGCGAGCCGACTGATCATTTTCACGGTGGCGGAAGCCACTCCCCCCGAATCGATAAAAGCGGCTTCGGATTCCGACAGGATAACCAAGAGCGGATACGATGAACCGTTTCATGGAGTAGTTGGTGGTATTGCTCGACGGGAGTTCACCTACTCCGACGAAGAGCTGGGTGAACAGTTCGCTGTCGACTGCCGGTTCGAAGCGGAGACGGACGGTAATCTGTACGCGATCGTCGCCTTTGGGTCGGTCGGCCAGGAGGGGGAAATCAGGCAAGTGGTGGAGCGAGCGAAAGCGAGCTTCAGAACGGCAGAATAAAAGTGCCCTCAGTATCCATGCGGAAGTGGAGCGCTAATTCTGCCAGGAACTACCAACGCCGCGCGTCATGGGTCGTGCTGAGGAACGGGAGCTTGCTTCTGACGTGGTGCTTCGGTGAGGCTGCCCCGATTCGGTCGCCGTATGAGTGAGCTCACCGGCCGTTGCCGGTGCGGGCGCGGCGCCAGGCGCCATCGGCCAGCAGGCGCAGGCCGTTGAGGCCGACGATCACGGTGGAGCCCTCGTGCCCGGCCACGCCGAGGGGGAGTGGCAGGGTTCCTACCAGATCCCAGATGACCAGGGCGGTGATGAACACCGCGGCGATGACGAGGTTCTGCGCGACCAGGCGGCGGGCCCGGCGGGAGAGGGCGACGACGGTGGGGACGGTGGCGAGTTCGTCGCGGACGACGACGGCGTCGGCGGTCTCCAGAGCGAGGTCGGATCCGGCCCGGCCCATGGCGATGCCGGTGTGGGCGGCGGCCAGGGCGGGGGCGTCGTTGACGCCGTCGCCGACCACGAGCACCTTGCGCCCGGCCTGCTCCAGCTCCCTGACCGCGGCGACCTTGTCCTGCGGGAGGAGGCCCGCGCGGACGTCGGTGATGCCGACCTCGTGTGCCAGGCGGGCGGCGGCGCGCGGGTTGTCGCCGGTGACCAGCGCCGGCGTGGCCCCGGTCAGATCGGTGAGGGCGGCGACGGTGGCGGCGGCCTCCTCGCGCAGCCGGTCGGCGATGCCCAGCACCCCGAGAGGGGCGCCGTCGACCTCGACCAGGACGGCGGTACGGCCCTCGTCCTCCAGCCGGGCGGCGGCTGCGGCGGCCGGATGGTCCGTACGCCCGTTCAGTAGCCGGGCGGGGCTGCCGACCGCCACGCGGTGGCCGCCGACGGTGGCCGTCACCCCGGTGCCGGGAGCGGAGGCGAAGTCCTCCGCCACGGGGAGGTCCAGGTCGCGGGCGCGGGCGGCGTCGACGACGGCGCGGGCCAGCGGGTGTTCGCTGGGGTGCTCGGCCGCCGCCGCGAGCCGCAGCAACTCCTCCTCGCTCACGCCGGAGCCGGCCAGCGGGCGGAGGTCGGTGACGTACGGGATGCCCTCGGTCAGGGTGCCGGTCTTGTCCAGCGCCACCGCGTCGATCTGACCGAGTTGTTCCATCACCACAGCCGACTTGACCAGGACGCCGTGCCGTCCGGCGTTGGCGATCGCTGACAGCAGCGGCGGCATCGTGGCCAGCACCACCGCACACGGGGAGGCGACGATCATGAAGGTCATGGCTCGCAGCAGCGTCGGCTGCAGTGCCGCGCCGAACAGCAACGGCACCGTGAACAGCGCGAGCGTGGCGGCCACCATGCCGAGGCTGTACCGCTGTTCGACCTTCTCGATGAACAGCTGGGTGGGCGCCTTCGTCCCGGAGGCTTCCTCGACCATGGCCACGATCCGGGCGATCACCGAATCCGACGGGTCGCGCGCGACCTTCACCCGCAGGGCGCCGGTGCCGTTGAGGGTGCCGGCGAACACCTCGTCGCCCTCCTGCTTGGCCACGGGCAGCGGCTCGCCGGTGATGGTGGCCTGGTCCACCTCGCTCGCCCCGTCCAGGACGCGGCCGTCGGCGCCGACCCGCTCACCGGGCCGCACCAGGACGACGTCCTCCACCCGCAGCTGCTGCGCGGGGACCGTCTCCTCGGTGCCGTCGTCGGCCAGGCGGGTCGCCGTCGAGGGCGCGAGGTCGAGCAGACCACGTACGGAGTCGGCGGTGCGCGCGGTGGCGACCGCCTCCAGCGCGCCGGACGTGGCGAAGATGACGATCAACAGCGCCCCGTCCAGAACCTGTCCGATCGCGGCAGCGCCGATCGCAGCCACCACCATCAGCAGGTCCACGTCCAGCGTCTTCTCCCGCAGAGCCTGCAACCCCGCCCAGCCGGGCTCCCAGCCGCCGGTGGCGTACGTGAGGGCGAACAGCGGGCCCCACGTCCACCCCGGCGCGCCGGTCAGATACAGCGGTAGTGCGATCAGGAACAGCATCAGAGCGGCGGCTGCCCAGCGGGCCTCGGGCAGGGTGAAGATCCGGGTGCGCCGCCGGGGCGCCACTGCCTCGCGGGCATCCGTGCCCGAGGCCGCCGGGCGGGTGAGGGTGGAAGACATCGGCACGGGGCCCTTCACGCAGGGGAGAGCGGGACCCTGCCACCATAGCAGGAATATATGAAGAGACATTCATTTATTCATGGGCGGGGCCCGTAGTATGGAGCGCATGGGTCATGGAGCCGCACCGCCTGCCGACAGCGTCCCGCGCACACGCCTGGACGCGGCCCATGCCGCCCGGGTGGCCACCACCCTGCAGGCGCTGGCCACCCCCTCCCGGCTGCTGATCCTCGCCCGGCTGCGGGAGGGCCCGCTGCCCGCCACGGAGCTGGCCGCCGAGGTCGGCATGGAGCAGTCCGCCTGCTCCCACCAGCTCCGCCTGCTCCGCAACCTCGGCCTGGTCACGGGCACCCGCCAGGGCCGTTCGATCGTGTACGCGCTGTACGACAACCACGTCGCCGCGCTGCTGGATCAGGCCGTTTACCACATCGAGCATCTGCAACTCGGCCTCGCCGACCCGCCCCGCCCGGCCGACGGCGACGAGGAAGCCGCCGCCGCACGACGCTGAGCAGAGGGTCGGCGCGGAGCGCGGTGCACCCTCATCGCCGGCGCCGCAGTACCCCCAGATGCAAGCTTGGCTGCAGATACAAGCTTGGCTGCTCCATGCCGGCAAGTCCCGGTCGGGTTGTTCGGCGATGGCCATGCACCGGCGAGCGGTCTCAGTCTGCGAGTTCGACCTGGAGTTCGATCTCGACGGGGGCGTCCAGCGGGAGGACTGCGACGCCGACAGCGCTGCGGGCGTGGCTGCCTTTGTCGCCGAGGAGGTTGCCGAGCAGTTCGCTGGCACCGTTGATGACGCCGGGTTGGCCGGTGAAGTCCGGTGCGGAGGCCACGAATCCCACGACCTTGACGACACGCTTGATGCGGTCCAGATCGCCCGCGACCGATTTCACGGCCGCGAGGGCGTTCAGCGTGCAGGTGTGGGCCAGGTCCTTGGCCTGCTCGGGAGTGATTTCGGCACCGACCTTGCCGGTGAGGGGTAGCGTGCCGTCGATCAGGGGGAGTTGCCCGGCGGTGTGGACGTACGGGCCGGACTGGACGGCCGGTACGTATGCGGCGAGTGGTGCGGCGACCACGGGCAGGGTCAGCCCCATTGCCTCGATCTTCTTCTCGATGATGCTCATGTCCGTACCTTTCTTGATGATCATGCTTGCCATGGCGGCAGTAGTCGGTGACCTTCTTGGGACGCCGGGGCCAGGTCTGTCACTGTGATCCGTGGAATTGCGGGTGCCACACCTCACGTGCGCGGCCTTGGTCGTCGACCACGGTGATGTCGGGCCAGCGGTCGAAGGCGGAGCAGGGGTGGGAGATCCCGAGGTCGACCTCGTCGCCTACGTGCAGACCGTATGCCTCTGTGAGGACCAGGTGGTGGTCGTAGATCTGGGTCGCGGTCGCCGTGGTGGCCGGTCGCGGCAGCCCTTGCGCGTCGTGCGCGCTGACGAGCACCGGCAGGCCCGCGTCGTAGGGCAGTTCACGTTTCCCGGCACCGACGACGGCATGCCCCGGTTCCGGCGTGGAGAGCACAACCGCCCGGACCGTCAACGCCGCGCTCAGGCCCGGCAGGGGCGAGACGTGTTCGTATGTGCCATGGTCGTGGGTGACGTAGCAGCCCGACCGAAGAACGGGCACCATCGGCAGATCACCCCGGTGCGGCGTGGCTTCCGCAAGGACGTGGACGACTCGGTCGGGAAAGGCGGAGCCGCCCATGCTGAAGACCGGATGCGCGGTCTCGAACAGCGGAGTGAGGTGGTGGAACACCGCGAGCGCCTTCCGGCAGTGCTCGTCGACATCCGTGAGTGTGGCGGCGTCCCGAAGGTTGGGCCGCACACCCTCATAGCCCGCAACACCGGCAAGAAGGAGTCCGGGTGACGCCTGGACAGCCGTGGCCAGGTCAACCGCCGCGGCAGGCTCCCGCACACCTGTCCGGCATCCGTCCGCTCCGATATCGATGAGGACACGCAGGGAATGGGGTGCACCGTCCATGGCCGACCGGGCGAGGCCGACCCCGCTGAGGGAGTCGACGAAGCAGTAGACCTCCAGCCCCGGCATCTCGTCGAGCCGCCGCCGGATGAGGGCGAGGTCGGCGCGGTGGATTACCTGATTGGCGATGATCACACGCCGTACCCCCCACTCCAGGGCGCTGTCGGCCTGTGTCACGGTGGCAACCGTGACGCCCCACGCTCCCGCGGCCATCTGCCGTTCGACGATGGGGCGCGTCATGGTGGTCTTGATGTGCGGAGCCAGCTCGATGTCCTGATCGCGGCACCAGGCCGCCATGAGCTGGACATTGTGATCCAGCGCGCGCAGGTTGAGGCGGAGCTCCGGCACCCTTCGGGGCCGGCACCCGCCAAGTGGCGTGTCGTGATCCATGGGTTCTCCTGACTTCGGGGCCGTAGGGTTCACGCTCTATGACGCGGCAGTGTGATCAGGATGAGCTGACTGATCGCTGGGCTCGGTCGGCAGCCGGTTGGCGTAGATCGTGAGGCTGCCGACCAGCAGCAGGGCCACCACCGAGAGCAGGCCCACCTCCGTGCTGCCGGTGGCGTCCTTGACGAAACCGATCAGGGTCGGGCTGATGAAGCCGCCGAGCAGGCCGATGCTGTTGATCAGGGCGATCCCGCCGGCCGCTGCCGTGCCCCTCAGGTAGGTCGAGGGCAACGCCCAGAACACCGAGTAGGACGCCCACATGCAGGCCGTCGCGACGATAATGGCGATGAGCGAGACCGCGAAGCTGCTCGCGGTGAACGCGGCGACCGCGAGCGCGACGGCGCTGATCAGCGCGGTGATCGAACTGTGCAGGCGGCGCTCACCGGTGCGGTCCGAGCGCCGTCCCAGCACCACCATCAGTACGATCGCGAACGCGTACGGAAGCGCCGAGTAGAGGCCGATCGAGCCGATGTCGGTGAGCCCGTTCTCCTTGAGGATGGTCGGCAGCCAGAAGCTCACCGCGTACAGGCCGCTGATCAGGCAGAAGAGGCCGAGGGCCAGGGCGTAGACGCGGGGATCGCGCAGCACCTTCCGGAAGTCGTGCTTGCCCTTGTCGCCGTCCACCACGAGATCGCGGCGCAGCAGTTCCTTCTCCTCCGCGCTGAGCCAGGTCGCCTGCTCCGGCGTGTCGGCCAGCTTCGTCCAGACGGCCAGCGCGAGCACCAGGCACGGCAGGCCTTCCAGCAGGAACATCCACTGCCAGCCGTGCAGTCCGGCGACTCCCTCGAAGTGCGTGATCAGCCACGAGGACACCGGACCGCCGATCATCGAGCCGATCGGGCCGGGCAGCAGAAGCAGCCCCAGCGGGGCCGCCATCCGCGCCGGCGGGTACCAGTAGGTGAGGTAGAAGATGATGCCGGGAGCGAAACCGGCCTCGAACACGCCGAGCAGGAAGCGCAGCACGTAGAAGCTCGTCGGGTCGCTGACGAACATCATCGCCGCCGCGGTGAGCCCCCAGAGGAGCAGGATGCGGCAGAGCGTTCTGCGGGTGCCGATCTTGGCCAGCAGCAGGTTGCTGGGCACCTCGAAGATCACGTAGCCGAGGAAGAAGATCCCGGCGGCCAGCCCGTAGACCGACTCGCTGATCCCGATGTCCTGCTGCATGGCCAGCTTGGCGAACCCGATGTTGACCCGGTCCAGGAAGGCGAAGGTGTAGCAGAGGACGAGCAGCGGCAGGATCCGCCGGCCCACCCGCCGGTACAGCGCATCCCGCGCCGCTGCGGCATTTGTTGTGGCCATGTTTGCTCCTTCAGGTGCGGTGGCGACCGAAGATCGGTTCTCCGGGCAGGTGGTCGAGTTGGATGTGCTCGTCGCGGACCACGAAGGTGCCGCCCACGAGCACGTGGTCGATGCCGGTGGAGGGGCGTACTCGGGTGGCGGTGGCCCCGCTGGCGATCGCGTCGGGGTCGAAGACCACGATGTCGGCGTCGGCCCCGACCTGGATGCGGCCCTTGCGCTTCATCGCGGGCGCGGCCGCTTCCAAGATCTGCGCCGGCAACAGGGTGCAGCGCCGGACCGCTTCGGCCAGCGGCAGTACACCCAGCTCGCGGACCAGCCAGCCGAAGGTGCGCGCGTAGCAGCCGACGCTGCGCGGGTGGGTGAAGACGTCGTCGGCGATCGGCCAGGTTTCGCCGGTTCGTCCCACCAGCGGAACGGCATCCGAGGCGATCGCGGTGTCGGCGAACAGCAACGAGTGCTGCAGCGTTTCCAGGTCCGCAGGGTTCGACTCGTCGAGCCAGTCGAACTGGATCAGCGCGCCGGGATCCTCCTGGCGCAGCTGCGCCAGCCGCGCCGCGTCCGCGACACGTTCCCCCGTGGACAGGCAGAGGATGTTCTTCGGCATCATGCCGAGCCGGTGCAGCAGCTCGGGTGCGAGGAACGCCGCCCCGATCACGGTCGACGCCGAGCCGTACGGATATGCCTCGGTGGTGATGCGCAGGCCGTATCCCCGGGCCCGGTCCACCGCCGCCGCGACGTCGTCGATCATCCGGTTGGAGGAGCTGTTGATGTGGCACATGTGCATGTGCGCGCCGGTGCCGGCCGCCGCCGCGATCACCTCCAGCGCGCCCTCCAACGAGGTCCCGGGCTCCTCGGTGGACATGAAGCGGGTGTGGGTGAACGTCGGCACGCCGAGCCTCGCGGCCAGCGAGGCGACCGCGTAATACTCGCCGCGGCCCGAGTCGGGCGCGTACCCGACCAGCATCCCGATGCCGAGCGCTCCGTCGTGGATCTGCTCCTCAAGCAGGTCCAGCACCCGCGCCATGTCGCGGGCGCCCACGGGGCGGCGCCAGTTCGGTGCGCCCTGGTACTTGGAGAACATGTCGAACGACGACGCATCCAGGGCCACGCCGTCGAGCAGGCGCATCCGCGCCAGCGCCCACCCCGCGGAGTAGCCGAAGTTGATCGGCCGCCCTTCCGCGGCCGCCTCGGCGTAGGCCGCTCGGACCGGCAGTGCGCCCGCTTCGAGCTCCAGCGCCGTCGTGACGCCGTCGAGGGCCTGCAGCCGAAGCCCGGTGACCGTCTGCGCGTGGCTGTGAAGGTCGATGAAACCCGGTGTCAGCACGCGGTTCGACACGTCGACGACCACGTCCCCGGCCAGTCGATCCGATGTCACCGCCGCGATCCGACCACCGCTGACAGCGACGTTGCGCACCTCGTCGAGACCCGTTTCCGGATCGATCACCCGCGCGCCCGCCAGGACCAGGTCGATCTGCTGCTCACTGCTCATCATGCGGAGCAGCATGGAGAAGCTTCGCCACAGGAGCCGCAGAATGATGAATATCTCCATCAGGCCCGGCTAGAATGTGGGAAAACGACGGCATGGCCATTCGGCTGTCACGCACGAGGGGGCCACTGGTGCTGGAGGAAGTCGATCTCGCGTTGGTGGACGCCCTGCAGATCAACCCGCGGGCCAGCTGGACCACGTTGGCCGAGGTGCTGGAGCTGGCGCCGATCACGCTGGCCCGCCGCTGGCAGCGGCTCACCGACGACGGCGCCGCCTGGATCACCGTGGCACTGGGCAACAGCTTGTCGAAGGGCGCGATCGTCGAATTCTCCTGCGCGCCGGGCACCGCCACGCAGGTCGCCGAGCGGCTCGCCGAACTACCGCACGTGATCACGGTCGGCGTGACCACCGGCGAGTACGAGGTCTTCGCCCTCATCATGGCGCCGTCCCTGGCGGCGATCTCGACCGTGCTCCTCAAGACGCTGCCGCTACCGGAGCAGGTCACCAAGGTCCGCAGCCACGTGTTCGGCAGCACCTTCGGCGGCATCATCTGGCGCCTTGGGGTGATGAACCGCAGTCAGGCCGACCAGGTCCGCGAGGCGATCGGCCCGCTGCCACGCAAGATCCGGCCGTTCGGCGCCGCCGACCGAGCCCTGTTCCTGGCGCTCGGGCACGATGGCCGGCGCCGCTACGCGAGCCTGGCCGACGAGCTCAACACCACTCCGCCGGCGGTCAAGCGCCGCCTGGAGCGGCTCCGTCGGCACGGCGACATCACGTTCCGCTGCGACGTCGCCCGGCCGCTCGCCGGCTGGCCCACCATGGCGCTGCTGTGGCTGACTGTGCCCGACGTCGAGGTGCAGCGCATCGGTAATGCGCTCGGCAGTTGGCCGGAGACCCGGCACTGCGCGGCCGTGACCAGCCCGGCGAACCTGGGCCTGATCGTGGGCTTGCGCTCCCTGAACCACCTGGACGAACTGCTGATCAAGATCGCCCGCGAGCACCCCGACGCCAGGGTGGTGGACCGCAGGCTCGTCCTGCAGATGACCAAGGTCTACGGCCGCATCCTCGACGAACAGGGCCGCAGCACCCGAGTGGTCCCGGTCGACCCCTGGACGGCCCTGTCGACCTGACTGCGGTGTGGGGAGGTGCGCTCTCTCGTGGAAACTGCAGAAGTCCCACATCACAGAACTCAGCGAGATCGGCCAGCTGCCGGGACCCGGCATGGCTGACAAGGCCCCGGACCAGGCCCGAGCACGTCGTGGCGGACAAGGGCTACTCCGCCGCACGTTCCAAGGTGGAAGGCCGATCAGAAGTGGGCAGGGGTGAACCCGCCCCTGACGTCACATCAGCACCCTCCCTGCTACGACCGCTACTCATGCGACCGATACCTCCGAACCACCCCCTCGCCCACGCCACCCCCCTGCTC
>NZ_VKJP01000590.1 GCF_007280575.1 Streptomyces benahoarensis
CCCCCGCCACCTCCCACCCCCAGGTGCGAGGATGGCCGCGCAATCAGGCAACCCCAGGACGTGCCGCCACCGCCCGCCCGGCCCACGGCCGCGGGCACCGACGGGAAAACCGGCGGGAAACCGGCACCACACCCTGGCACCACCACCGGCGAGGTGAAGCGCAACATGGCTCAGAAGGTCGCCGTACTCGGCACCGGAAAAATCGGCGAGGCTCTGCTCAGCGGCATGATCCGCGGCGGCTGGGCGCCCGCCGACCTCCTGGTCACCGCCCGCCGCCCCGAGCGCGCCGCCCAACTCCGCGAGCGCTACGGCGTCGAAGCGGTCACCAACGCCGAGGCCGCCGAGGCCGCCGACACCCTGATCCTCACCGTCAAGCCGCAGGACATGGGCGCCCTCCTGACCGAACTGGCCCCGCATGTCCCCGCCGACCGCCTCGTCATCAGCGGCGCCGCGGGCATCCCCACCGCCTTCTTCGAGGAACGGCTGGCCGAGGGCACCCCGGTCGTCCGGGTCATGACCAACACCCCCGCCCTCGTCGACGAGGCCATGTCCGTCATCTCCGCGGGCACCCACGCCACCGGCGACCACCTCCGCCGCGCCGAGGAAATCTTTGCGGGCGTCGGCAAAACCCTGCGCGTCCCGGAGACCCAGCAGGACGCCGCGACCGCCCTCTCCGGCTCCGGACCGGCCTACTTCTACTTCCTCGTCGAGGCCATGACCGACGCCGGAATCCTCCTCGGCCTGCCCCGCGACAAGGCCCACGACCTCATCGTGCAGGCCGCGATCGGCGCCGCCGTCATGCTCCGCGACAGCGGCGAACACCCCGTCAAACTCCGCGAGAACGTCACCTCCCCCGCGGGCACCACCATCAACGCCATCCGCGAACTGGAGAACCACGGCGTCCGCGCCGCCCTCCTCGCCGCCCTCGAAGCCGCCCGCGACCGCAGCCGCGAACTCGCCTCGGGCAACGGCTGACGCTCACCGATGCGGTGCGCCCCCTACGGGACGGGTCCGGGCCCACGACCCGGATCCGTCCCGTAGGGGGCTCCTGCCCGTAGGGCTGGTCCCTTACGGGCAGGAGCCCACCGGCGTCCCGTAGGGGACGAGCCGCCCCTACGGGCCGGAACCCACCGGCCACCCGTAAGGGACCAGCCCCACGGGCCCACCGGACCACCCTCTACGGGGACCGCCACCCCGCCCTCCCTGGCGGCAACAACCCCACCGCCCGGTACGCCGCATCGACCCGCGGCCGCGCCACCGCCCGAGCCCGCTCGGCCCCGGCCCGCAGCACACCGTCGACATAACCGGGATCCGCGGCCAGCTCCCCATGCCGCTCCCGCACCGGCCGCAACAGTGAAAGCCGCGCGTGCTCGTCCACATGGCTCTGCACGAACACCGTGCATCGCTCCGGATCCACCCCCGTGGCCAGCAACAACGTTGCCGACTGCCATGTCGTCCTCTCCTGCCGTCCGGTACGCGGACGGCGCTCGGCGCCCGCGCGACCACCGGGCCCGACGGCCGGCTGCGGAAGGGAGAAACGCGAACGGCCGCCGCCTCGGCGGCCGTGGTCGTGCATGCGCGGTGGTCGGCCGCCGTCAGGCGAGCCACCACTGCTGTACGTGCGCATGCGGGGTCATGACGGCCAAGCCACCCCGCAAATCCGGGGCCCGGCCCAGGTTTGAAGCACTCAGGGCCCTCGTGTACTGTTCCCCGAGTTGCCACGCAGCTGTAACGGTTCTGTGGCAGCCATCCGCCGCATCGCGGCACACCACTACCGTACGACTCCTCACCGGGACGAATTTCGGCATGCCCGAATTTCACACCGCGACGTGATTATGCGTCACCGAGGAATTCCGCTAAAGTAGTGACCACGCCAAGGCGCCGCAAACGAAAGTAAGCGGACCGAGGCAAACCCCTCCGACGGGTAATCGGAAACGAATTCGGACCGGAAACGGCAGCGAATCGGATCTGATAGAGTCGGAAAGGCCGGAAAGCGAAAGCAAGAAGGCCAACCCCGCTCCAACAGGGGGCCAGAAACGCCCAGCGGATCTGGTAAGGTGGGA
>NZ_VKJP01000591.1 GCF_007280575.1 Streptomyces benahoarensis
CTCACCCCTCCCCCGCCTCCCGCTCCCGCACATGCTCCGTGAGCCGGTTCAGCAGCTCGGCCGTGATCGCCACATCGCGGGCGTCGAAGCCTTCGAGGGCCCGGTGGAGGGTGAGTTGGCGGGCGTCCTGGAGGCGACCGAGGACGGTGCGGCCGTGGGGGGTGATGGCGACCTGGCGGGCCCGCCGGTCGCGCGGGTCCGGGGTGCGTTCGACGAGGCGTTCCGCCGCCAGCCGGCCGATCTGGCGGGTGACATGGGACGGCTCGACCATCAGATGCTCGGCCAGATCGCCGACCCGGCTGACGCCCCCGACGCCCTCCAGCGCCATCAGCAGCCACAGGTCCGACCGCCGGGCCGAGACCCCGGCCCGCTCCGCGAGGCGTTCGTGCGCCTGCGAGCGGGTGAGCAGGTAGGACAGCGTGACCAGCGCCCGTTGCAGCGCGACGATGGGCTCCTGGTCCGGCACGGGCTCCGACATGCAGGAACCCTAACCGTCCCCCGCCAACGGCCCCTTACAGAACGGGAATCGGCCACCGCCGAAGCGGCCGGAACACACCCTTACGCCCCCGCCGCGGGAGAGTTAGCGTGACCTAATAGTTGCTTTAGTCAGGTAACAGTCGAGCCAGGTAAGAGCCGAGCCAGGTAACTCACGTCAGAGAACAGTCGGCAGTCGGATACCGGTCGCCCGGTACCGCCCGCGTGCCGACGGCATCACCCGCACCGTTCACCGCGGCGCCCCGTGCCCGAACGTGGAAGGACCCGCCATGACGACCGCACCGCACACCGACCCCGCAACCACCGCACCGCACCCCGTCGCCGTCCCCGCCACCCGCGCGCCCGGCTGCCCCTTCGATCCGGCGCCCGCCGTCGACCGCGCCCGCGAGGAGGCGCCGGTCGTGCGGGCCACCCTGTGGGACGGCTCGCCCGTCTGGCTGGTCACCCGGTACCAGGACGTCCGGGACGTGCTGGGCGACCCGCGGTTCAGCGCCGACGCCAGGCGCCCCGGATTCCCCTTCCTCACCGCCGGTACCCGGGTGCTCGCCGAGGACCGTTCGTTCAGCTTCATCCGCAAGGACGATCCGGAGCACGCCCGGCTGCGCCGCATGCTGACCGCCGACTTCATGATCAAAAAGGTGGAGGCGATGCGGCCGCAGGTGCAGGAGATCGCCGACGGCCTCCTTGACCGGATGACCGACGGCCGCACCTCCGCCGACCTCGTCACGGAGTTCGCCCTGCCGCTGCCGTCCCTGGTGATCTGCCTGCTGCTCGGCGTCCCGTACGAGGACCACGCCTTCTTCCAGGACCGCAGCCGCGTCCTGCTCGCCCTCCGCTCCACCGTCGAGGAGGTCCGCGCCTCACAGAACGAACTCCTCGACTACCTGGAACGGTTGGCGGCGAAGAAGCGCCGGGAGCCGGACGACGGGATCATCAGCCGACTGGTCGCGCGCGGCGAACTCTCCGACAAGGACATCGCCGGGATGGGCCGGCTGCTGCTGATCGCCGGGCACGAGACCACCGCGAACATGACGGCCCTCGGCACCCTCGCGCTGCTGCGCAACCCGTCGCAACTGGAGCGGCTGCGCGCCGAACCCTCCCTGATCAAGGGCGCGGTGGAGGAGTTGCTGCGCTATCTGACGATCATTCACAACGGTGTGCCCCGCACCGCCACCGAGGACGTCACGGTCGGCGGGACCACCATCCGGGCGGGCGAGGGCGTGCTCTGCACCCTGAACGCCGCCAACCGCGACGAGGCCGTCTTCCCCGGCGGCGACTCCCTCGACGTGACCCGGGACGCCCGCCGCCATGTCGCGTTCGGCTTCGGCATCCACCAGTGCCTGGGCCAGCCGCTGGCCCGGGTGGAGATGCAGATCGCCCTGGAGACGCTGCTGCGCCGCCTGCCGGACCTGCGCCTCACGGTCCCCTTCGAGGAGGTCCCGTTCCGCCACGACATGGGCATCTACGGTGTCCACGCCCTCCCGGTCGGCTGGTGACCGGCCCCCCTCCCCCGCACCGGCCTCCTGTACCGGCCACCCCGCCCGTCCCGGCCGAGGCCCCATAC
>NZ_VKJP01000592.1 GCF_007280575.1 Streptomyces benahoarensis
ACCCCCACCCCGAAGGGAGGCGCCCCCGATGCCCGCTGACCGCACGTCACCAGTCCCCGCCGCCACACCCGGCGACCACCGCCCCGGCCCCGACGCCCCCTACGGGCCGCACGCTCCCGACGTCATCCACAACATCGGCTACCGCCACTACGACGGCCCCCGCCTCGGCCGCGCCTACGCCCGCAGATCACTCTTCGTCCAGAGCCTGCGCGGCGCCTACGGACTCGGCCGCTCCGCCAAATCCAAGGTGCTGCCGATGCTCCTCCTCGGCGTCATGTGCCTGCCCGCCGGAATCATGGTCGCGGTCACCGTCGTCACCAAGGCCCACAGCCTCCCCCTCGACTACAGCCGCTACGCGATCTACCTCCAGGCCGTCATCGGCCTCTACCTCGCCGCCCAGGCACCCCAGTCCGTCTCCCGCGACCTGCGCTTCCGGTCCGTGCCGCTCTACTTCTCCCGCCCCATCGAGCGCGTCGACTACGTCACCGCGAAATTCGCCGCCCTCGCCGCCGCCCTCTTCCTCCTCACCGCCACCCCGCTGGTGATCCTCTACGCCGGGGCCCTTCTCGCGAAGCTGGACTTCGCCGACCAGACCAAGGGCCTCGCCCAGGGCCTGCTCACCGTCGCCCTCCTCTCCCTCCTCTTCGCCGGAATCGGCCTGGTCCTCGCCGCCGTCACCCCACGCCGCGGCTTCGGCGTCGCCGCCGTCATCGCCGCCCTCACCCTCCCCTACGGGGCCGTCAGTGCCCTCCAGGGCATCGCCTACGTCCAGGGCCACGAATCCGCCGTCGGCTGGCTCGGCCTCTTCTCCCCGATCACCCTGATCGACGGCGTCCAGGCCACCTTCCTCGGCGGCACCACCTCCTTCCCCCAGGCCCTGGCCCCCACCACCGCCGCGGGCGGCCTCTACCTCCTCGTCACCCTGGTGACCGTCGCCGCCTCGTTCGCCCTGCTCATGCGCCGCTACCGCAAGGCCGGCCTGTGACCCACGCCGTACGCCACGTCCACACCGCCACCCGCACCGACGAGGAGCCGCGCCCATGAGCACCGTCCGCATCGACCATGTCTCCCGCTGGTTCGGCAACGTCGTCGCCGTCAACGACATCACCATGACCATCGCCCCCGGCGTCACCGGTCTCCTCGGCCCCAACGGCGCCGGAAAATCCACCCTCATCAACATGATGGGCGGCTTCCTCGCCCCCTCCCACGGCACCGTCACCCTCGACGGCGACCCCGTCTGGCGCAACGCACGCAGCTACCGCCACCTCGGCATCGTCCCCGAACGCGAAGCCATGTACGACGTCCTCACCGGCCGCGAATTCGTCCTCGCCAACGCCGAACTCCACGGCCTCGGCCGCACCCAGGCCGCCGCCGCCCTCGCCACCGTCGACATGACGTACGCCCAGGACCGCAAGATCTCCACCTACAGCAAGGGCATGCGCCAACGCGTCAAAATGGCCTCCGCGCTCGTCCATGACCCCTCGGTCCTCCTGCTCGACGAACCGTTCAACGGCATGGACCCCCGCCAGCGCATGCACCTCATGGAACTCCTGCGCCACATGGGCGACGAGGGCCGCACCGTCCTCTTCTCCTCCCACATCCTCGAAGAGGTCGAACAACTCGCCACCCACATCGAGGTCGTCGTCGCCGGACGCCACGCCGCCTCCGGCGACTTCCGCAAGATCCGCCGCCTGATGACGGACCGCCCGCACCGCTACCTCGTCCGCTCCGACGACGACCGAGCCCTCGCCGCCGCCCTCATCGCCGACCCCTCCACCGCGGGCATCCAGGTCGACCACACCGAAGGCGCCCTCCACATCCAGGCCGTCGACTTCACCCGTTTCACCACCCTCCTGCCCCGCGTCGCCCACGACCGGGGCATCCGCCTCCTGACGGTCACCCCCTCCGACGAATCCCTGGAATCCGTCTTCTCCTACCTCGTCACGGCCTGACCTGGGCGGCCGCGGCCCGCGCCCGTCCCGCGCCCGCCTCGGCCCGCGCCCCAGGAACCTCCGCCCGCCGCCCGCACCCGCACGGTGCACGGAGTACGGC
>NZ_VKJP01000593.1 GCF_007280575.1 Streptomyces benahoarensis
GTCGAAGCCGACGCCTACGCCGACCCCGACGCCCACCCCGACACCGACACCGACGCCCACTCCGTCGCCGACACCGACACCCACTCCGTCGCCGGAACCGACACCCACTCCGTCGCCGGAACCGACGCCGTACCTCCTCAGCAACCTGGGGATGGATCTCGGCGGGGACGGTACGGAGCCGGAGGTCCGCCTCCAGGGCAGCAGCTGGATATGGCGGCGGGGCGCGCCGGAGATCGACGGCCGGGCGTACCCGCACGGCGTGACGGTCCACGGCACGTCCACCGTCGTCATCGATCTGAACCGTCCCTGCACCTCGTACGACGCGGTCGCCGGGGTGGACGATCTCAGCCTGGGGCCGGTGGCGGTGCGGTTCTCCGTGGCGGGCGACGGCGAGCCGCTGTGGAGCTCCGGCGTGGTGCGCGGCGGGCGGCCCGCGGTGCCGGTGCACGTCCCGCTGACCGGCGTGAAGACGCTGCGGCTGAGCGTGGTGCCGCGGACGCCGGTGGACACGCTGGCGCTCGCGGACTGGGCGCAGTCGCAGATCAACTGCCGCTGACCCGGAAGCATTGACAGCGTTGACGGGGCCCGTCGGCGGCTTCGCTCAGAGGCGGGCCCGGGGCGGCACCCCGGCGGCGACCGCGCGGCGGCGCGGGGACGTGGCCGCGTCGGTCCAGCAGCTGCCGCGCCGCAGTACCAGGCGGCGCAGCCACAGCTCCGTGGAGACCAGCTCGGCCAGGCCGTCCAGGGGCAGCGCGGCGCCCTCGGCGGCGGCGCGCAGCGCCTTGCGGACGACCCGCGCCTCCACCAGCCCGGCGTCGGCGAGCAGCGGCGCGTCGAAGAGCTGCACCAGACCGTCGACGGCGGCGCGCAGCCCGGTCCGCAGGGCGGCGGTGTGCGGGAGGTGCGCGGTGGCGCCCCAGCCCGGCGGCAGGTCCCGCACGCCCGCTCCGGCGAGGACCGAGCGGAGGACGGCGGCGCGGGCGCCGGGCTGGACGCGGAGGGTGTCGGGCAGTGCGCGGCAGGCGAGGACCACCTGGTTGTCGAGGAACGGCGCGTGCAGGCGCTGGCTGCGGACCTCCGCGGCCTGTTCGAAGACGCGATGGTCGGCGGCGCGGCGGGCCAGCGCGGCGCGCGCCCGGCGCTCGCCCGGCCTGCCCGCGCCGGGGGCGCGCGTCGCCGCCGCGCCCAGCCGCACCGCCACCTCGGCCAGCGCCTCGCCGGTGAGCCAGCGGGCGGCGGGCCCCGGGCGGCACCAGAACAGCGCGGCCAGGGAGGCGTCCACGGCGCCCGGGTCACCGGCGCCGCCGACCCGCCGCTCCACCAGGCGCCGCGCCGTCTCGGCGACCCCGGTCCCGTAGGGCGTACGGGCGAGCTTGCGGGCGGCGCGGTAGACGGTGAAGGGCACCAGGACGGAGTGCGCGGAGGGGCCGTCGGCCCTGGCCAGGGCGGTGACCGGGCGCAGCAGATGGCGCCTGCGGCGGTCCAGGAGGAGGTCGGCGAGGCGGGCCGGGTGGGCGTCGAGGACCTGGCGGGCGCCGTGGCCGGTGAAGTGGTCGGCGCCCCCGGCGAGCAGCCGGCTGCGGTGGCGGAACGCGGTGACGAGGGACGGGCCCGGCTCGTCGGTGAGCGGGAGGGTGCCGAGCCCGGCGAACGGCAGGGCCTCCTCGCCACCGGTGACGACGCGGTGGTGCAGGCGGGGGTTGTCGGCCAGGGCGCGGGCCCGCTCCAGCTCGGCGTCGCGGTGGGCGCGGCCCCCCTGGGTGGTGTGGTCGGTGAAGGTGACGGCGAGGAGGCGCTCACCGCGGCCGGTGAGCGCCCCCGGTGCACCGGGCAGCCCGGCGGCCAGCAGCGCGAGGGTGCCGGAGGCGCTGCCGCCGGAGAGGTCGGCGCCGACCCCGGGGGCGGGGGCGCCGCGGGCCGCGCGCCGTTCGGCGGGGCCCATGCCCGGCACCGGACCCGGGTCCAGGCCTGGCTCTTATACACATCTCCGAGCCCACGAGACGCTCAT
>NZ_VKJP01000594.1 GCF_007280575.1 Streptomyces benahoarensis
GGGCGGGCCCGTCCGGGGTGGCGGCCGGTGCGGATCCGTTCGCCACGGCAGTCCGTGCGGATCCGTCCGTCGTGGCCGTCGGCTCGGTCCCGTTCGTGGTGGCTGTGGTGGCCGGTGCGGCGGCGCCGTCCGGGTTGCCGGGCGTGGTTCCGGTCGGTTCTTCTCTCCCCACGTGAACTCCTTGGACGCGTCGTGCCCGTACGCGCGGGCGAGGTGCGGTGGTGATCGGGCCGGAGGGGCGATGGCGGGTCAGGGGGTGCGCACCCGCGGTTCATCGGTGCGTGGCGGCGCCCGGGGAATCCGGACGGCCGCCTTCGGCGTCGTCCGCGTACCGCTCGCTTTTCTCCCGCACGGCTCCCCCATTTCCCGTCCCCACCGAAGGGATCGTTGAAGAACGTAGAACCGCCCTCTCCGCCGAACCAGCCGGGTGCAGGCCACAAAAAGCACCGGCCCACGGCGAACGAAAAAGGATCACCGTCCCGCATCGGAATATCCGGCTCCCCGTCCCGCGCAATTCCCCGGGAGGCGTCCGCCACCTGCGGATCTCCCTCTCCTCCACGCAGTGCCCCAGAGGGGACACGAACCTTCACCACACCCACACAGAAAGCATGTAAATGCTACTTATCGGGCGCTGTCACGGGCCTTAAAAGGCACAAAGAGTACAATGCGGCAGACGCAGCAACACCCGCTCGGCGCTTCGGCGGCGAATCAAGTTGGCGCGAATCGACCGAAACCCGCGAGTCACGGATAAAGAATTACCCTGGCTCCGGTAATGCCCCGTCACAATCTGACGGACGCACCTCCGGAAAACCCCGAGAATATTTTTATATCCTTCTCCCGGAATTCTCCCCGGACGCACCGCTCGGCACATCCCTCACCGCACGCACCGGAATGCACTCTCCTTTCCCGGGCCCCGGAAGGCCGTCGATTCACGGAATTCCCTCGGGTTGGGGAGGGTGGCGTGAAGCGCACCTCCGCGCGCGCCCGGCGCGACATACACGATCTCCGCGCCCCTACGGTGAGCGGCGGCACAACCGCGAGGAGAAGAGGCAGAGATGACAGATGGTCAGACTCGGGGCGACCGGCGCATACCGGACGAGGCGCCGGCACCGGACGAAGAACTCGCCTGGCTGGATGCGACGGCACAGGCCGATCTGGTCCGCCGAGGTGTGCTGTCGCCGACCGAGCTGGTCGAGGCGGCGATCGCCCGGATCGAGCGGCTCAACGGCAAGCTCAACGCGGTGATCACGCCCCTGTTCGAGAAGGCCCTCGCCACGGCGGGCGCGGCCGAGCTGCCGGACGGCCCGTTCCGCGGGGTGCCCCTGCTGCTGAAGGACGCCCTGTGCCACTCCGCCGGCGATCCGGCCCACAGCGGTATGCGCGCGTTGCGCGACCGCGGCTGGCGCGCCCCGGAGGACGCGACGCTGACGAAGCGGTTCCGGTCCGCCGGATTCGTCATCTGCGGCCGGACCAACGTCCCGGAGCTGGCCACCAGCGTGACCACGGAGCCACTGGCGTACGGCCCGACCCGTAACCCGTGGGACCTGACCCACTCCCCGGGCGGTTCGAGCGGCGGTTCGGCGGCGGCGGTCGCCGCGGGCATGGTCCCGGTGGCGCACGGCAACGACATGGCCGGTTCGATCCGGATACCGGCGAGCGCCTGCGGGCTCGTCGGCCTCAAGCCCACCCGGGCCCGGACCTCACTGGGGCCGGAGTTCGGCGAGTACTGGGGGCCGGGGACGCATGAACACGTACTGACCCGGTCGGTCCGCGACACCGCGGCGGTCCTGGACGCCACCGCCGGGATGGCGCCCGGTGACCCGTACACCGCCCCCGCTCCGGCGCGGCCCTACCGCGCGGAGGTGGGCGCCGACCCCGGCGTCCTGCGCATCGGGTTCCGTACGGCGCCGCCGGGCGCGTCCGCCCCGGCCCATGCGGACTGTGTGGCGGCGGTCGAGCACACCGCGCACCTGCTCGACGCGCTCGGCCACCGCGTCGCCCCCGAACCGGCGCCCGCCCTCGACTCCCCCGCCCTCTTCGAGG
>NZ_VKJP01000595.1 GCF_007280575.1 Streptomyces benahoarensis
GACACCTATTAAGTCGTCGGCAGCGTCAGATGTGTATAAGGGACAGCGGCCGGTCCGTGCGTACCCGACTCCTCCCCCTCCTGATCGTGCTGCTCGCCGGGGTGCTGCTCGCCCTCGGCGTCCCGCTCGCGGTGATCACCGCCGGTGTCGAGCAGCAGAAGGTGGTCATCGACCGCATCGACGACGCGGCGCGGTTCGCCTCCCTCGCGCAGTTCGTCACCGACCGCTCCGGCGCCGGGGCGTCCGGCGGGGACGAGGACGAACGCCGCGCCACCCTCGCCGCGGAACTCGCCCGCTACCACGACCTCTACGGCATCCGGGCCGGGGTCTTCCACCGCGACCGCACCCCCATGGCCGCCGCCCCGCGCGGCTGGCCCGTGGCGCGCGACGGCAAGGGCGCGCAGGCGTTCAAGGAGGCGCTGGCCGGGCACCGCAGCCACGACCCCGACCAGATCTGGCCCTGGGACGACACCGGCCGCATCCCGGTCGCCTCGCCGGTCATCCGCGACGGTGACGTCGTCGCAGTCGTCGTCACCGACTCGCCCACCGGGCAGCTGCGCGACCGCATCCTGCGCGGCTGGCTGCTGATCGCCGCCGGGGAGTGCGCGGCGATGCTCGCCGCCGTCGCCGCCGCGTTCCGCCTCACCGGCTGGGTGCTGCGGCCGGTACGGGTCCTCGACGCGGCCAGCCACGACATCGCCACCGGCCGGATGAAGTCCCGGGTCGCCGCCACCGCCGGACCGCCCGAACTGCGGCGGCTGGCCTGCTCGTTCAACGAGATGGCCGACCACGTCGAGGACGTCCTGGAGCAGCAGCGCGCCTTCGTCGCGGACGCCTCCCACCAGCTGCGCAACCCGCTCTCCGCGCTGCTGCTCCGCATCGAACTGCTCGCCCTCGAACTCCCCGAGGGCAACGCGGAGATCGCCTCCGTACGCGCCGAGGGCAAGCGGCTCGCCCGCGTCCTCGACGACCTCCTCGGCCTCGCCCTCGCCGAGCACGCCGCGGCCGACCTCCAACTCACCGACATCGCCGCCCTCGCCGCCGAGCGGGTCGGCTCCTGGCGCCCGCTCGCCGACGACAAGGGCGTGCATCTGACCTACGAGGGGCACGCCGCCGTCACCGGCTGGGCCGACCCCGTCGCTCTCTCCAGCGCCCTCGACGCCGTCGTCGACAACGCCCTGAAGTTCACCCCGCCCGGCGGCCCCGTCACCGTCGCCGTCACCTCGCGTGGCAACGGCGTACGGATCACCGTCGCCGACAGCGGACCCGGCCTCACCGATGACGAGCTGGCCCGGATCGGCGACCGGTTCTGGCGCAGCGGCCGCCACCAGAACGTCTCCGGCTCCGGCCTCGGTCTCTCCATCAGCCGCGCCCTGCTCGCCGCGGGCGGCGCCACCCTGCGCTTCGCCCCGCAGGTGCCGCACGGCCTCCAGGTACGGGTGACGGTGCCGCGGGACGCCCCGCACGGCGGGTGAGCGGGGCACCACGGGGCGGGGACCGTGCGCTCCGCCCGGGGCACGCCGGGGCTGTGCTACTGTGAACGGCGTTGCAGTTGTGGTACCCATGAACGTCGTGTGCGCCCGGAGGCTGGTAGCCCCGGGCGTTCCGTGTTTTTACCGGAATCCTCCGGTGTCGGGTCACTCATCTCGGCGACAGGGAGTCCGCGCAGTGCGGGCTCCGTGCCCCATGAAGGAGAAAATTATGGCTTCCGGCACCGTGAAGTGGTTCAACTCGGAAAAGGGCTTCGGCTTCATCGAGCAGGACGGCGGCGGCCCCGACGTCTTCGCCCACTACTCGAACATCCAGTCCCAGGGCTTCCGTGAGCTCCTCGAGGGCCAGAAGGTCACCTTCGACGTGACCCAGGGCCCCAAGGGCCCGCAGGCGGAGAACATCGTCGGCGCCTGACGCCCACGCGATGCGCGGACGGGGCCCGCACCGGCTGACCGGTGCGGGCCCCGTCCCGTCTCCGCGGGGCCGGGCGCCCCGTCGCACTCCCCGCCCGCCTTCCCGGCGGACGGCGCGGATGCCCCGGCC
>NZ_VKJP01000596.1 GCF_007280575.1 Streptomyces benahoarensis
GTGGTCGGCAGCGTCAGAGGTGTATAAGAGACAGGGACCGGCCCCCGCCCTGCCCTACCAGCTCATCGCGACGGACCTCGACGGGACGCTGCTGCGGGAGGACGGAACGATCTCCGACCGCACCCGCGCGGCCCTCGCCACGGCCACCGCGGCCGGTGCCGCCCACATCGTGGTGACCGGCCGCGCGGTGCCCTGGACCCACCACATACTGGAAGGGCTCAATTACCGGGGCATCGCCGTCTGCGGGCAGGGGTCGCAGGTCTACCACGCGGGCGAGCGGCGCCTGCTGACCTCCGTGACCCTCGACCGCCAGCTCGCCGGTCTCGCCATCGCCAAGATCGAGACGGAGACCGGCCCGCTGCGGCTGGCCGCCAGCCGCGACGGCATCGAGGGCGAAGTGCTGGTCGGCCCCGGCTACCGCTACAAGGAGGGCCCGCTCCCGGCCCTCCCGATCGAGGACCACGCCGACCTTTGGACAGCCCCGGTCAACAAGGTCTACATCCAGCACTCGACGCTGGACGACGACGCGCTGGCGCAGGTCGCCCGCGTGACCGCCGGCGACCTCGTCGGCGTGACGGTCTCCGGACCCGGCATCGTCGAACTCCTCCCCCTCGGCCTGACCAAGGTCACCGGCCTCTCCCTGGCGGCCCGCCGCTTGGGCGCCAAGGCCGATTCCACCATCGCCTTCGGCGACATGCCCAACGACCTCACCATGTTCGCCTGGGCCGCCCACGGCGTCGCCATGGCCAACGCCCACCCCGAACTCAAGGCCGTGGCCGACGAGGTCACCGCGTCGAACGAGGACGACGGGATCGCGGTGGTGTTGGAGCGGTTGTACGGGGGGTTGTAGCGCGGTGCCTCCCGCCAGGAGCAGGACGCCTGCCCCTGGCGGGTCGGGGTACCTGCCCTGGGGTGCGTGGTCCGTCGCGGCTTCGATTACTCTCCGTGAACGAGTACAGGCTTCGCATCGTTCCAATTACCGAGCGCCATTATCACAGAGAGTGATGTGGGGTGTCGAGGGTGGCACCGACTCGGGTGAGCAGGTCCGCGCTCCGGGCCCGTGAGGCACCCTGAGTATCCGGCGCAAGCGCTGCCGCCTCCCGCCCGCCACCTCCCACCCTGCCGCCTCCTCCTCGATCACCTTCGGGGCGCCCGGCCGCTTCCGTCGCGCCCGGCCCGTGCCCGAGCGGGCCCCGCATTCACACGTCACGAACATTCCGTGTAGCGTGAACGTACGAGTTGTAGGATGACTGGGCAACCGGGCAGGAAGGATGTGTGAGGGCGGATGGCGCTGCAGGCGGCGGGGCGGCGATCGTTGGTGGATACGGTCGTCGAGGCGTTGCGGGCCCAGCTCGTCGCCGGTGAGTGGAAGGTCGGGGAGCGGATTCCCACCGAGCACGCGCTTGCCGAGCAGCTTGAGGTGGGGCGTAACACCGTGCGGGAGGCGGTGCGGGTCCTGGTGCATGCCGGGATGCTGCGTTCCCGGCAGGGTGAGGGGACGTTCGTGGTGTCCGCCGCCGACCCGGGCGCGATCATGCGTGGGGTGCAGCGGGCCGGCATCCGGGACGTGCTGGAGGTACGGATCGCGCTGGAGGCGGAGGCCGCCCGGCTGGCGGCGGTCCGCCATGAGCCCGCCGACCTGGAGCGGATGCGGGCGGCGCTCGATGCGCAGGCCCATTTGGAGGACGAGGACGGGCAGCCCGCGCACGGCAACCTGGAGCTGTACGCGGATCACGACATCGCGTTCCACCGGGCCGTGGTGGAGGCGGCGCACAACACCGCGTTGACGGCGACGTACGGCTGGTTCAGCAGTTCCGTGCGGGAGGCGCTGGTCAGCGCGTTGGACGACCACGCGATTCCGAAGATCGTGCACGGCGATCACCACGCGGTCATGGAGGCCATCGCCTCCGGTGACCCGGAGGCGGCGGAGCGGGCGACCCGGGTGCTGCTGGACAAGCCGAAGCGTGCTCTGGAGACGCTGCTCGACGGGCGGTGACGGGGGGCGGCTGAGGGGGGGCGGCTGC
>NZ_VKJP01000597.1 GCF_007280575.1 Streptomyces benahoarensis
GGTGGGGACGTGTTGCCGGATACCGGGCCGACGGGCGTCGCGCGGGGCGGGAAACCGGGCGTCGCGCGGGGCGGGAAACCGGGCGTCGCGCCGGGCACCTCCTGCGCATCCGGGACGGCAGCAACCGTGGCCGGGGCGTCCGGCACCGTTCCCCCCGTCCCCTGGCGCCGTTCGCGGTCGGGAAAGACCCAAGCCCGGAACAGGAGGAAGCGCAGGACGGTGGCGGCGAGGTTCGCCGCGATCAGGACGGCCAGTTCGGTGGCGTGCGTGGGATGGCCCGCGGCGGCGTCCAGCGCGGCCAGAGAACCGCTGGTCAGAGCCAGTCCGATGGCGAACACGGCGAGACCCTGCGCCTGGTGGCGCACCGCCCGGTCCCGGCCCCGTACGCCGAACGTCAGCCGCCGGTTGGCCGCGGTGTTCGCACACGCCGACAGCAACAGCGCCATGGCGTTGGCGAGTTGTGGGCCGACGCCCAGCCGGGCGAGCGAGTACAGCCCGAGGTAGCAGAGCGTGCTGAGCGCGCCGACCGCGCAGAAGCCGACGAGCTGCCGGGCCAGTCCGCCCGGTACGCCCGCGAGGGCCCGGTCCCGTGGATCGTCGCCGAACGGCCGCGCCAGCCGGTCCAACGGCAACGCCCCGGTGGCCAGCGCCCGCCCCACCCGCCAGACCCCCTTGAGGTCATCGGTCGCCGTCCGGACCAGGTGGACGGTGCTGTCCGGATCGTCGATCCAGTCCACCGGCACCTCGTGGATCCGCAGCCCGGCCCGCTCCGCCAGGACCAGCATCTCCGTGTCGAAGAACCAGCCGGTGTCCTCGACCAGCGGCAGCAGCCGCGCGGCGACGTCACCGCGGATCGCCTTGAACCCGCACTGCGCGTCGGAGAACCGCGCCGCCAGCGACCCCCGCAGGATCAGGTTGTACGTCCGCGAGATGAACTCCCGCTTCGGCCCGCGCACCACCCGCGCACTCCGCGCCAGCCGCGAGCCGATCGCCAGATCCGAGTGACCGGAGATCAGCGGCGCGACCAGCGGCAGCAGCGCGTTGAGGTCCGTGGACAGATCGACGTCCATATACGCCAGCACCGGTGCCCCCGACATCGACCACACCTGCCGCAGCGCCCTCCCCCGCCCCTTCTGCTCCAGCCGTACGGCCGTGACCTCGTCAAACGTGTCATCGAGCTGGGCGGCGACCTCCGGGGTGCGGTCCGTGCTGGCGTTGTCGGCGATGGTGATCCGGAACCCGTAGGGGAACGTCCGGCTCAGATGCGCGTGCAACCGCCGTACGCACGGCCCGAGGTCGCGTTCCTCGTTGTGGACGGGGATGACGACGTCGAGGACGGTACCGCTGCCGCCGGGACGTAGGTGCTCCCGGACCAGCAAGGTCTCCAAGGCGTTCCATGCGTCCGGTGACGGCGTGGCCTCGGCGGGCTCACCGGCTTGATGGGCCTGATGAGCCTCATGGGCCTCGTGGGCCTCGTGGGCCTCATGGGCCTCATGGGCCTCACCGAGGTGGCCCTGCTCCCGCCGGTTCGGTTGGGCCTGTTGGGCCTGCCGGTTCGGCTGAGCCTGCCGGCCGCCTTGAGGGTCCGGCTTGCCGCGCCGGCCCGGGTGGCCGTGCCGTTCCGGCTCACCCTTACCGCTCCTCGGCGTACCGCTCGGTTTCCTGTCGCTTGGCGTCTCGCTTGGCGTCACAGGGGGAACGCTCGCCAACCCCGCTGTCACAGGGGTGTGCTGACGCTGTGTACGAGCTGTGAGATCAACGCGATACGGGCTCGGGCGCGGGCTCCCGGCCCTGACCTCCAGCTTCGGCCCTGGATCCGGCTCGGGCGCAGCCCCTTCGGCACCGGTCGGCCGCGGCTCGGGCCTCCGGCTCGGATGTCGGCCTTGGCCCTGACTCCGGCTCGGGCTCGCCCCCCTGCGGTACCGGGGTCGGCTGCGGCTCGGGCTCCGGCGCCGGCCTTGGCGCCAGCCCTGGCGCCAGCCCCACCCCTACAGCACCGGCGCCCACC
>NZ_VKJP01000598.1 GCF_007280575.1 Streptomyces benahoarensis
GTTCATGAGCGTCTCGTGGGCTCGGAGATGTGTATAAGAGGCAGCGCCACCGGTGCGGTGGGCCGAGGAGCTACGCCGGCACCCCGGCGGCACGCCCCAGGCGGGCGCCGAGGAGCCGCACGCCCCCACGGGCGCCCACGCGTCGGAAGGCGGCGCACCCGGGTACGGCGCCGGTCCGGCCGGAGGCGAAGGCCCGCACGCCGAGGGCCCCGAGCCCGCCTGGGGCGAATCACCCGACGCGACCGTCCCGTTCCCGCAGGTACGGCCCGGCGGCCGCGCCACGGGGACACCGGACGGAGCGGCCGGTCCCCTGGACGAAACGGTGCAGCAACGCGCCGTCCGCCCCGACGGGCCCGGCGAAGCCGACGCACATGGTGAGCCCGGCCCGCACGGCGAGGGCGATGCGCCCGGGGCACCCGACGGGCCCGCCGCACCGGAGGACCACCCGCACCGCCCCCGGGACGACGGCAACAACGCCCCTTAGAAACGCGGCAGCGCCCCGAAACCCTCCGGCCCCGGGGCGCCCACCGCTCGGTTCCGCATCCTCAGGCCCGCCGCGCCTGCCCCGTTCCCCGGGCCGCGTCCAGCGCGTACACGCAGCGGTCCTTGCTGCAGGCGTACACCACACCGCCGGACGCCACGGGCGTACCGGTGATCTCGCCGCCGGTCGCCAGTTTCCAGCGGAGCTGGCCGCCCATCGCGTCGAGCGTGTAGAGGCAGTGGTCGGCGGAGCCGAAGTGGACGCGGCCCTCGGCGACGACCGGTGCGCCGATCACGTCGCCGCCCGCCTGGAACCGCCAGCGCGGGGTGCCGGTGACGGCGTCGAGGGTGTAGAGCGCCTTGCCGCTGCCCAGGTGAACGGCGCCGTGGGCGACCAGCACCGGTTCGGTGGACTGCCGGGGCTCGGTCGCGATCCGCCAGCGGTCCCGGCCGTCGGCCACGTCCAGGGCGTAGACCGTGCCGAGGTAGTCGACCAGGTAGACGCCGCCCCCGGTGACGGCCGGGCCCGGGGCGAAGGCCGGGGGGCTCACGAACACCGCGGGCGCCTCGAAGTGCCAGCGCACCTCGCCCCGGGCGATGTCGACGGCGAGCGCCCGCGCGCCCGCGACGACGTACACCACGCCGTCCGGGGCGGGCAGCAGCCGCACCGGGACGCCGCCGCAGGCCGCGGCGTCCCCGACCGGGCAGGACCAGCGTTCGGCGCCGGTGCGGGCGTCCAGCGCCTTGAGGCGGCCGTCGGCGCAGACGAAGACCGTGCCGTCGTGGAGCACCGGGGCCGCCTCGGCGGTCTCGAAGTCGGTCTGCGCGCCGCGGATCTCCCACCGCAGCTCGCCGGTGGCCGCCTCCCACGCCTGGACGCCGCCGCCCCGGGTGCTGGTGACGACCGTGCCGCGCTCCGCGGACAGGGCGTACACCCAGCCGTCGGTGTTCAGCCGCCAGTGTTCGGTGCCGTCGACGGCGTCCAGCGCGTACAGCGTGGGGCCGTCGGAGGCGTGGATACGGCCGTCGGCGACCGCCATCGCCCAGGCCACGTCGCGGGTCTTGAACTTCCGCCGCCCACTGGCCACATCCAGGGCGTGCACCTCGAACGAAGTGACGTACAGCAGGTCACCGGCGACGGCCGGGGTGCCCCAGACATCGTTCGACATACGGAAGCGCCAGGGGCGCCAGCGGTTCTGCTCCGCGCCGGGCGGCTCGGCGGGCGCCGGGGGCTGCTCGGGCCGCGCCGGGGCGGCGGCCGGGAGCGCCGGGCGGCCCGCCTGCGCGGGCACACCGGACGCGCCGCCCGGGGGCCGCACCCAGTCCGTCGCCATGGCGTGGCCGCGCGGCGTCTCCCGGGCGTCGGCCGCGCGCGGGCCCGGTCCTATCGGCGCGGCCGACGCGCCCAGGCGTACGGGCCCGCCGTGACCGTCCGCCTCGGGCGCGGCCGGGGCGTCCAGAGGCTGTCGCTTATACACATCTGACGCTGCC
>NZ_VKJP01000599.1 GCF_007280575.1 Streptomyces benahoarensis
GGGGCGAGGGGGGCGGGGAGGCCCCCCGGGAATGCTCCAGCCCCCCGCTGCGTTCTTCCATGGCGTCGCCACTCCGACCGGCCCCTGAGGCCCCGGTCGGAAACGGCTCGGGCTACTGGCCCGGGCCGGTACGGCGGCTTCTGTTCGAGAGTCTTACCGAAGGAGCGCGGGACGCATGGCGGGCACTGTGACGATGTACAGCACGACCTGGTGCGGTTACTGCCGTCGGCTGAAGGGCCAGATGGACCGCGAGGGCATCGCGTACACCGAGATCAACATCGAGCATGACGCCGACTCCGCGGCGTTCGTGGAGAAGGCGAACGGCGGCAACCAGACGGTGCCGACCGTGCTGGTGGTTCCCCCGTCCGGCGGCGAGAACATCGTCATGACGAACCCGAGCCTCAATCAGGTCAAGCAGGCGCTGGCCGTCTGAGGCACCGTGCGCCGTCCGTGCCCTCTCCGGACTTCTCCGGAGAGGGCACGGTCGTGTCCGGGCGCCCGTCCACGGAAACGACCGTACGGAGGAGAACACGCGCGGAGGCAGGCACGGACACCACAGCGGCGCTCCTCCACCTCAGCCGGGAAAGCGCCGCCGTGCATCGGCCCGTCAGGGCTTGGGCAGCGGTTTGCCGTACCAGGATTCGATGAGGCGGGCGGCGATGGAGATGCCGTACGGGGGCAGGACCTCGCCGGATTCGAAGGCGGCGCGGAGGTCGTCGCGGGAGAACCAGCGGGCCTCCTCGATCTCCTCGCCGTCGACGTGTATGTCGGACGAGGTGGCGCGGGCCATGAAGCCGAGCATCAGGCTGGAGGGGAAGGGCCAGGGCTGGCTGGCGACGTATTCGACGTCGCCGACGACCACTCCGGCCTCCTCGAAGACCTCGCGGGCCACGGACTGCTCGATGGATTCGCCCGGTTCGACGAACCCGGCGAGGGTGGAGAAGCGGCCTTCGGGCCAGTGGACCTGGCGGCCGAGGAGGGCGCGGTCCTGGTCGTCGGTGACGAGCATGATGACGGCGGGGTCGGTGCGGGGGTAGTGCTCGGCGCCGCAGGCGGGGCAGCGGCGGATGTGTCCGGCGGCGGCGATGACGGTGCGTTCGCCGCAGCGGGAGCAGAAGCGGTGGAGGCGCTGCCAGTTCTCCAGGGCGACGGCGTGGACGAGGAGTCCGGCGTCGCGCGGGGAGAGGAGCAGACCGGCTTCGCGGAGTCCGGCGGCGCGGGCGGACTGGTCGAGGCGGCCGGGTAGGGCGTCCTTCTGGAGGGCGAAGTAGCTGATGCCGTCGTCGTCGGTGCCGAGGTAGTAGCGGTGGGCCTCGGTCAGGGGCGCCTCGAAGGAGGGTGTCGTGATGAGTTCGGTGCGGCCGTCGGGGGTGTCGTCGATGAGGGCCTGACCGCCGGAGACCACGAAGACGCGCGTGGAGGGGTGGCTCCAGGCCGCCGCGAGCCATGCCTCGTCGAGGCGGTGGTGTGCGGAGCGGTCGATGCCGCTCGGTGCGCTGAAGGTGATCGGCCGGTCTGCGCGGTGGTCGGTCCAGGTGGTCACTGCTGTCTCCAACTCCCCCTGTGGCGTGGGTGGTTGCTGCGTGTGGGGCGGTGGGCGGTCCGGCGGGTCAGGTGGTGTGCCAGTTCTCCGCGAGGTCGCCCCAGAGGTGTGCGGTGGTTTCGGCGCCCTTCAGGAGGAGGTCGAGTTCGACCTTTTCGTTGGGGGCGTGCCAGCCGTCGGAGGGGATGGAGATGCCGAGGAAGAGGACGGGTACGCCGAGGACGTCCTGGAGGTCGGCGGCGGGTCCGGAGCCGCCTTCGCGGGTGAAGCGGATCTTCTTGCCGAACGCGCGGCCCATGGCGCGGACGACGGACTGGAGCGCGGGGTGGTCGCTGTCTCTTATACACAGCTCCGAGCCCACGAGACGCTCAT
>NZ_VKJP01000059.1 GCF_007280575.1 Streptomyces benahoarensis
CCCGCCCGCCCGTGAGAAGGTCCACATCCCGCGCGGGCCCCGAGAAACCGGCGCACGCCTCCGACCAGGGCACCCGCGCAGCCCCCAGGGGGTGCCGGACGCGTCACGGATCAACCCGCACCACCCGTGACCAGCCCCCGCATATCCGGCGCCGGAACGTGCCGCCGCCCCGGCCGTCAGTTGTTCCCGCGCCACCCGATCCACCATGATGATCGCGGCAGACGCAGCCGTCGGTCACTCGATCGTGCGGTGAATCCGCGGTGAACAGCCTCAACCCGCATCCGATAGCCTCTGCCGACGTGCCACCGGCCCCACGGGGCGAGGTGTGCCGCGCCCACTGCCCGGGTAGTTCGTGCCGAATGCGGACCGGCCGGCGCGGCCTTGTCAGCATTCAAGGAGTGAGTTCGTCTGTCGACCGCCATCCTCACCGGTCCGCCGGTCGCCGGGTCGCCGCTCGAAGGCGATCTGCGCGCGCTGGGCTTCGACATCCGTACGGCGCAGGACCCCGCGTCCGCGGCCGAGCTGATCGCCGCGGCCCCCGCCCATGAGCGGATCGCCGTCGTGGACCCCCGCTTCGTCGGCCACCGGCACACCCTGCGCCTCGCGCTCACCGACCCCCGCTTCCCGGCCGCCGCCGTCGAGGGCGCGCTCACCGCGCAGCCCGCGGCCCGCGCCGCGCTGGACCGCGCGGCCACCCGGGTCCCCGTCGGCGCCGGCAGCGCCCACCTCACCGACGTCCTCACCGGCACCCTGACCGACGCCCTGGAACGCGCCGACATCGGCCTCCAGCGCATCGAGCCCGGCAGCCTGGTCGCCGCCGTCCCGCTCACCCCGGCCCGCCGCGAAGAGGCCCAGGAGGCCGTCGCCGCGGTCGACGAGGAGGCGGTACGGCTGCGCAGCGCGGTCAAGTCCCGCGACGGGTTCTTCACCACGCACTGCATCAGCCCGTACTCCCGTTACCTCGCCCGCTGGTGCGCACGGCGCGGCCTGACCCCGAACCAGGTCACCACCGCCTCGCTGCTCACCGCGCTGATCGCGGCGGGCTGCGCGGCCACCGGCACCCGCGGCGGTTTCGTCGCCGCCGGTGCCCTGCTGCTCCTCTCCTTCGTCCTCGACTGCACCGACGGGCAGCTCGCCCGCTACTCCCTGCAGTACTCGACGATGGGCGCCTGGCTCGACGCCACCTTCGACCGGGCCAAGGAGTACGCGTACTACGCCGGTCTCGCCCTCGGCGCCGCCCGCGGCGGCGGCCATGACGAGGTATGGGCGCTGGCGCTCGGCGCGATGATCCTCCAGACCTGCCGCCATGTCGTCGACTTCTCGTTCAACGAGGCCAACCACGACGCGGCGGCCAACACCAGCCCCACCGCCGCACTCTCCGACCGGCTCGACAGCGTCGGCTGGACCGTCTGGGCGCGCCGGATGATCGTGCTGCCGATCGGTGAGCGCTGGGCCCTGATCGCCGTGCTCACCGCCTGCACCACCCCCCGCATCGTCTTCTCCGTCCTGCTGATCGGCTGCGCGCTGGCCGCCTGCTACACCACCGCCGGACGCGTGCTGCGCTCGCTGACCCGCCGGGCCCGGCGCACCGACCGCGCCGCCCGCGCACTGGCCGACCTCGCCGACACCGGCGCGCTCGCCGAGCTGATCGCCCGCCCCATGCGCGGCCGCGGCCGCACCGGCTCGTTCCTCGCCCCGGTCATGGCCTTCCTCGCCGCCGCCGTGTTGCTGAGCGCGGTGATCTTCGAGGACGACCCGGCGTCCTGGCTGACCGTGGGCCTCGCCTGCTGCGCCGCGCTGTTGACCGGCGCCGCCGTGGCCCGCCCGCTCAAGGGCGCCCTGGACTGGCTGGTGCCGCCGTTCCTGCGCGCCGCCGAGTACGTCACGATCTTGGTACTCGCCGCCCGCAGCGGTGCGCACGGTGCGCTGCCCGCGGCGTTCGGGCTGGTCGCGGCGGTCGCCTACCATCACTACGACGCGGTCTACCGCATCCGTGGCGGCAGCGGCGCGCCGCCGCGCTGGCTGGTGCGGGCCGCCGGCGGCAGCGAAGGACGGATCCTCGTGGTCACCGTCCTCGCCGCTCTGCTGACCCCCTCCGATCTTCCCCTCGCGCTCGCGGTACTCGCCGGCGCGCTGGGTCTGCTGGTGCTCGTCGAGAGCATCCGCTTCTGGGTGCGTGCCGCGAAGACCGGCGCACCCGCCGTACACGATGAAGGAGAACCCGCATGATCGGCCTCGTGCTGGCCGCCGGCGCCGGACGGCGTCTGCGCCCCTACACCGACACCCTGCCCAAGGCGCTGGTGCCGGTCGATGGGGACACGACCATCCTGGACCTGACGCTCGGCAACTTCGCCGAGATCGGCCTGACCGAGGTCGCGATCATCGTCGGCTACAAGAAGGAAGCCGTCTACGAGCGCCAGGCCGCGCTGGAGGCCAAGTACGGCCTCAAGCTGACGCTCATCGACAACGACAAGGCCGAGGAGTGGAACAACGCCTACTCCCTGTGGTGCGGCCGTGACGCCATCAAGCACGACGTGATCCTCGCCAACGGCGACACCGTGCACCCGGTCTCCGTCGAGAAGACGCTGCTCGCCGCCCGCGGCAACGGCCAGAAGATCATCCTCGCGCTGGACACCGTCAAGCAGCTCGCCGACGAGGAGATGAAGGTCGTCGTCGACCCCGCCAAGGGCGTCCAGAAGATCACCAAGCTGATGGACCCGGCCGAGGCGACCGGCGAGTACATCGGCGTCACCCTCATCGAGGGCTCCGCCGCCGACGAGCTGGCCGACGCCCTCAAGACCACCTTCGAGCGCGACCCCGACCTCTACTACGAGGACGGCTACCAGGAGCTGGTCAACCGCGGCTTCCAGGTCGACGTGGCCCCCATCGGCGACGTCACGTGGGTCGAGATCGACAACCACGACGACCTCGCGAAGGGCCGTGAGATCGCATGCCAGTACTGACCCGCCTCATTCCGTCCCCGGTCGTCGTCGACATCAACGCCGGCGCCCTGGACGACCTGGCGGGCCTCCTGGCCGATCAGCGCATCTCCGCATCCGGGAAGCTCGCGATCGCCATCTCCGGCGGTTCGGGCGCCCGGCTGCGGGAGCGGCTGTCCCCCGCGCTGCCCGGCGCGGACTGGTACGAGGTCGGCGGCGGCACGCTCGACGACGCGATCAAGCTCGGCGACGCCATGAAGAAGGGGCACTACGACGCCGTCGTGGGCCTCGGCGGCGGCAAGATCATCGACTGTGCCAAGTACGCCGCGGCGCGGATCGGCCTGCCGCTCGTCGCCGTCGCGACGAACCTGTCGCACGACGGCCTGTGCTCGCCGGTCGCCACGCTCGACAACGACGCGGGCCGCGGCTCCTACGGGGTGCCGAACCCGATCGCCGTCGTCATCGACCTCGACATCATCCGCGAGGCGCCCGTCCGCTTCGTCCGCTCCGGTATCGGTGACGCCATCTCCAACATCTCCGCGGTCGCGGACTGGGAGCTGGCCCACCAGGAGAACGGCGAGGCGATAGACGGGCTGGCCGCCGCGATGGCGCGCCAGGCCGGTGAGGCCGTGCTGCGCCACCCCGGCGGTGTCGGCGACGACAACTTCCTCCAGGTGCTGGCCGAGGGCCTCGTCCTCACCGGCATCTCGATGTCCGTCGCGGGCGACAGCCGGCCGGCCTCCGGTGCCTGCCACGAGATCAACCACGGCTTCGACATCCTCTTCCCCAAGCGGGCGGCGAGCCACGGCGAGCAGTGCGGCCTCGGCGCCGCGTTCGCCACGCACCTGCGCGGGGACGCGGAGATGTCCGCGCTGATGGTCGAGGCGCTCCAGCGGCACGGCCTGCCGGTCACGCCGGGTGAGATCGGCTTCACGGACGAGGAGTTCGTCCAGGTCGTCGAGTTCGCCCCGAAGACCCGGCCCGGCCGGTACACCATCCTGGAACACCTGGACCTGTCCACCGACGAGATCAGGGACGCATACGCCGACTATGCCAAAACCATCCGTAGCTGAACTCCGGCCGGTCGTTCACCCTCCGGGCGTGAAGGACCGGCGGAGCGGCGAGCACTGGGCCGGTCGGCTCTACATGCGTGAGGTCTCCCTCCGCATCGACCGGCACCTGGTGACCACGAAGGTCACGCCCAACCAGCTGACCTACGTGATGACCGTCGCCGGTGCCCTCGCCGCCCCGGCCCTGTTGGTGCCGGGGATCTGGGGCGCCGTGCTCGGCGTGGTGATGGTCCAGCTGTATCTGCTGTTCGACTGCGTCGACGGTGAGATCGCCCGCTGGAAGAAGCAGTACTCGATGTCCGGGGTCTACCTGGACCGCGTCGCCGCCTACCTGTGCGACGCCGCGGTCCTGGTCGGCTTCGGCCTGCGGGCCGCCGATCTGTGGGGCACGGGCCGCATCGACTGGCTGTGGGCCTTCCTCGGCACCCTTGCCGCCCTCGGCGCGATCCTGATCAAGGCGGAGACGGACCTTGTCGGTGTGGCCCGGCACCAGCAGGGCCTGCCGCCGGTCAAGGAGGCGGCGTCCGAGCCGCGTTCCTCCGGCATGGCGCTGGCCCGTAAGGCGGCCGCGGCCCTCAAGTTCCACCGGCTGGTCCTCGGCGTCGAGGCGTCCCTGCTGATCCTGGTCCTCGCGATCGTGGACACCGTCCGTGGCGATCTCTTCTTCTCGCGGCTCGGCGTCGCGGTGCTCGCCGGTATCGCGCTGCTCCAGACGCTGCTCCATCTCGTGTCCATCCTCGCTTCCAGCAGGCTCAAGTGACGAAGACCCCTCAGAAGATGACGGTCGGCGCGGTGGTCCTCACCATGGGCAACCGCCCCGAGGAACTGCGCGCGCTGCTGGACTCGGTCGCCGAGCAGGAGGGCGATCCGGTCGAGGTGGTGGTGGTCGGCAACGGCTCACCCCTGCCCGAGCTGGACGTCCCCGGGCTGATGGTGCGCACCGTCGAGCTGCCGGAGAACGTCGGCATCCCGGCGGGCCGCAACGTCGGCATCGAGGCGTTCGGCCCCGGCGGCACCGACGTCGACGTCCTGCTCTTCCTCGACGACGACGGCCTGCTGGCCCGGCCGGACACCGCCGAGCTGTGCCGCCAGGCGTTCGCCGCGGAGGAGAAGCTGGGCATCATCAGCTTCCGGATCGCCGACCCGGACACCGGGGAGACCCAGCGCCGCCACGTCCCGCGGCTGCGCGCCTCCGACCCGATGCGCTCCTCGCGCGTGACCACCTTCCTCGGTGGCGCCAACGCGGCCCGTACGGCGGTGTTCGCGCAGGTCGGCGGCTTGCCCGACGACTTCTTCTACGCGCACGAGGAGACCGATCTGGCCTGGCGCGCGCTGGACGCGGGCTGGCTGGTCGACTACCGCTCGGACATGCTGCTGCTCCATCCGACGATGGCGCCGAGCCGGCACGCGGTCTACCACCGGATGGTGGCCCGGAACCGCGTCTGGCTGGCGCGGCGCAATCTGCCCGCTCTGCTGGTTCCGGTCTATCTCGGTGTCTGGTTCCTGCTGACCCTGGCCCGGCGCCCCTCCTGGCCGGCGCTGCGCGTCTGGCTGGCCGGCTTCAAGGAGGGCTGGACGACCCCTTGCGGCCCCAGGCGTCCCATGAAGTGGCGTACCGTGTGGCGCCTGACCCGGCTGGGTCGCCCTCCCGTCATCTGACAAGCTCAATATCTGAGAGCATCAGGCGCGAGCCGGGGCGTGGCCCCGGCAGCGCACCTTGAGGACGAAAGTGTCAACTGTGAGCGAGACCACGCACGACGGTGCGGTCGCCATGAGTGCCCCGCCATCCCCCGACGAGGGACTCACCCCTGCTCAGCTGGCCCAGAAGTACGGGCTGTCGCAGAGCGGAGCCCGGCCCGGCCTGTTCGAATACGTCCGGCAGCTGTGGGACCGGCGCCACTTCATCGCCGCCTTCTCCAGCGCCAAGCTGACCGCGCAGTACAGCCAGGCGAAGCTGGGCCAGGTCTGGCAGGTGGCGACGCCGCTGCTCAACGCGCTGGTGTACTACTTCATCTTCGGTCTGCTCATGGGCGGCCGGGGCAGCATGTCGAACGACGTCTACATCCCGTTCCTGGTGACCGGTGTCTTCGTCTTCACCTTCACCCAGAGCTCGGCGATGGCTGGCGTCCGGGCGATCTCCGGCAACCTCGGACTGGTGCGCGCGCTGCACTTCCCGCGCGCCTCGCTGCCGATCTCGTTCGCCCTCCAGCAGCTCCAGCAGCTGCTGTTCTCGATGATCGTGCTGGTCATCGTCCTGCTCGGGTTCGGGCACTACCCGTCGATGTCGTGGCTGCTGGTGTTCCCCACGCTGGTCCTCCAGTACGTCTTCAACACCGGTCTGGCCATGATCATGGCGCGCGCCGGTGCGAAGACCCCCGACCTGGCGCAGCTGCTGCCGTTCATCATGCGGACGTGGATGTACGCGTCCGGCGTCATGTACAACCTGACCGAGCAGCTGCGGAACAAGCACGCCGCCGAGTGGCTGATCAACCTGCTGGCGTCGAACCCGGCGTCGGTCTACATCGACCTGATGCGCTACTCGCTGCTGGGGCATGGCTTCAACCACGCCGACCTGCCGCCGCACGTCTGGGCGCTGGCCCTCGGCTGGGCGCTGCTCGTCGGCGCCCTGGGCTTCGTGTACTTCTGGAAGGCTGAGGAGCGTTACGGCCGTGGCTGAGCAGCAGCAGGACACCGGCGCCACCGCGCAGGCGGCCCCGGCCACCCCCACCGTGATCGCCGACGATCTGCACATCGTCTACCGCGTCTACGGCGGTGGCGGCAAAGGCAGCGCCACCGCGGCGCTCAACCGCATCATCCGCCGCAAGCCGGGCGGCAGCGTCCGCGAGGTGCACGCGGTCAAGGGCGTCACCTTCACCGCGTACCGCGGCGAGGCCATCGGGCTGATCGGCTCCAACGGCTCGGGCAAGTCGACGCTGCTGCGGGCCATCGCCGGTCTCCTCCCGGCCGAGCGCGGCAAGGTCTACACCGATGGCCAGCCGTCGCTGCTGGGCGTGAACGCCGCGCTGATGAACGACCTGACCGGCGAGAAGAACGTGGTGCTGGGCGGGCTGGCGATGGGCATGTCCCGCGACCAGGTCCGCGAGCGCTACCAGGGCATCGTCGACTTCTCGGGCATCAACGAGAAGGGCGACTTCATCTCGCTGCCGATGCGCACCTACTCGTCCGGTATGGCGGCCCGTCTGCGGTTCTCCATCGCCGCGGCGAAGGACCACGACGTGCTGATGATCGACGAGGCGCTGGCCACCGGCGACCGCAAGTTCCAAAAGCGCTCCGAGGCCCGCATCCGCGAGCTGCGCAAGGAGGCCGGTACGGTCTTCCTGGTCAGCCACAACAACAAGTCGATCAGGGACACCTGCGACCGGGTGCTGTGGCTGGAGAAGGGCGAGTTGCTGATGGACGGCCCGACCGACGAGGTCATCAAGGCGTATGAAAAGGAGTCGGGCAAGTAGTCCGCCTCCGGCCCGGGCCCCCGTGAGACGTTCGCGGGGGCCCTGTGGCCGTCATGAGCCGGTCAACTCCCGTCGGCCGGAGGGTCGTTGGGCCTCGCGTGGCGTGGTGCCGGGCGCGGTCCGGGGGTGCGGGACCCGGTCATCCGTCGCGAAGATCTACGGCGTAAGCTGTACGGGTACTGATCAGAATAAGTGGTATAAGTCGGGCAATGCTCGCCATTCGTGAGCGTCGAACGGTCCCGTCGGGCGTGCCGTGACCTGTGGCGTGTCCGAAATGGGATGTTTTAGCTTGGCGGTGTAGAACGGGAGACGTGACGGCAATGGCTACTGGACCGCTCCGGCTCCGAAACGTGCCGGGCAGACTTCGGTGAGCCGAGAAACGGCCCAGGCCCCCGCGGGCCGGCCGGTGGACGATCTCTCGCGCGCCGTCCTCGACCAGGCCGCTCACGAGAACTTCCCGGTCGCGCCCTTCTTCCTGCCCCGCGCCTGGCGCGGCGACCTCATGGCGATCTACGGCTACGCCCGCCTGGTCGACGACATCGGCGACGGCGACCTCGCCCCCGGTGGTGGCGACGCCGTCCTCCTCGGGCTGGAGCGCGACCGGGCCGACGACCGCCTCGCGCTGCTCGACGCCCTCGAAGCGGACCTGCATCGCGTCTTCAGCGACCGCGCCCCTGGCCCCCGCCACCCGCTCCTGCGCCGCCTGGGCCCGACCGTCCGCCGCTGCGGGCTGACGCCCGAGCCCTTCCTCGGCCTGATCGAGGCGAACCGCCAGGACCAGCGGATCTCGCGCTATGCGACCGCCGCGGACCTCGACGCGTACTGCGAGCTGTCCGCCAACCCCGTCGGCCGTCTCGTCCTCGGCATCACCGGCACCACCAGCCCCGAACGCGTCCGGCGCTCCGACGAGATCTGCACCGCGCTGCAGATCGTCGAACACCTCCAGGACGTTGCCGAGGACCTGGCCCGCGACCGGATCTACCTCCCCGAGGAGACCCGGAAGCGCTTCGGTGTCACCGAGGCGGACCTGGCCGCCCCGCACGCCGGCCCCGCCGTGCGCGCGCTGATCGCCCACGAGGCGGACCGCGCCGCCCGGCTGCTGGACGCCGGAGCCCCCCTGGTGGGCAGTGTGCACGGCCGCCTGCGGCTGCTGCTGGCCGGTTTTGTCGGCGGCGGGCGCGCCGCGCTGCGGGCCATCGCCGACGCCGACCACGACGTACTCCCCGGACCGCCCAAGCCGACCAAGCTCAGCCTGCTGCGCGAGGTGGGGGCGACATTGCGAAGAGAGGGGTGAGTCGGACCGTGGAGGAAACCGCACAGACATCCGCGCCGGTGCTCGCCGCATACCGCTACTGCGAGGCCATCACCGGGCATCAGGCCCGGAACTTCGCCTACGGCATCCGGCTGCTGCCGGTCGCCAAGCGGCAGGCCATGTCGGCGCTCTACGCCTTCTCCCGCCGCGTCGACGACATCGGCGACGGCTCCCTGGAGCCGGAGGCCAAGCGCGTCCGGCTGGAGGACACCCGGGCGCTGCTGGGCCGTATCAAGGACGGCGAGATCGAGGAGGACGACACCGATCCGGTCGCCGTCGCCCTCGCCGACGCCGCCCGGCGCTTCCCGCTGCCCCTGGTCGGTCTCGACGAGCTGATCGACGGCGTCCTGATGGACGTCCGCGGCGAGACCTACCGCACCTGGGACGAGCTGAAGCTCTACTGCCGCTGCGTCGCCGGGGCCATCGGGCGGCTCTCGCTCGGCGTGTTCGGCACGGTGCCCGGCGCGCCGGACGCCGCGCGCGCCCCCGAGTACGCCGACACCCTCGGCCTCGCCCTGCAGCTCACCAACATCCTGCGCGACGTCCGCGAGGACGCCGCCAACGGCCGCACCTACCTGCCCTCCGAGGACCTCGCGAAGTTCGGCTGCTCGGCCGGGTTCGACGCGCCGGTGCCGCCGCCGGGCGCGGACTTCGCCGGGCTGGTGCACTTCGAGGCCGCCCGCGCCCGCGCGCTCTTCGCCGAGGGCTTCCGGCTGCTGCCGATGCTCGACCGCCGCAGCGGCGCCTGCGTCGCCGCGATGGCCGGGATCTACCACCGGCTGCTGACCCGCATCGCCGACGACCCGGAAGCCGTACTCCGTGGCCGGGTGTCGCTGCCGGGCCGGGAGAAGGCGTTCGTCGCGGTGCGCGGCCTGTCCGGTCTGGACGCCCGCGCGGCCGGCCGCCGCATCGCCGGGAGGCGCTGATGTACGCCCGCACCACTGCACGGACCGGCCGCCCGGGACCCCGGCCGCCGCACCCCGCGGCCCCCGGGGCAACCCTCCCGGTGATCACCGCGTCCCTGAGGACGGTATCGGGGGAGGACACATGACAGCCGGAGCACGGCGCACCGGCGGCGCGGTGGTGGTCGGCGGCGGGCTGGCCGGTACGGCGGCCGCGCTGGCGCTCGCCGACGCCGGGGCGCGCGTCACCCTCGTCGAGGGCCGCCCGCGCCTGGGCGGCCTGGTCTTCTCCTTCCGCCGCGAGTTCGGCGGCGGCGAGCTGAGCGTCGACAACGGCCAGCACGTCTTCCTGCGCTGCTGCACCGCCTACGGCGCCTTCCTGGAACGGCTCGGCGCCACCGGCCTGGTGCCGCTCCAGGACCGGATGGACGTACCCGTCCTCGACGCCGACCGGATGCGGCTGGGACGGCTGCGGCGCACCGCGCTGCCCGTCCCGCTGCACCTCGCGGGCAGCCTCGCCCGCTACCCGCACCTGACGCCCGCCGACCGCGCCTCCGTGGTCCGCGCCACCCTCGCGCTCAAGGGCCTCGACCTCGACGACCCGGCGCTCGACGCGGTCGACTTCGGCAGCTGGCTGCGGCGCCACGGCCAGTCGGCCCGCGCCGTCGAGGCGCTGTGGGACCTCGTCGGCGTCGCCACCCTCAACGCCACCGCGTCCGGCGCCTCCCTCGGCCTCGCCGCCAAGGTCTTCAAGACCGGCCTGCTCTCCGCGCCCGGCGCCGCCGACATCGGCTGGGCCAGGGTCCCGCTCGGCGACGTCCACGACACCCTCGCCCGCACCACCCTGGAGAAGGCCGGCGTCCGCGTCCTGCTGCGCACCCGCGCCACCGGCCTCACCCGTACGGAGTCCGGCTGGCGCGTCGCGGTCGCCGACGGGCCGGACGCCACCGACCCGCTCGACGCCGACACCGTCGTGACGGCCCTGCCGCAGCGCGAGACCCACGCCCTGCTGCCCGAGGGCACCCTCGACGACCAGGACCGGCTGCTCGACATCGGCACCGCGCCGATCCTCAACCTCCACGTCGTCTACGACCGCAAGGTGCTGCGCCAACCGTTCTTCGCCGCGGTCGGCTCGCCGGTGCAGTGGGTCTTCGACCGCACCGACACCTCCGGCCTGGCCTCCCTCCCCGAGGGCGCGGGCTGCCAGTACCTGGCGGTGTCGCAGTCGGCCGCGCAGCAGGAGATCGGGCAGCCGGTCGCCAAGCTGCGCGACCGCTACCTCCCGGAGCTGGAGCGGCTGCTGCCCGCGGCGCGCGGCGCCCGCGTCCGCGACTTCTTCGTCACCCGCGAACGCACCGCGACGTTCGCGCCCACCCCGGGCGTCGGCAGGCTCCGCCCCGCCGCCCGGACCCGTACCCCCGGCCTGTTCCTGGCCGGTGCGTGGACCGCCACCGGGTGGCCCGCGACCATGGAAGGCGCCGTGCGCAGCGGTCATGCGGCCGCACGTCACGCGCTCACCGAACTCGGCTTCCCCCGGGGCCAGCTGCCCCGGGAGGCAGCATGACAACGAGCACCAGCGCTCCCATGAGCACGAGCATCGGAAACAGAGGAGAAACCGTGAACCCGGCTTCCCCAGCTATCGACACCGAGAGCGTCACCGCGCTGCTGGAGCGCGGGCGCACGCTCGCCACTCCCGTGCTGCGTGCCGCCGTGGACAGACTCGCTCCTCCCATGGACACCGTCGCCGCCTACCACTTCGGGTGGATCGACGCCGCGGGCCACCCCTCGGCGGGCGACGGCGGCAAGGCGGTACGTCCCGCGCTCTCCCTGCTCTCCGCCGAGGCCGCGGGCGCGGCGCCGGAGGTAGGCATCCCCGGCGCGGTCGCCGTCGAGCTGGTGCACAACTTCTCGCTGCTCCACGACGACCTCATGGACGGCGACGAGCAGCGCCGCCACCGCGACACGGTGTGGAAGGTGCACGGCCCCGCCCAGGCGATCCTGGTCGGCGACGCCCTCTTCGCCCTCGCCAACGAGCTGCTGCTCGAACTCGGCACCGTCGAGGCCGGGCGCGCCACCCGCCGTCTGACCACCGCCACCCGTAAGCTGATCGACGGTCAGGCGCAGGACATCTCGTACGAGCACCGGGAGCGGGTCACCGTCGCGGAGTGTCTGGAGATGGAGGGCAACAAGACCGGCGCGCTGCTGGCCTGTGCCGTCTCCATCGGCGCGGTGCTCGGCGGCGCCGACGACCGCACCGCCGACACCTTGGAGAAGTACGGCTACCACCTCGGCCTCGCGTTCCAGGCGGTCGACGACCTGCTCGGCATCTGGGGCGACCCGGAGTCCACCGGCAAGCAGACCTGGAGCGATCTGCGCCAGCGCAAGAAGTCGCTGCCGGTTGTCGCCGCGCTGGACGCCGACGGTCCCGCCTCGCGTCGTCTCGCCGAGATCCTGGCGGCCGACGCGAAGAAGTCCGAGACCGAGATCGCCGACTTCACCGAGGAGGAGTTCGCCTCTCGCGCCGCGCTGATCGAGGAGGCCGGGGGCCGCGAGTGGACGTCCCAGGAAGCCCGCCGCCAGCACGCCACGGCCATCGCCGCGCTCGACGAGGTCGAGATGCCGGAGAAGGTCCGCGCGCAGCTCGTCGCGCTCGCGGACTTCGTCGTCGTACGACAGAGATGAGCACTATCGACACGAACTGATCGCAGTCGCCGGCCGGTGCCAGCCGGGCGCCGGCCGACGGAATCCCTGAGCACGCTTCACAGTTCACTGCAGAAGGGGAAGCCATGACAGCGACGACCGACGGAAGCACCGGGGCCCTGCCGCCCTGGGCTCCCTCGGCCAGCGATGCTGCCGACCACACCGAAGACCCGGTGGGCATCGCACAGCAGGCCCGGCGTGCGACGGAGCGCGCCACCGCATATCTCCTCTCCGTCCAGGACCCCGCCGGATGGTGGAAGGGCGACCTCGAGACCAACGTCACGATGGACGCCGAGGACCTGATGCTCCGCCAGTTCCTGGGTGTCCGGGACACGCAGACCACCGAGGCCGCCGCCCGGCACATCCGCGGTGAGCAGCGCGAGGACGGCGCCTGGACCACCTTCCACGGCGGGCCTGGCGACCTCTCCACCACCGTCGAGGCGTATGTCGCCCTGCGGCTCGCCGGGGACGCGCCCCACGCCCCGCACATGGCCCGCGCCGCCGCCCGGGTCCGGGAGGCGGGCGGCATCGCCGCATCCCGCGTCTTCACCCGCATCTGGCTTGCCCTCTTCGGCTGGTGGAAGTGGGACGACCTCCCCGAACTCCCGCCGGAGCTGATCCACCTCCCGAAGTGGTTCCCGCTCAACATCTACGACTTCGGGTGCTGGGCGCGGCAGACGATCGTGCCGCTCACCATCGTCTCGGCCAAGCGCCCGGTGCGGCCCGCGCCGTTCGCCCTCGACGAGCTGCACACCGACCCGGCCGACCCCAACCCGCCGCGCCCGCTCGCGCCGGCCACCAGCTGGGACGGCCTCTTCCAGCGCCTCGACCGGGCGCTGCACCTCTACCGCAAGGTCGCGGTGCGCCCGGTGCGCGCCGCCGCGATGCGGTCCGCGGCCCGCTGGATCATCGAACGCCAGGAGAACGACGGCTGCTGGGGAGGTATCCAGCCGCCCGCCGTCTACTCCGTCATCGCCCTGCACCTGCTCGGCTACGACCTCGACCACCCGGTCCTCAAGGCGGGCCTGGCGTCGCTGGACCGCTTCGCCGTGTGGCGCGAGGACGGCTCCCGGATGATCGAGGCGTGCCAGTCGCCGGTCTGGGACACCTGCCTGGCCACCATCGCCCTCGCCGACGCCGGGCTGCCCGCCGACCACCCGCAGTTGGTCAAGGCCGCCGACTGGATGCTCGCCGAGCAGATCGACCGCCCCGGCGACTGGACGGTCCGCCGCCCCCACCTCCCGTCCGGCGGCTGGGGCTTCGAGTTCGAGAACGACAACTACCCGGACATCGACGACACCGCCGAGGTGGTCCTCGCGCTGCGCCGGGTCGACCACCCGGACCCGCGGCGGATCGAGGAGGCCGTCGCGCGCGGGGTGCGCTGGAGCGCCGGGATGCAGTCGAAGAACGGGGCCTGGGGCGCGTTCGACGCCGACAACACCAGCCCGTTCCCCAACCGCCTGCCGTTCTGCGACTTCGGCGAGGTCATCGACCCGCCGTCGGCGGACGTCACCGCCCATGTCGTCGAGATGCTGGCCGACACCGGCCGTGCCGACCATCCGCGCGCCCGCCGCGGCCTCGCCTGGCTCCTCGCCGATCAGGAGCCCTGCGGCGCCTGGTTCGGCCGCTGGGGCACCAACTACCTCTACGGCACCGGCTCGGTGCTGCCCGCGCTCGCCGCGGCCGGGATCCCCGGCTCGCATCCGGCCGTCCGGCGCGCCGTCGCCTGGCTGGAGCGGGTGCAGAACGCCGACGGCGGCTGGGGCGAGGACCAGCGCTCGTACCAGGACAAGGAGACGTGGGCGGGCCGCGGCGCCTCCACCGCCTCGCAGACGGCCTGGGCGCTGATGGCGCTGCTGGCCGCCGGGGAGCGGGACGGCGAGGCCGTCCGCCGCGGGGTGCGCTGGCTGGCCGGCACCCAGCTGCCGGACGGTTCCTGGGACGAGCCGTACTTCACCGGCACCGGCTTTCCCTGGGACTTCTCCATCAACTACCACCTGTACCGCCAGGTCTTCCCGCTGACGGCGCTCGGCCGTTACGTGGGCGGCGGGCCGGCCGCCGCACCGCTGGGGGCCTGATGCCGAGACGGCCCCCGCCGGAGACCGAACCGCCCCTGCTGGTCGCCTGTGCGCTCGGCATCGAGCGGTTCGCGCTGCGCGGCGGGGGCCGCGACTCCACCCCGTCCGCGCGGGTCACGCTCCGCACCGGTATGGGGCCGCACGCCGCCGAACGCGCCATGGAGCGGGCGCTCGCCCCGGGCGCGCCCACCGCGCACTCCCCGGTGATCGCCAGCGGCTTCTGCGCCGGGCTCGCCCCGGGGATGCGCCCCGGCGATGTGGTCGTGGCCGAGCGGACCCGCGACCACCGACCGGACGCATCCGACGTGCTCTGTCACGGCGGCCCGCTGACCGAGGCGCTGCGCTCGCGCGGGCTGACCGTCCACACCGGGCTGCTCCAGGGCAGTGACCACGTGGTGCGCGGTGCGGAACGGGCGGCGCTGCACGCCGCGGGTGCGGTCGCGGTGGACATGGAGTCCGCCGCGACGCTGCGCGTGGCGCGGGCGGCGGGCGACCGCCCGGTTGCGGCCGTCCGGGTGGTCGTGGACGCTCCAGAACATGAACTGCTGCGCCTGGCCACCCTGCGCGGAGGAATATCGGCCTTCCGCGTCCTGCGGTCAGTCCTTCCTGTTTTCTTCGAATGGCACCGTTCTTTGCTGCTCCCCTGGAGGTGAGCCAGATGGCCATGCCGCTCCGCCAGTCCATCCGGGTCGGGACCTATCTCTTTGAACAGAAGATGCGGAGGCGCGAGAAGTTTCCGCTGATCGTCGAGTTGGAGCCGCTGTTCGCCTGCAACCTCAAGTGCGAGGGGTGCGGAAAGATCCAGCATCCGGCGGGCGTCCTCAAACAGCGGATGCCGGTGGCGCAGGCGGTGGGGGCGGTGCTGGAGTCCGGCGCCCCGATGGTCTCCATCGCCGGCGGCGAGCCCCTGATGCACCCTCAGATCGACGAGATCGTGCGGCAGTTGGTGGCGAAGCGGAAATATGTTTTCCTCTGCACCAACGCGATGCTGCTCCGCAAGAAGCTGGAGAAGTTCACCCCCTCGCGGTACTTCGCCTTCGCGGTGCACATCGATGGCATGCGCGAGCGCCACGACGAATCCGTGGCCAAGGAGGGCGTGTTCGACGAGGCGGTGGCCGCCATCAAGGAGGCCAAACGGCGCGGCTTCCGGGTCACCACCAACTCCACCTTCTTCAACACCGACACCCCGCAGACCATCATCGAGGTGCTGAACTTCCTCAACGACGACCTCCAGGTCGACGAGATGATGCTGTCGCCCGCCTACGCGTACGAGAAGGCGCCCGACCAGGAGCACTTCCTCGGCGTCGAGCAGACCCGGGAGCTGTTCAAGAAGGCGTTCGCCGGGGGTAACCGCGGCCGCTGGCGCCTCAACCACAGTCCGCTCTTCCTCGACTTCCTGGAGGGCAAGGCGGACTTCCCGTGCACCGCGTGGGCGATCCCCAACTACTCCCTCTTCGGCTGGCAGCGCCCCTGCTATCTGATGAGTGACGGCTACGTCCCCACGTACCGGCAGCTCATCGAGGAGACCGACTGGGAGAAGTACGGCCGCGGCAAGGATCCGCGGTGCGCCAACTGCATGGCGCACTGCGGCTACGAGCCGACCGCCGTGCTGGCCACCATGGGGTCGCTCAAGGAGTCGCTGCGCGCGGCGCGGGAGACCGTCACGGGGAACCGTGACTGACGTGCCCGGCCACGTCGGACCGGCCCGGGCGGCGCGCACCGCCCGGGCCGTGGGGAGAAGCGGGGAGGCGAGTCACCGGTGACCGGTTTCGATCTGGGCCGTCTGCTGGCCGAGCGCGGCGGCGAACGCTACGACCTGCACAGCCGCCATCTCAACCACCAGCTGCCGCGGATGCTGCACACCCTCGGCTTCGACAAGGTCTACGAGCGGGCCGAGGGCGCGTACTTCTGGGACGCCGACGGGCAGGACTACCTCGACATGCTCGCCGGTTTCGGGGTGATGGGCCTGGGGCGCCACCACCCGGTCGTCCGGCAGGCGCTGCACGACGTCCTCGACGCGCAGCTGGCGGACCTCACCCGCTTCGACTGCCAGCCGCTGCCCGGTCTGCTCGCCGAGAAGCTGCTGGCCCACGCGCCCCACCTGGACCGGGTGTTCTTCGGCAACAGCGGCACCGAAGCCGTCGAGACCGCCCTGAAGTTCGCCCGCTACGCCACCGGCAGCCCCCGCGTCCTGTACTGCACCCACGCCTTCCACGGCCTGACGACGGGCTCTCTGTCGGTCAACGGCGAGGACGGCTTCCGCGACGGCTTCGCCCCGCTGCTGCCGGACACCGCCATCGAACTGGGCGATCTGGCGGCGCTGGAGCGCGAGCTGCGCCGCGGGGACGTGGCGGCGCTGGTGGTCGAGCCGATCCAGGGCAAGGGGGTGCTGCCGGCCCCGCCCGGCTTCCTCGCCGCCGCCCAGGACCTGCTCCACCGCCACAAGGCCCTGCTGATCGCCGACGAGGTGCAGACCGGCCTCGGCCGCACCGGCGACTTCTTCGCCTACCAGCACGAGGCGGGCGTCGCACCGGACCTGGTCTGCGTCGCCAAGGCACTGTCCGGCGGCTATGTCCCCGTCGGTGCGACGCTGGGCAAGGACTGGATCTTCAAGAAGGTCTACTCCTCCATGGACCGGGTGCTGGTGCACTCCGCCAGCTTCGGCGCCAACGCCCAGGCCATGGCGGCGGGCCTGGCGGTGCTCGCGGTGCTGGAGGACGAGCAGCTCGTCGCCCACGCCCGGCGCACCGGCGATCTGCTGCGCACCCGGCTGGCCGCGCTCACCGACCGGTACGAGCTGCTGCACGAGGTGCGCGGCCGGGGCCTGATGATCGGCATCGAGTTCGGCCGCCCGAAGTCGCTGGGGCTGCGCGGCCGCTGGACGATGCTCCAGGCGGCCCGCAAGGGCCTGTTCGCGCAGATGGTCGTGGTGCCGCTGCTGCAACGGCACCGCATCCTCACGCAGGTCTCCGGCGACCATCTGGAGGTCATCAAGCTGCTCCCGCCGCTGATCATCGGCGAGCGGGAGGTGGACCGGTTCGTCACGGCGTTCACCGCCGTCATGGACGAGGCCCACGCGGGCTCCGGCCTGATGTGGGACTTCGGGCGGACGCTGGTGAAGCAGGCGGTCGCCCACCGCTGAGGCAGGGCGGCGCACGGGAGGGGAGCATGACGCCGAAGAGCGACGACACCACGGTGCGGGCCGTCAACGCGATGACGGCCCGCTGGGTGCGGGCGGCGGTGGGGGAGCGGGGCACGGTCCTGGCCGCCGCCGGGGTCTGGCCGCTGCTCGCGCTGCTCGCCACCCCGGCCGCGGGCCCGGCCCGCGCGGAGCTGTCCACCGCCCTCGGCACCGCCCCGGAGCACGCGATGGACGAGGCCCGCGCGCTGCTCGCCACGCTGGATGCGATGGACGGTACGGCGGCGGCCGCCGGGGTGTGGGCCGCCCGCTCCGTAGCGCTGCGCCCGGAGTGGCGCGCGCGGCTGCCGGAGGGCGCACTCGGCGAGCTGACCGGCGACGCGGCGGCCGACCGCGCGGCGCTGGACGCCTGGGCGCGGCGCGGCACCGACGGGATGATCGAGCGGATGCCGGTGGCGGTGGGCCCCGGGACGCTGCTGGTGCTGGCGAGCGCGTTGCTGCTGCGCACCACCTGGGAGACGCCGTTCGCCGAGCGTCCGGTGCGCCCCGCCGAGGGCCCGTGGGCGGGGCGGACGCTGACGGAGCTGTACCGCCGTACGGAGGACGACGCGGGGCTGCGGGTGCACACCACCCCGGACGGGCCGCTGACCGACGCGCGGGTCGCGGGCACGGGCGGCCTCGACGTGCATCTGCTGCTCGGCCCGGAGCGGCTGCCGGGCGGTACGGTGCTGGCGCACGGGGTGGCGGCGCTGGGCGGGGCGTATCCGGTGGCGCCCGGGGCGGAAGGGAACGGTCCGGGGCTCGCGCTCTCCTCGGTTCCGTCCCCGCACGGCCGCCCGCTGACCGAGCTGAGCACCGCGCGGTGGACCGTCGACGCCGACCACGATCTGCTGCGGTGGCCCGAGGTGTTCGGGCTCGGCGCCGTGGTCCGGGCGTCGGCGGGGCACTTCCCGGGGATCGCCACGCGGCCGCTCGCGGTGTCCGCGGCGCGGCAGACGGCGACGGCGACGTTCGGGCCGCTCGGCTTCCGGGCGGCGGCGGTCACCGCGATCGGGATGCGCGCGGCGGGGATGGTGCAGTCGCCGCCGCTCCACTCCCGGCTGGTGACGGCGCGCTTCACGCGGCCGTTCGGCTTTCTGGCGGTGCACCGGGCGAGCGGTCTGGTGCCGGTCGCCGGGTGGGTCACCGACCCCGATCCGTACCCGGCGGTGTGACGGCCGGGTACGGATCGGGGTTCAGCTCTCCAGGAGCCGGTCGCGCAGCCGCTCGCGGACGTCGGGGGTCAGGCCCAGCCCCTCGGTGAGGTAGGTCTCGGTCGAGCCCCAGGTCGCGGCGATCGCGTCGTAGGCGGCTGTGAGGTAGGCGGCGTCGGCGCCGAACAGCGGCGAGAGCAGCTCCATGACCTCGGGGGACATCGCGGCGGGGGAGTTGTCCGAGCGGCGGATCTTGTAGCGCCGGTGCGGGTCGTTCGACTTGAGGTAGTCGGCCTCGATCGCCTCCCGCTCGACGCCGACGGCGAGCAGCGTCACGGCGACCGAGAGTCCGGCGCGGTCCTTACCGGCGGCGCAGTGCAGCAGGGCGGGCATGCTGTCCTCGGCGAGGGAGTGCAGCAGCCGGCTGTGGTCGGCGGTGCGGGTGGTGATGATGTGGCGGTAGCTCCTGGCCATCCGGGCCGCCGCCTTGCCGTCGCCGAGTATGTGCCGCAGCTGGTTCAGTGCGCCGTCGCGGACCATGGTCCAGAATTCCGCGCCGTCGGCCGGGTCGGTCAGCGGGATGTTGACGTTCCGTACGCCGGGGAGCGTCACGTCGGGGCCTTCGAGGGAGATGTCCGCGGCGTTGCGGAAGTCGAAGACCGTGTGGAGGCCGAGGCCCCCGAGAAAGGCCGTGTCGGCGTCGGTCGCATGCGCGAGATGGCCGCTGCGGAACAGCCGTCCCGCCCGTACCCGCCGTCCGTCCACGGTCGGCAACCCGCCCACGTCGCGGAAGTTGCGGACCTCCACGAGGGGGGAATCGGCCGGTGGGACCTGCGGCGTCTGCGTCACGGGCGCTCCTTGGTTCGGCCGCCGGCGCGTTCGCCGGCGAGACGTGGCCGTTCCCGACGATACGACAAGGGTGCCGCAGGCAACCATGGTGGGAAGTGACGCTTCCGGCCCGGGAGATGCCCGATGCCGACACGGAGGGCTGTCTTTCGGTGACACTTGACGATCGTTGTGTATTCCAACTTGGAGAGAATTTGACCGGGTGGTATTAATCACCTCCCGTCAACCCCTGGTTACGGTGGCGTAGGTCACTTCTCGCGGTGAAGTATGTCCTGACGTGGGAGACGATTCGAAAAACATCAGCAGCGGCGCCGTGCGCGCCATCGGGTCGTACGCAGCCGTCGGGGACAGCTTCACCGAGGGAGTCGGGGATCCGGGTCGTGACGGGGCGTACATCGGTTGGGCGGACCGCCTCGCGGTTCTCCTCTCGGACCAGCGCGCGGAGGGCGAGTTCCGCTACGCCAACCTCGCGGTCCGCGGCCGGCTCCTGGACCAGATCGTCGGGGAGCAGGTGCCCCGCGCCAAGGAGCTCGCCCCCGAGCTGGTGACCTTCTGCGCGGGCGGCAACGACATCCTGCGGCCCGGCTCCGACCCGGACGACGTCGCCGAGCGGTACGAGGCGGCCGTCGCGGACCTGCGCGAGAGCGTCGGCACGGTCCTGCTCTGCACCGGCTTCGACACCCGCGGCATGCCTGTCCTCAAGCATCTGCGCGGCAAGATCGCGACGTACACCGCGCACGTCCGCGCCATCGCCGACCGGCACGGCTGCCCGGTCCTCGACCTCTGGTCGCTCAAGTCCGTCCAGGACCGGCGCGCCTGGAGCGACGACCGGCTGCATCTGTCCGCCGACGGCCACACCCGGGTCGCGCTCCGCGCCGGTCAGGTGCTCGGCCTCCAGGTCCCGGCCGACCCGGACCAGCCCTGGCCCCCGGAGGCGGAGCGGTCGGCCGCCGACGCGCGCCGCGACAACATCCACTGGGCGCGCGAACACCTGGTGCCCTGGATCGGCCGCCGGTTGCGCGGTGAGTCCTCCGGCGACCACGTCGAGCCGAAGCGCCCGGACCTGCTGCCCCTGTAGGGCAACCACGACGGCCCCGGATTCCCGTCAAGGGATCCGGGGCCGCTGTCGTGTGTGGGGCCGCGCCGCCCGGAATCAGGCGGTGGCGCCGTCGCGCGGGACCTCGGCCCACACCACCCGGCCGCCGCCGCGCTCGGGCCGGGTACCCCAGTTCCGGGAGAGCGCGCCGACCAGGAAGAGGCCGCGGCCGCACTCCTCGTCCACGCTGCCCGACCGCACCCGCGGCGCCGACGCGCCCGCCCCGCCCTCGTCGGTGACGGCTATCCGTACGAATCCGGCGTGCAGCGACAGCTCGCAGCCGACCCGCTCGCCGGCGGCGTGCCGTACCGCGTTGGTGAACAGCTCGCAGACCACCAACTCCACGTCGTCGCGGACACCTTGGCCGGTGCCCCAGGCGTCCAGCAACGCGGTGACGCGCCGCCGCGCCTCGGGGACGGAGGGGCGGCGCGCCGGCAGATGGAACGCGTCCCGGCGCCCGGCGGCGAGGCCGCAGAGCGCCAACGAGGGGGCGTTGCTGGAGGAAGGCACCACGCAACTATGTGCGATGCCGATGGTTGATGGCAAGGATCAGTCTGCAAATTACAGAACCGGATTATGCAGTCTGTTCGCGTAACTGACGGCATGACACACTGCTGCCCGGAAGCAGGCAGAAGGGAATCGGACGTGGTGGAAGCACGGTCGGGCGGGGCGCCGACCGTCCTGCGGGTGGTGCTCGGGAAGCGGTTGCAGGACCTGCGCGAGAAGGCCGGCCTCTCCTTCGAGCAGGCCGCCGCGGCCCTCGATGTCACTCATGCGACGGTACGGCGGATGGAGAAGGCCGAGGTCGGCCTCAAGATCCCGTACGTGGAGAAGCTGCTGGCCACCTACGGCATCGCCGATGCCACCGAGATCGAGGGCTTCGTCTCCCTGGCCCGCGAGGCGAACCGCCCCGGCTGGTGGCACCGCTTCCGCGAGGTGCTGCCCGACTGGTTCAGCGCCTACGTCAGCCTGGAGAGCGAGGCGAACCTCATCCGCGGCTACCAGCCCGCGTACGTCCCCGGGCTGCTGCAGACCGAGGAGTACGCGCGGGCGGTGCTGCGCGCCGGGATGCCGCACGCCTGCAACGACGACATCGACCGCAGCGTCGCGCTGCGCCTGGAGCGGCAGTCCCTGCTCACCCGCGAGAACGCGCCGACGCTGTGGGTGGTCATGGACGAAACCGTCCTCCGTCGCCCGATCGGCGACGACCCGCGGGTGATGCGCGACCAGATCGGCCGCCTCGTGGAGGCCACCGCGCTGCCCAACGTCCGGCTGCAGATCATCCCGTTCGCCGCGGGCCCGCACCCCGCGATGTACGGGCCGTTCCACATCTTCCGCTTCCCGATTCCGGAGCTGCCGGACATCGCGTACGCGGAGAGCCTCGTCGGAGCCCAGTACTTCGACCAGCGCAACGACGTCTCGCAGTTCCTGGAGGCCCTCGACCGGATGTGTGCGCAGGCCGCACCGGCACACGCCACCGAGGACATCCTGGGTGGCTTTCGCAAGGAGATCTGAACCATGGATCGCATACGCATCTACAACGGCATGCCCGCCAAGGAACTGGGCACCGATGGCTGGCACAAGCCGTGGAGCGGCGGCAACGGCGGCGAGTGCGTCGAGGCGATGAGACTGGGCGACGGCCGCGTCGCGCTGCGCCAGTCCACCGACCCCGACGGCCCCGCGCTGATCTACACCCACCACGAGATCGTCAGCTTCATCGAGGGCGCCAAGGCCGGTGACGCCGACTTCCTGCTGACCGGCGGGCCGCACCGCCATCCCGAACGGAGGACGGTATGAGCGACGCGGAGATCGCCCGGGGGCCGCTGCGTCCGCCGCTGCCCGACGGCACCGCCCACGGCGGCTTCCGCCCCGAGGAGATCGACACCGGCACCCCGCACCCGGCCCGGATGTACGACTACTACCTCGGCGGCCGCGACAACTACGAGGTCGACCGGATCGCCGCGGACCGCGTCATCGAGGTCCACCCGCAGGTCAGGCTCAGCGCCCGCGCCAACCGCGCGTTCCTCGGGCGCGCGGTCCGCACCCTCGTCGACGGCGGCATCCGCCAGCTCATCGACCTCGGCACCGGCATCCCCACCTCGCCCTACACCCATGAGGTGGCCCGCGCGAGCGCCCCGGACACCCGGGTCGTCCACGTCGACAACGACCCTATCGTCGCCACCCACGCCGGAGCGCGCCTCACCGACGCCGACCGCACCGGCTTCGTCCTCGGCGACGTCCGCGACGTACGGTCGGTCCTGGCACACCCGACCGTGCGGCGGCTCATCGACTTCGACCGGCCGGTGGCCGTCCTGCTCCTCGCGGTGCTGCACTTCGTCCGGGAGGACGAGGACCCGGCGGGCATCGTCACCGCCCTCGCCGACGCCCTGCCCTCCGGCAGCCACCTCGTCCTCTCGCACGCCACCGAGGAGCCGTACGAGGAGTTCCCCGGCGGACGCGTCGATGTGACCGCCCGCGACGGTGTCGTCAACGTCTACAAGAACGCCACCGCCACCCTCAACCTCCGCTCCAAGGCCCGGATCACCGAGCTGTTCGGGCCGTTCACGCTGCTGGAGCCCGGTGTCGTCCGCGTCCCGCTGTGGCGTCCGGACGGCGAGATCCCCGGCGCCGAGGAGCTGAACAACACGATCTTCTACGGGGCGATGGGCCGGAAGGACTGACCGCGCGGGCGGCGACCGCCGCGCCCCGCGCTCAGGCCGGAACGGTGTCCGCCGCCCCGGCCTCCGGCTTCCCGTCGGCCGCCGCCAGCGCCTCCGCGTCCAGGGGTGCGCTGTGCGTCCCGTGCGCGACGCAGGCGTGCGCGCCCGCGAGCGCGCCCCGGCGCGCGCACTCCCCGAACTCCAGCCCGGCGAGGTGCCCGTGGAGGAACCCGCTGGTGAACGCGTCTCCGGCGCCGTTGCTGTCCACCACCGGGCCGGGCGGTACGGCCGTCGGGATGTGGCGCGGGGTGCGGTCCTCCGGGGTGAGCAGGTACGCGCCCCCGGCGCCCGCGGTCGCGATCACCGCGGACGCCCGGCCCTCCCGCAGGATCTCCCGCATCACCGCCCCGATCCGCTCACCCGCCCCGGCGGTGCTCAGGAACACCAGATCGGAGCGGAACGCGAACTCCTTGTGGTGGCAGGTGAGTCCGTCCCAGTCGTGCAGATCCGTGGAGACCGGCAGCCCCAGCGCGGCGATGTCGTCGTACAGGAACCGCGCGAAGTGGGTGATCGACAGATGGACGTGCCGGGCACGGCGCAGTGCGGGGAGGTAGTGCTCGGGCGGCATCCGCAGGTCGAGCGGGTCGCGGGCGTCGTGGAGGGAGGTGCGGCGGCCGTCCGGGGCGACGAGGTTCACCGCACGGCGGGTGCCGTGCGGGGAGATCAGTGGCCGGAAGTCGACGCCGCTGCCGGCCAGCCGCTCCCGGACCAGCGCGCCTTGCGGGTCGTCACCGAGGAAGTCGACGAATCCGGTGCGCAGTCCGAGCGCGGCGCAGCCCAGAGCGACGCCGGTACCGGTGTGGCCCGCGTACTCCCGGATGGGGGCCACCGGGAGGGAATCGGCCGCGGGGACCGGCAGGGTGGGGACCCGCACGACGGTGTCCACCCCCGATCCGCCGACGACCAGGACGTCATAGGGCTCGGTTCCCGGCTGATGTGTCACAGGCGTCCTTGCATCACTGGCTGGTGGCGGCGGTCTGCGGACAGGCCGCGTCCGCAGGCCGGATTCTAGCCCCAAGATGTTGCAAAACGGGGCGTCAGGTACAGGTGTGAGGGTGTCCCTTATACACATCTCCGAGCCCACGAGACGCTCAT
>NZ_VKJP01000005.1 GCF_007280575.1 Streptomyces benahoarensis
CGTCCCCCCGCGCCTCCCCGAGGCCGCCTGGCTGAGCCAGCCCCACTGGGTGCGGTGGCGCCGGGCCGCATCCGGCAGCCGGGAGCGCACCCTGCGGCGGCTGGTGCTGGTCACGGACGGGCCGGTGCCGGATGCGGTGCCGCCGGAGTTCACGGCGGCGTACGACCAGGTGGTCCGGGTCGGCACCGGGGACGCCTTCGCCCGCCACGGCGACGACGCCTTCACCATCGACCCGGCCGACCGCACCGCATGGCGCCACCTGCTCGACGCCCTCGACCCGGACGCGGACGGCGGCACCGACTGGCTCCACGCGCTGCCGCTGGGCATTGCCGGACCGGTCGACGCCGCCTGCCTGGCGCGGGCCGAACGGGCCTGTCTGGACGCCCCGGCCGCCCTCCTCCAGGCGTTGGCGGACACCCCGCCCGCGTTCCGGCCGCGCCTGTGGTGGCTGTCGTACCGGGCGCAGCCGGTCCACGGCGACGTCGAACGGCCGGAGTCGGGGCTGCTGACCGGTGTCACCACCGTCGCCGGTCAGGAGGGTGCGGCCGACGGCCGGTGGCTGGATCTGCCCGGCCCCGACCCGGCCGACTGGGCCGGGCCGCTGGCCGCGCTGCTCACCTCCGCCACCCCGCGCACCGCCCTGCCGGAGCGGCTGGCGCTCCGCGACGGCCACTGGTGGCATCCGGTGGTCGTGCCCGTCACCGCCGCCCCGGACCCGGCGCCCGCACTGCCCGAGGACGGCGACCATGTGGTCCTCGGCGGCACCGGCGGCATCGGCACGGGCATCGCCGCCTGGTTGCTGGAACACACCGCGGGCCGGGTGCTGCTGGTGTCCCGGCACCCCCGGCTGCCGGAGGCTCTGGTGCCCTGGGCGGAACGGGTCGAGCTGATCGAGGCGGACCTCGCCGACCCCGGCGGCCACGACGCGCTGGTGGCGCGGATCGCCGCCCGCGCCACCGGCCCGGCCACGGTGGTGCACGCCGCCGGTGCCGCCACCGGCGGGCTCATCGTCCGGCGCCCGGGCGGCGCGCACGGCCAGCGGGCCAAGCTGCACGGCGCGCTCCTCGTCGAGCGGCTGATCGCCCGCTGCTCCCCCGCGCTCGTCGTCCACTGCTCGTCGATGTCGGCGCGGCTCGGCGGCGTCGGGCAGTACGACTACGCCGCCGCGGCGGGCCTGTTGGACGCCTTCGCCCACCACCGGCCCGGCGCCACCGCGCGGATCGCCCTCGACTGGGACGTGTGGCGGGAGACCGGGATGGCGCTGCGGGTCCCGGCGGGCGACGCCCGGCACCGCACGCATCTCTCCGTGGGCCTGACCGTCGAGGAGGGCAGGCGGGTCTTCGGGCGCGCCGTCGCGCTGCGGCTGCCGCATCTGCTGGTCTCCACCACGGACATCGAGGCGTCCCGCACCTTCTACGCCGGGCCCGCGCCCGGACCGGAGGCCGCCGGTGCTCCCGTACGGGGCGCGGCGACGGGAAGCACGGCGCCGGACGCCCCGGAACCGGCCGGTTCCGTCCCGGCGGATCTCCTCGCCGACTGGCTCCGCGACTGGCTCGACGCCGGCCGCCTCGACCCGGACGCGTCGCTGTACGACCTGGGCGCCGACTCGCTGACCCTGCTCGATCTGATCGGCGTGGTCAAACAGCACTACGGCGTGGAACTCGACCTGTCGTGGTTCGGCCCCCGGGTCAGCCTCAACGACCTGCTGGCCCATCTCGCGCAGGACGCGGCGCCCGAAGCCGCCGCGGCGGACACGGTGACGCCGGACGTGTGGCAGGAGGGCACCGGGCCCGAGGTGGTGTGCCTGCTGCATCCGGTGGGCGGCGACATCCAGGCGTACCGGTCGCTGGTGTCCGCGCTCGACGGCCGGGCGACGGTCTGTCTGATCGCGGACCCGGCGCTGCGCCACCCGGACGCGGCCACGATGACGCTGGACGAGCGGGTCCGCCGCTACCACGACGCGCTCCGCGCCCGGTTCGGCGACGCCACGGAGCGGCTGCATCTGGTCGGCTGGTCGTTCGGCGCCTGGACGGCGGTGGGCATCGCCGCGCTCGCCGAGGCGGCGGGCCGCCCGGTGCGCGGCGTCCAGCTGCTCGACCCGCCGCCCCCCGGCTCCGGTCCGGGCTTCCAGGGCTACGACGAGCAGCAGCTCGAAGCGCTCTTCGCGCACGAACTGGGCTCGGTGGACGGCGCGTTCACCTGCGAGGGACAGGCGTACGCACAGCGGCTGGCGCGGTGCTGCCGGGCCAACCTCGCCTCCATGGCCGACCACCGGCTGCCGCGGCTGGCCCGTACCCCCGCCCGGGTGTGGCTGGCCGAGCACCCGGCGGAGGGCCTGCCCGCACCACTGCCCGCCGCCGCGCACCGGGAGCTGTGGCGCGACCACCTGGCGCTGCCCGGCGACTGGCAGCCCCTGCCCACCGACCACTACGGGATCGTCCGGCCACCCCACACGCAGGCCGTCGCCGCCGCGCTCCACGCGGCGCTGGACGCCCGGCCCTGAGCCCTCCTCTGCCCGCTGTCCCATCCATCCACCGAAGGAAGCAGACATGGAGCAGTACGAACTCGACGCCATCGAGCGCCTCACCACCCGGCCCGCCAGGGAGTACCGGACCCTTGAGGTCGCTCCGCTCACGCCGGTGATCGGCGCCGAGGTGTCGGGGGTCGACCTGACCAGGGAACTCCCGGACGACCAACTCGCCGAGATCAAGGCCGCGTTCCTCGACCACCACGTCCTGGTCCTGCGGGATCAGGACATCAGCCCCGAGGACCACCTGCGGTTCGCCGCCCACTTCGGTGAGCTGCGGCCGGTGAACCCGCCGCCGGTCGACGGGGACCCGCACATCCTGGAGATCGTCACCGCCCCCGGCGCGGAGGACGTGGCGGGCAACGCCTGGCACGCGGACGGCACCGCCGACGCCGAGCCGTCGCTCGGGTCGATGCTGCACGTCCTGAACCCCCCGGAGGGCGGCAGCGGCGGCGACACCCTCTTCGCCAACATGCACCTGGCGTACGACATGCTCTCCCCGACGATGCGCGGACTCCTCGACGGGCTGACCTCGATCCATGACGGTCTGCTCGCGTTCGGGAACCGGCCGATACCGAAGGGGCACATCACGTCGAGGAGCGAGCATCCCGTGGTGGTGCGCCACCCGGAGACCGACCGCAAGATCCTCTACGTCAACCCGATCTACACCCAGCGGATCCCGCAGCTGTCGGAGCCGGAGAGCCAGGCCCTGCTGGACATGCTCTACCGGACGACGGCGGGACGGCCACTGCTGCACTGCCGGGTGCGCTGGGCGCCCCACACCCTGGTGTTCTGGGACAACCGCTGTGTGCAGCACCACGTGTCGTACGACTACTACCCGCTCACCCGCTACGCGCGCCGGGTGGCGATCAACGGCGGTCCGCTGAAGGGCTGAGACGCGGCAACGCCGCCGGGGCGGTGCCGGTCACGCGGCGCCGCCCGGCGGGGGCTCAGCGCTCCGCGGTGCCGCCCGGCCCGGTGAAGTCCGGGCTGCCGAAGTCCGGGCTCGCGAAATCGGGGCTCGTGAAGTGCGGACCGGCGAAATCGGGGCTGGCGAAATCGGGCGCGCTGAACCCGGGGCCCGTACGGGGCGGCCGCTGTCCGCCCGGCGTCGACGGCGCGTCCGCCTCCGGCAGGGCCTCCCCCGCGGCCTCGCCCAGCCGGGCCCGCAGGAACGGCAGCAGGCCGCGCTCGACCAACGCGTTCCGATACGCCGTCAGGGCGCGGTCCACCTCGGCGTCCGCCGCCGAACGGGCGCCCGCCGAGGGACGGTTGCGGGCCGCGGCCACCAGCATCCACAGCAGGCCGCAGAGCGTCGCCACCGCCGCGACACCTGCCGCGATCTCCCCCGCGACGATCAGCTCATCCGCGAAACGACCGCGCAGTCCGACGCCGCGCAACCCGAAACCGAGCAGCAGGAAGATCGCCGCGGCCACCGCCGCCAGGCCCGGTACGAGGACGCCGAGGGCGGGCAGCACCCCGCCGGTGGCCCGGGCCGACGGACGGACCGACGGCCGGGCCGGGCGGGACGCGGGGCGGGCGGCGGCGAGGCGGTGGTAGGCGCGGTACTCCTGCTCCGCGGCGGCGGCGATGGCGGCCACCGAGCGGAGCGCGTCGGCGCGCAGCTGCCCGGCGTCGGGGTCGCCGTCCGCGCGGCGCAGCGCCTCCGCGATCTCCCGGGTGGCCAGGGCACTGTCCAGGAGCTGCGGGAAGTCCGCCTCGTCCGGTGGCCGGAACGCTTCGGTCGTCGGCACATCAACCCCCGTGGTCGGTGCGGTCGGAAGGAGGGTGCGGGCTCTCTCGTCAGCCACCGCCGGTCCCCCGGTCGGTGACGGGCACGGCGGCCGGGGCGGCGTCGCCGGACGCGGCGGGCCGGGCGGCGCCCGGCGCGGCCAGGGTGGGCGCGGCGGGTGCGGCCGGGCCACCGGACGCGTGGGCCGGTGCGGAGGCGGCGGGCGCCTGCTCCGGGGCGGGCGCGGCGGTGGCGGTCGTACCGGCCGCAGGGAAGACACCGGAGGAGGAGGCGGGATCCCCGGGGCCGGGCGGCGGCCCCGCGCCCGCGTCGTCGTTCTTCATCGCCTTGGTCTCGCTCTTGAGGATCCGCAGGGATTTACCCAACGCGCGTGCGGTGTCGGGAAGTCTGCGGGACCCGAAGAGCAGGATCACCACGATTCCCACGATCAGCAGGTGCCAGGGCTCCAGTCCGTTGCGCAGCATCGCCGCCGCCTCTCGGATTGCCGGGTCTCCGGTGGAACACCACCGGCCTTTACTTGCTACATTGCGCAACTATACAACTTTGGGCGGGGCGAACCTCCTTCCCCGCAGGAAAAATCCGGGCAATTGAGGGTGCACACGTGACAGGCAGCCATTCGGCACGCGACGGACGCCGTAACGGGGACAACGCCGCCCGGGGACGCCGCAGGCGCAGGCGCAGCAAGGCCCGGATAGCCGGGGTGACGGCCGCGTCCTTCGTGGTCCTGCTGGCCGCCGGGGCCGGATGGCTCTATTACCGGCTCGACGGCAACATCACGACCTTCGGCGCCGACGGCGTCAGCCGCGACCGCCCCACCGCGAACACCGGCGGCAGCAACGTCCTCGTCATCGGTTCCGACTCCCGCTCCGGCAAGAACAGCGAACTGGGCGGCGGCGAGGGCGATGTGGGCCGCTCCGACACCGCGTTCCTGCTGCACATCTACGGCGACCGCAAGCACGCCCTCGCGGTGTCCATCCCCCGCGACGCCCTCGTCGACATCCCGCCCTGCAGGCGCCCTGACGGTTCCTGGACCCAGCCGCGCAGCAACACGATGTTCAACTCGGCGTTCACCGTGGGCGAGACGGCCCAGGGCAACCCCGCCTGCACCCAGAACACCGTCGAGAAGCTGACCGGGGTGCGTGTCGACCACACCGTCGTCGTCGACTTCAACGGCTTCGCCAAGATGACCGAAGCCGTCGGCGGCGTCCCCGTCTGCGTACCGCAGGACGTCTACCAGGGCGATCTCAACCCGAACCGCGGCTCACGCGGCGAACGGATCTTCACCAAGGGCCCGCAGACCGTCGAAGGCCGCAAGGCGCTGGACTACGTACGGCTGCGGCACGGCATCGGCGACGGCTCCGACATCGGGCGGATCAAGCGGCAACAAGCGTTCGTCTCCGGGCTGATACGCAAGATCAAGGAGCAGGGAGTCAACCCCACCACGCTGCTGCCGCTCGCCAACGCGGCCACCGAATCCCTCACCGTCGACCCGGAGCTGGGCAGCGCCCAGAAACTCCTGTCGTTCGCGATGTCGCTCAAGGACATCGATCTGCACAACACCGCGTTCGTCACCGTGCCCTGGCGCTATCAGGGCGCCCGGGTCGCGATCGTGCACCCCGCCGCCGACTCCCTCTGGGCGTCCCTGCGCGCCGACCGCACCCTCGACGGCAAGGACGCCGCCGGGGCGGGCGGCCCGAAGAAGAACGACGAGCCCACCGCACCCGCGTCCGAGGGGCCCATCTCCGGCGCCGGGATCGACGTCACCGTCCTCAACGGCACCCATGCCACCGGTCTTGGCTCCCGCGTCGCGGACACCCTGCGTTCCTCGGGCTTCACCGTCGTCGCCACCACCACCGCGCCGACCCAGGACCACACCACCACGCTGATCTCCTACGGCCCCGGCCAGGAGCAACAGGCCCGCACCACCGCCCGGCTCTTCCCCGGCGCGGAACTCCACGAGGGGTCCGCGCCCGGCATCGCCGTCACCCTGGGCAGCTCGTACAGCGAGCAGCCCGCGCCCGGCGCCACCGCCTCGTCGCCGTCCGCGGACGGCACGGTGCCCTCGGAGGTCAGCGACGACGCCCGCACCGCCGATGACGATGCCTGCGCGAAGCTGTCGTACGGCTGACGGGACACGCGGGCCGGGCCCCGTCCGGTCAGCGCGTGCCCGGCAGGTACCGCCGCCGCGCCGCCGCCAGCGCCGTCCCGTACAGCGCGAGGACGGCGGCGAGCAGCGCGTAGTACAGCGGCGGCGGTGCCGCCAGGCTCAGCGGCGGCCCCAGCGGGGAGAGCGGCAGCAGCAGACCGATGACGGCGAGGCCCGCCGCGGCGCACGGGACCGGCCCCGGGCGGCCCCGCACGGTGAGGTGCCCGGCGCGCAGCAACAGCATCACCAGCGCCTGGGTGAAGAGGTTCTCGGTGAACCACGCGGCGTGGAACACCTCCTCACCGCGGGCGCCGGAGGTGTGCAGGGCCACCGCGAGGGCGGCGAACGTCGCCAGGTCCGCGGCGGCGTTGATCAGCCCGAACACCGTGATGAACCGCAGGAAGGCCCGTGGCCGCAGCGCCGCGGGCCCGCGCAGCACGCCGTCGCCCGGCCGGTCCAGGGCGAAGGCCAGCTGGGCGGCGTCGAAGCAGAGGTTCTGCACCAGGACCTGCGCGGGCAGCATCGGCAGGAACGACAGCAGCAGCCCGGCGCCGAGCATCGCGAGGACGTTGCCGAGGTTGGACGACAGGGTGATGCGCAGATACGCGGCGAGGGAGCCGCTGCTGTACCGGCCGGCGGCGACGGCCCGGCCGATGGCGGTGAGGTCCTTCTCCGCCAGCACCACATCGGCGCCCTCCCGCGCCACCGTCACCGCGCCGCGCGGGGTGATGCCGACGTCGGCGGCGTGCAGCGCGGGAACGTCGTTGACGCCGTCGCCGAGGAAGCCGGTGACCTGCCCGGCCTCGCGCAGCGCGGCGACGATCCGGGCCTTGTCGGCGGGGGTGCAGCGGGCCACGACGGTGGCACCGTCGACGGCCGCGGCGAGCTCCGGGCCGTCCAGCTCCGCCAGCGCCCCGGCGGTCAGCACCTCGCCGGGGTCGAGGCCCAGGTCCCGGCAGGCGCGGGCGGCGGTGCCCGGGTGGTCACCGGTGAGGATCTTGACGCGGATGCCGCGCCGGGCCAGGACGCCGAGCGCGTCGGCGGCCGACGGGGCGAGGGCGTCGCGCAGTGCGACGAAGCCGAGGAGGGTCAGGCCCCGCAGATCGGCCTCGCGGTACGCGCCGGTGCGGGCGGGGCGGTCCGCGACGGCGACGGCCAGCAGCCGCAGCCCCTCGTCCGTCTCCCGCGCCACCCGGGCGAGCAGCCGCGCCCGCTCGGCGTCGTCCAGTTCGGTGCCGGCACCGTCACCGCCGGTGCCGCGCGCCCGGGCGCAGCGGGCGAGGACGTCCTCGGCCGCGCCCTTGACGACGAGGGTGTGGGTGCCGAGCGCACCGGGGCGGCGGACGACGGCGGCGGCGAGCCGGTGCACCGGGTCGAAGGGGAGCGCCGCGACGCCGTCGTAGGCGAGCGGGTCGGCGCCCGCCTCGTCCGCGGCGGCGAGTACGGCCTCGTCGAGGGTGTCCGGGGCGGGGAGTTCGGCGAGTTCGAGGGTCCAGAAGCTGCCCACCGCGGCCCAGCGCAGCACGCCCGGGTCGGGACGGCCCCGGGCGTCCACGGACCGTTCGACCAGCGGCCGGTCCTGGGTGAGGGTGCCGGTCTTGTCGAGGCAGAGGACCTGCATCGCGCCGAGGTCGTGGAGGGCCGGGAGCCGTTTGACGATCACGCCGCCGGTGCGGGCGAGCGTCGCGGCGCCGCGGGCCAGCGTCGCGGTGACGACGACCGGCAGCATCTCCGGGGTCAGTCCGACGGCGACCGCCACCGCGAACGGCAGGGTCTCCAGGCCCCGCCCGCGCACCGCCGCGTTCGCCATCAGGACCAGCGGCGGGGTCAGCAGCATGAAGCGGATGAGGGTCCAGGCGATGCCGTGGACGGAGCGGTCGAAGGCGGTCTCGGCGCGCCGCCGCCCGAGGGCGCGGTACGCGGTGGCGAAGCGGGTGGCGGCGCCGGTGGCGACGACCAGTCCGGTGCCGCTGCCGGTGGCGACGCTGCTGCCCTGGAAACACAGGTGCGGCGGATCCGCGTCCCCGCCGTCCGGCGGATCGTCCACGGCGTGCTTGGCCACCGGGGCGGACTCGCCGGTCAGCGACGCCTGGTGGACGGTCAGCCCGTTCGCCCGCAGCAGCCGCAGGTCCGCGGGGACCAGATCGCCGGGGCCCAGCCGCACCACATCGCCGACGACCAGCTCCTCGACGGGGATCTCCCGTACCCGGGGCGGGGCGTCGTCGTCCGGGCGCCGCTGCACCGCCGCCGTGGTGGCGACCATCTCGCGCAGCGCCGCCATCGCGCGTCCGGCGTGCGCCTCACCGGCCGAGCGAAGCACACAGCTCACCACGACCAGCACCGTGATCACGCAGGCGGTGCCCCAGGACGCCACGGCCGCCGAGACCAGGCCGAGGCAGAGCAGTACGGCGGTGAACGGATCGCGCAGGCTGCGCAGGAACCGGCGCGGCCAGGACGGCGTGCGCCAGGCGGGGACGGTGTTCTCGCCGTCGCGGGCGAGCCGGGCATCGGCCTCGTTCTCGGTGAGGCCGCGCGGTCCGCTCGCCAGGCGGCGCATCAGCTGGAGCGGGGTGAGGGCGGCGCCGTCCCCGGCGCCCGGGGTCAGGTCGGCGGGCGCCTCCCGGGGGCCGGGCGGGTGGCCGGTGCCCGGTGCCGCGTCGGTCTCAGGCACCGAAGCGGCGGGCGCGGGACGCGTGCTGCCCGCCGCGGTCGGCGAGCCGACCGACGAGGAGCCGTACGACGGCCACCACATCGGGGTCGTCGACGAGGTAGACGACGCGGCGGCCCTCGCGGCGCGAGCGGACCAGACCGGCCAGTTTCAGCTTGGACAGATGCTGGCTGACGGCGGGCAGCGCGCCGCCGACGCGCTCCGCGAGGCCGCTGACGTCGCTCTCGCCCTGGGTCAGCGCCCAGACGAGGTGCAGCCGCGGCGGCGAGGCCAGCAGGCCGAACATCGCGGCCGCCTCGGCCAGCACCTCGGCGGACGGATCCGCCCCGCCACCCTCGATGCCCCTTGCCACTGCCGTCTCCGTCCCCCTGGGCGTATGCCTCGTATCGAGGGGACAGTCTAGGGCGGCCGGGCGCAGGGGCGCCGGTCGGTGCAACGTCCGTGCAACCCGGCGGCGGGTTGGCTGGGCGGCGGCCCCACGCGGGAGCGGCCCCGGGGGCCACGGACGGAGGGACCGCGGATGGACGAGGCGGGGAACGGGCCGGACGGCGCGGTGACGCGGGTGGCGGTGACGGAGGCGGCCGCCGGTCTGCTGCGGCGGCTGCGGGCGGCGCACGGGCCGTTGATGTTCCACCAGTCCGGCGGCTGCTGCGACGGCAGCGCACCGATGTGCTTCCCGGCCGGGGAGTTCCGCACCGGCGCATCGGACGTGCTGCTGGAGCGGTTGACGGTGGCCGGGGTGGCGGAGCCGGTGGAGTTCTGGATGGCCGCCGATCAGTTCGCCCGCTGGCGTCACACCCGGCTGATCGTGGACGTCGTCCCGGGCCGCGGCAGCGGCTTCTCGCTGGAGGCGCCGGAGGGGGTGCGGTTCCTGATCCGCTCGCGGCTGCTGAACGCGGCGGAGGAAGGGCGGCCGGGCGGCGCGGAGGGGTGACCGGGACGGCCACGGCGGGCGCTGCGGCGTCCGGCTGCGGACATGGCGAGACCCCGCGCACGGGGGATGACGCGGGGCCTCACTCGGGATAACGGGTCAGGGGCCGTCGAGGTTCCCTTTCCCGGGAAAAATGCCGCAAGAATTTTTCGGCGGTCACGCCTCGTCGTCGACCAGGCGCTCCAGCATGTGCTGGAAATCGCCGTCCACGACCACCCGCAGCCCCGCCCCGTCCGGCTCACTGAGCGGCGTCATCACGCCCCGGCGCCACCAGAACACATGGGGGCTGATCGCGCCCGCGGCGTCCTGGTGCCCGGCGGCGGCGAACGCGGCCATCGCCTGGAGCGCCGGGATGACCTGGGCGTCGCGGATGCGGTGGAAGCCGAGCTGGTGGCGGAAGGGCATCGCGACGAGCGCGCCGTCGGCGGTCAGCGGGGTGCCCATGATCCGCTCGACCAGTTCGCCGAGGGCCAGGACCCGGCTGGCGGTGAAGAACGAGTCGCCGAACAGCACCTCGAAGGAGGCGCCGTCCGGGCGGCGCACCGTCTCGTGGCCCTCGACCGGCAGGGCACGCAGATTGTTCATGGCGCGGATCCGCAGCTCGGCGATGTCCCCGACGTCCCGCAGGGAGTCCTCGCTGAGCATCTGCACCGCGTCGGGCAGATCGAGCGCCAGCACCTCCCGCAGCCCCTCGGCGAGCTCGCGGCCGTAGCGGAACGCGTCGGAGGCGGGCAGGGTCTCCTCGGCGACGACGCGGGGGTAGAGGCAGGCGCGGATCTCGTCGGCGGAGAGGATCTCCAGCGGCTGCGGGCCGTCCATGGTGCGCAGGACCTTGCCGACATGGTCGCGGACGAGGCCGGGCCAGCTGCGTTCGCCGCGGCGGTCGCGGTGGCAGACGGCGGCGAGGTTGCCGAGGCCGAACCGGCGGCCGCCGGAGTCGGCAACGACGCCCGCGTAGACCGTGACCTCCAGGCCCTGTTCGGCGAACGCCTGGCGGACCTGGGAGCGGAAGACGCCACCCTCCCGGTCCGAGAAGAAGGGGAACTCCCCGTCGCGTGGCAGGTCACGAGGATCCCGCTTCGGTCCTCGGCGGAACAGGCCCATCTCGTCCTCCCGGCGACGGCCACGTACGACGGCCACAAAGGGCCGATCGTAACGGGTGTGCCGGGGCGCCGTTCACCGTGTGGTGCGGGGGCGGGGCGCGCGGTGCCCGGACGGACGGACCGGAAGCGGAACCGGCCGTCCGGGCGGTGCGGGTGTGCGGTCAGCCGCCGATGTTGACGTCGACGCAGGCGTAGAAGGCGTTCGCGGTGTCGGCGATGTTCCAGACCGCGAGGACCTTCTGCTTGCCGGTGACGCCACCGAAGTTGACCTGGTGGGTGACGGTCGCGCCGGGCTGGGCGCCGTGGTCGTCGAACTCGGCGACCTTGTTGCCGCCCACGTAGTACTGCCAGGTGCTGGTCGCGTGGCGGGCCGTCAGCTGCCAGCTGAAGCTGGCGGTGCTGCCGACCGGGGTGACCTTCCAGCCCTTGGAGTCGTCGTCGAGGTCGGCGAACTGGCTGTTGCCGCCGCTGCAGCTGGTCAGCCCCTTCGGTCCCTCGACGCTCTGCGGCTCCCACTTGATGGGTCCGCAGTCGACCGTCCCGGCCGCGCACTGCGCCTGGCGGCTGGGCGGGTTGGAGATGTAGCCGTGGGCGCTGGCGGAGCCGGCCGGGACGGTGACGACGAGCAGCGGGGCGATGGCCGCGCCGATGCCCAGGGCCAGCCTGCGTTTCTTGTTCATGGCATACCTTTCGCGAAGGAGGCCACCGCGGAAGACCTCGGGACGCGGCGCCGCCTGGCACGCACGCCCCCGGGCAGCCTCGGGAGTGGGGGTGAATGACGCGAAGGTGGTGCACGGTGGGACGGGCGGCGGCCTGCGCCCGGTGCCGACACCGGATGCGAGGGCCCGACCCGCTCACCAATTGGTCTGGACTTTACTCGTTGTCTGCGTACGGTCAAGAGGTCGGGACGGTTCCGGGGTACGGGCGGGACATCTGAACAGGGGACTGTTCCGACGCGTCCGACCACTGCGAAAGTGGCCGCGGAACAGCCAACTGCCGGGCGGGATCCGGCACGCGAGAGGGCGGGCAGATGGAACAGGGCGGGCAGACCACGTCGGGCTTCAAGGTCACTCCGGAGATGATCGCCCAAGCCGCCAGCTCGTGTGACAACACGGCGGCGGACGTCGAGATCAAGCTCCAGAACCTCAAGGCGTACGTCATCTCGTTGGAACAGTCCTGGCAGGGCATCGCCCACAACACGTTCCAGATCTACATGGCCGAGTACGACACGTACGCGCAGATGCTGCACAACGCCCTGACCGACATCGCGTCGGGCCTGCGCGGCAACGAGGTCAACTACAAGGAATCCGAGCAGGACAACCTGAACCGGATCAGGGCCCTCCAGGCCGAGCTGCCCACGGCCCGGCTCAGCTGACCACCGAACCGACCGGCTGACCGCCCAAACACTCAAGGAGCGTCGTGGCAGGAATCGACGGATCGTCCATCCTGGTCCGCCAGGAGCTGGAGACCGCAGGCAAGCACATCAATGACCTGTCGGAGCAGATCTCGGAGGAGCTGCATCAGCTGATCCTCCTGCTGCAGCCGATCTCGGAGACCTGGACCGGTCAGGCACAGGTGTACTACGAGGGGCTGCAGGCGGAGTGGAACACCGCCGCCGAGGGCCTGTTCGGACCGGGCGGCGTGCTCGGCCAGATCGCCATGGCGATGAACGTCAACTGGTCGAACTACTCCGAGGCCGAGTGGGCCAACGTCCGCACCTGGCAGAGCAGCGCGAGCTGAACACCCCGTTCACCTCCGCTTCTTGAGCAGTACCGCACACCGCACGAGAGGACCTGACAGCACCCGATGGCCGATGAGCGCTGCCGGATCACGGTCGTGGGCGAACACAGGCAGGTGGACCTCGCGGTCCCGGCCCGTGCCCCCATCGCCGAGTACATCGATGACCTGGCCCGCCTGTGCGAGCTGGAGGAGAACGAGCTGATGCCCGCCGCCTGGTCGCTGGCGACGGGGACGGGCGGGGCCATCGCGCCCGAACGCAGCCTCGCCGACCTCGGCATGGCGGACGGTCAGCTCCTATACCTGCGCGACGTGGTCGCCGACGAGTTCGACGAGCCCGTCGTGCTGGACGTCGCCGAACAGGTCTCCGAGGTCTCCGAGCAGGCACTGGACCGGCGCTGGGACGCCCGGTCGCGGACCGTGACGGTGATGGCCTGCGGACTGGTGTGGTGGCTGGCCGCGCTGGTGCTGTTCGCCGTGGCGCAGCCGGTCGAGCCCGCGGTCACCGGCACCGCGGCCGCCGCGCTGGGCCTGCTGCTGCCCGGACTGTCGTGGCTGGCGACCGAGCGGCGCTGGGCGGTACCGGGCTCGGTGCGGCTGGCACTGGCGCTGAGCGCGATCCCGTGTCTGGCGGTCGCGTCGTGGCCGCTGGTGGCCCAGGAGACCGCGCCGTCCGCCGCGTTGACCGCGAACGGGACGACCGCGCTGTGCCTGGCGGGCGGAGTGCTCGTCGGTGCCGTGCTGGCCGCCGTCGCGTCGATGGGCGTCACCACCACCGCGGTGCTGCTCGGCGCGCTGATCGGCACGGTGGTGACCGGTCTGCTGGTGCTGTTGAAGGCCGACACCGCGCAGTGCGCCGCGGTGATCGCCGTCGTCGCGTTCGGGCTGCTGCTGATCGCACCGGCGACGGCCGGGCGGGTGGCCGCGTTCGGCTACCGGCGCCAGGGCGGGTCGACGCCGGAGGGCGCGGAGCTGGAGACCGCGGTGCGGACCGCGATGCTGCTGCTCGCGCTGTGGGGCGGTGCGCTGTCGCTGGCGTGCGCCGTCGCGCTGGTGCTGCTCGGCACCGACGGCACCTCGCCGTTCAGCGCGGCGATCACCGCCTGTATCGGGCTGGGGCTGCTGCTGCGGGCCGGTGCCGCGAAGGTCGTCGTCGAGGTGGCGCCGGTCGGGATCGCCGGTGCGATCGGTCTGTTCACGCTGCTGCTGGCCGGGTCCGCGCAGCTGGATCTGCCGGGCTGGTCCGGTCCCACGGCCGCGGTCGTCGTCGGTGCCGTGCTGGTGCTGTACGGGTTCCGGCGGCTGATGCGGCCCGAACTCCCGTCGATGCGGCGCCCCCTCTGGTTCGGCGGGCTCGGCGCGGTCCTGGGCGCCTTCGCCATCCCCCTCACCGTCGCCGCCTTCGGCGTCTTCGACCAGCTCATGGGCATCGGCCGGAATCTGTGAGAGGCGACGTGCGGGCGGCGGGAGGGTCTCGGCCGGGGCCGGCGGCGGACTGCGCGGTGGTATCCGCGCAGTCCGCCGGCCAGGCGTTGGTGGTGACCGCCGTCCGGCGTCACAAAGGTGCGCCGGAGGTACCGTCCGGTGCCGGGTCGGCGGTGTCCGGTACGGCGGATGCCTCTGTGGTGCCGTCAGTTCTTGCCGAGCAGCAGGGAGCGGGAGCGGCTGGCCATCGGGCCGAGCGCCCGGCCCGGAGCGGGCAGCGCCGGACCGTCGCCACCGGCCGCCGCGGGGTCGCGCAGCAGGCCCAGCTCGATGGCGGTGCGGGTCAGGTCCGCCTTGTTGCCGACGTTGAGCTTGGTGCGGATGCGCTTGACGTACGTGCTGACCGTGGCCTCGGTCAGGCCCATCCGGCGGCCTATCTGGCTGTGGGTCAGACCCTCGGCGAGCAGGCGCAGCGCCTCCAGTTCCCGGCGGGCGAGCGAGCGGGGTTCGGCGCCGCCGGGCTGCTGCAGTTCGGACTGGAGCCGCGGCACGAGCGTCGAGGAGAGGTGGAAGCCACCGCTGACGACGGTGTCGACGGCGCGCAGCAGCTCCTCGTCGTCCACCCGTCCGGTGACACAGCCCAGCACCCCGGCGCGGACGGCCTCCAGCACGCGGTAGGGGCGGTGGAAGTCCGAGACCAGGAGGACCGGGGCGCAGGCGACGAGCCGGGCCAGGGTCTGTCCGGGCAGTTCGGATTCCGCGGCGCAGTCGTGCACGGGCGGGCCGTACAGGATGGCGTCGGGTCCCGGGGTGCCGAAAGGGAAGTCCTGCACGCGCTCCATCGCGGCCACCACGTCGAGCCGTGGGCTCTGGGAAAGCACCCTCTCCAGTCCGTGCCGGACCAGATTCTGATGCTCGATAATGGCAATTCGCGCACAATTGGACATGCGTATTCCCGTCCTCAGGTCAATGCGTCACGCTCAGATCCCCCGCTCGACACGCTATCCGGGCAGCGAGTCGATGCCCTTTCAATGTACCGGACAAAATCAACAGTGCACGGATCGATGGGGATCCGTGACAGAACCATGGGGTCGCAGGTCAGAGCGTTGACGCAGCATCAAACCCCGCACAGGTACACCGGGGACGGATCCATCGCCACCATGGTTCCCCACTCCAGGTCACGATTGCATAATATTTCGCCACGGCCGCGTAATAAATCCGTATGACACCGCAAGACAAATCGCTCAAGCTGAAATGAATTTTCCTGGCGGACATTTTCCGTTTACCCCTCGGCGGTATTCTGTGCCGCCTGTCCCTTACGGCAAGACAATTTGGAGAGTACGTACGTGGCTGACCAGGAGAAGCCCCCGCAGCCCGCTGCCGAGGCACCAGGCCGCCTGCCGGAGGAGGACCGGCACGGCTTCGTCTCCGCGTTCGTGGGCGGCGTCCGCCCCGACGGCGAACAGGGCAAGCCCGGCAAGCGTCTGGTGGCGATCGGCATCGCCGTCGTCGCCGCGCTGAGCCTCGGTGCCCTCGCCATCGGCGCACTCAGCAGCCCGGGCGACAAGAAGAACCAGGCCGACAAGGTCGCCCCGGCGGGCGCCACCGCCAAGGCCGACCACCACCAGGACGGCAAGGCGTCCCCCAACAGCCCCGGTGGCAACGCGGGCGGCACCGGCGGCCAGCAGCAGACGGTGCCGGACGGTCAGCGGATCATCCCCGCCGAGGACAGCCCCACCACGGGCTCGACGCACACCCCGCCGTCGCCCTCCACCACCAAGGACGAGGGCAGCAAGACCGTTTCGCAGAAGTCCGTCCCGTCGTTCACCGCGCTCGCCGGGTACGGCTGCCCGTCGTCCGCGAGCGCCAAGATCTGGGCGAAGGACCCGAACTTCAGCCAGGAGGCGGGCTGGCTGAAGTCCACGAGCGGCGGCTACACCGGCTCCGGCTGCAACGGCCAGTACCTCTCCCTCCCGATGTCCGGCTCGTCGACGAAGTACGACGCGACGCAGTACGTGCTGTGGAAGTTCGACTACCGCACGAAGATCAAGGGCGCCGCCTCCTGCCGCCTCGCGGTCTTCGTGCCGGGCAGCTCCGACATCCGTTACGTCGGCGGCCACCCCGCCAAGTACGCGGTCTACGCGTCGGACCACAGCGGCGGCACCCCCGCCGGGAGCTTCGACGTCGACCAGGTCAACAACCACGGCAAGTGGCTGGCCCGCGGGCCGTTCAAGGTCGACGGCGGCTTCGTGACCGTCAAGATGTTCAACACCGGCATCGACTACACGTCGTCCACCAAGGACGCGCACGACGCTGCCGGGCCGGTCCAGCTCAGCTGCACTCCGGCATGATCGGGCGGTCCAGCGGCGCGGCCGCACTGCGCGTCGGAGCCCGGGGCTGGGGCGGGCACCGCACCATCGGCGCGGCGTTGCGCGCCGCTGGACCGGGCACCGTGGTCTCGGTCCAACCCGGTACCTACACCGAGAACATCATCCTGGAACGGGACATCAGCATCGTCGCCGAGCAGGGCGCCGGAACGGTCCGCCTGGTGGCCTCCCGCGGCACGCCGCTGACCGTGCTCGGCGGCGCCGGGGAGGTCCGCGGGCTCACGGTCCAGGGCATCGACCCGGATCAGCCCGCGGTCGCCGTGACGGGCGGCACCGCCGTCCTCGACGGCTGCGAGATCACCGGCGGTCGCGTCGAGGTCACCGGCACCGCCGCGCCCACGCTGCGCGACTGCCGGGTGCACGGCGCGGGCGGGCCCGCGGTACGCCTGAGCGGGGACAGCCGGGCGACGCTGGAGCGGGTGACCGTCACCGACACCGGCGGCACCGCGTTGCTGGTGGAGCACGGCGCGGACGCCACCGTCACCGGGCTCAGCGTCAACACCGCGGCCGGGCACGGCGTTCTGATGCGCGGACCGGCCACCGGCAGCTTCACCGACTGCGAGATCACCAGGACCACCAAGGCGGCGCTCGCCGTCGAGGACGACGCCCGGCCCGTGCTGCGCTCCTGTCGGCTGACCGACGGCGCCGCCCAGGGCGTTCTCGTCACCTCCTCCGCCACCGGCGCCACCCCGGCCCCCGCACCGGACGACACCGACGCGGGCAGCGGCCCGGAGGGCGATGCCGGGGCGTCCGGGAACACCGCGGGCGTGCTGCTGCACGACTGTGAGATCGCCCGGAGCGGCACCGCGGGCGTCCAGGCCGCGGGTCCGGTGCTGCTGACGCTGCGTTCCTGCCGGATCGACGAGTCCGGGGGCGTCGGCGTGCTCGCCGCCCAGGGCGCGGTGCTGCGGCTGGACGCCACCACCGTCGGCGACTCCGCCGACAGCGGTCTGGCGGCGGGCGGTACCGCACAGGTCGAGATGCGCGGCGGTGGCCTCGCCCGCTCGCGCGCCAACGGCGCCTTCGCCACCGACGAGGCGCAGCTGACGCTGATCGACTGCACGGTCACCGACAGCGCCTTCACCGCCCTGCACCTGGCGGGCTCCGCCCGTGCCACGGTCCGCGACGGTGAGCTGCGTGGCACCCCGCAGCACGGCGCGCGGGTCACCGAACGCGCCCTGCTGACGCTCACCGGAACCCGGGTCGAGTCGGCCGAGCTGTCCGGCATCGCGGTGGACGGCGGTGATCTGACGGCGCGCCGCTGCCGGGTGACGGACGCCGGTACGGGCATCAGCCTGACCTCCGCGCACCGCCCACTGCTCGACAACTGCGAGATCACCGACTGCGGCACCGGGCTGGAGGTGACCGCGGACACCGGCGCGCTGGTGGCGGACACCCGGGTGCGCGGCAGCCGTTCGGCCGGGGTGTTCCTCGGCGAGCGCAGCACCGCCTGGCTGGACAGCTGCGAGATCACCGACAGCAAGGGCAGTGCCCTGGTGCTGTGGAACGGCGCCCGGCCGCGGGTCAGCGGGACGCGTATCGCCCGCTCCGCGAAGAACGGCGTGTACATCGCCGACGGCGCGGCGGGGCTGCTGACCGACTGCGACATCTCGGCCACCGGCTTCCCGGCGCTCTACGTCGGCAAGGACGCGAAGCCGGTGGTGCGCCGCTGCGTGGTCCGTGACACCGACGAGGACCTGAAGCTCGCGGACGGCGCGGAGCCGGTCTTCGAGGAGTGCCGGGCCGACGCGGTGAAGGACAGCACCCTGCCGGTGTCCGCGAAGGGCCCCGCGCCGGCCGGCGCCCGCGCGCTGGCGGCGGGCGGCGCGCCCGGCACCGGCCCGTCCCTGGGCGCCGAGACCGTCGAGGCGTCCGCCGAGTCGCTGGAGGACCTGCTGGCCGAACTCCGGGCCCTGATCGGTCTGGAGCGCGTCAAGCAGGACGTGGAGACGCTGGTCAAGCTGATGCAGCTGGTCCGGCGCCGCACCGAGGCGGGCCTGCCGCCGCCCCCGCTCAGCCGCCATCTGGTGTTCGCGGGCAACGCCGGTACGGGTAAGACGACGGTGGCCCGGCTCTACGGGCGGCTGCTGGCCGCGCTGGGGCTGCTCACCCGCGGGCATCTGGTCGAGGCGGACCGGGGCGCGCTGGTCGGTGAGTACGTCGGCCACACCGCGCCGAAGACCACCGCGGTGTTCCGGCAGGCGGTCGGCGGTGTCCTCTTCATCGACGAGGCGTACGCGCTGGTGCCGCACGGCCAGGGCAACGACTTCGGTATGGAGGCCATCTCCACGCTGGTGAAGCTGATGGAGGACCACCGCGAGGACGTGGTGGTGATCGTGGCCGGCTACCCCGATGAGATGGGCCGGTTCATCGACGCCAACCCCGGTCTCGCCTCCCGGTTCACCCGGACCCTGCTGTTCGACGACTACGACACGGACGAACTCGTCGGCATCGTGGCGCAGCAGGCCGAGCAGCACCGCTACGAGTTGGGCGGCGCGACGATGGACACGCTGGCCACGTACTTCGCGGGCGTCGAACGCGACGACCGGTTCGGCAACGGCCGTACCGCCCGTCAGCTCTTCCAGCGGATGACGGAACGTCATGCGGCGCGGTTGGCGGACTCCGCACTGCTGACGTCCGCGACGTCGGACGAGGTGGACGCCGAGGCGGAGACGAAGAACCTGGTGACGCTGTTGCCGGAGGACATCCCACCGATGCAGACGCTCTAGGGACACCACGACAAAGGGCCGGGGCACCGTTTCCCGGGAAACGGTGCCCCGGCCCTTTGCGTGCCGTCCGGGCCCGGTGGGCGGCGGTCACTCCGCGATCGGCTTGCCCCGCGGTTCGGGGAAGACGGACGCGTGGTCGGCGTTGGCGTAGTAGGTGCCCGCGCGGTCCAGCCGGACGATGAACTGACCCGCCAGCTCGATGGCGTTGGCGCACTCCGCCAGCACCTGGTTCATCTTCGGGACCATCGCTGCGGCGTAAGCCTTGGCGGCGTCCTGCACCTGCTCGTCCGGTTCGTTGCCGCCGTTGTGCTTGGCGTAGTTGGGGCTCACGCCTTTGGCGCTCTGCAGGCTGTGCGTGGCGCTGCCGTCCTGCTTGCCCCAGTCGTCCTTGTGCGTCGCCTGCTGGCCGAACGTGGCGTTGTCGGTCGAGGCCGTGTAGACGATCGCCTTCAGCGTCTGGTAGTTGGCGACCGAGCGCCGGGACGACTCCAGCATTGACTGCATGGTGTCGACGATGCTGCCGACGCCCACGTTGATCGCCGGGTGGATACCCGCGGACTGGTTGTCGCCACCGCCCCCGCCGCCGCCCTTCGCCAGGTAGGTGGTGATGGGCGGCGCATCACCCCAGATCATCGACAGGGTGGGAGGCTGCTGGTATGAGGGGACGATCTGCCCTTCCAGCTTCTCCTTCTCTTTCTGTTCGTCCGACTTCCCGTCGTCCTGGTGCGGATCCGCTTGCGGCGGCCCGTCCTTCTCGTCCTCCCTGGGCGGGCCGTGCCGTGAGTTCCGCGGGTCTACTGCCATAGCTGCCTTCCACCGGGTGCGCTCGGGTAGGGTCCGGTCAATCCCACCTCATCCCATCGGATGCGGCGGCGGCCTGCCAGGTCCCTGTTCAGAGAGACGCCGACGGCGGCGGGCCTGGGGAAGGTCCCCGTTCAGAGACACCGCGCCTGTCGGAGAATTTGGGGCGTACCCCGGGTCTGGCGGCCGCCGCTAGGCTCGCAGGGTGGCCTCTCATACCTTGACCCTGACCGAGTTCCGCGTCGAGCTGGAGCACCTTCACGACGCCATGTCCACGGTGAAGGGCTGCACCGCCAGTATCGAGAACGACGTGATGCTCGTGAAGCAGGTCCTCAACCTCGCCGAGGGCGTCTGGCAGAGCCCGTCGGGCGCGACCTTCGGCAACCTCCAGCGTGAGTTCGGCGACAACATGACCGTCCTCGTCGAACTGCTCCGCGACATGTCGACCCGGCTGCACTCGGCGTACGAGGAGTACCGGCAGGTCGAGGAAACCAACGCCAACAACTTCCACAAGACGCACTAGCCCCGCGGACCGCGGACGCCGTCGCGCGACGGGCCGCCCGGCCTTCCGGTGCGGCGACGATGCCGGGCGTCAGGACCACGCCAGCGAGGGAGCCACCCGCGTCGCCCGCCCCGGCCCGGAGTGTGCTCCCCACCCCCTCCAGGAGCACCGGTGAGCCCTCAGCAGCAGCCCGACCCCATCGACCTCGACCCGACGAAGGCGCCCGTCTACGGCGCCCGTGGCGCGAACAACGCCCAGATCAATGTCGACGCCCAGCTTCTGCGGATCTTCAGCTCCCAGCTCGGCGGTACCGACGGCACCGGCGGACTGGTCGAGAACCTCGTCTCCCAGATCTCGACGATCAACGCCGTGATGGGCGGGCTGAAGCTCGCCTGGGCGGGCCGGACGAAGGACGAGGTCGAGGCGTTCTACGAGCGCTGGGACGCCTGCATGACCGACCTGTTCGGCAAGCAGGGCGACGACGCGAGCGCGCAGAACGCCATCCTGCCGCGCATCGCCTTCTCGCTGGGCGCCGCGGGCAACAACTACCTCCGGGCCGAGGACAACATCGTCAAGGAATTCACCGAGTTCAAGAACCAGATCAACGCGGATTCCGGCGGCGAGGGCGGGGGCGGCACCACCTCGCCGCAGAGCATCAGCGACCCGTCCATGACCGCGATCGCCGAGACCTACGGCTGACGCTCCCGCCGCCCCGGCCACCGCGCCACGGCACCCGCTCCACCCTCCGCACCACCGGCGGTGCTCCCGGCACTCCGGGGACACCGCCACCCCTCCCCCACTCCGTTGACTCCGTCCCACAGGTGATGTCGCCATGTACGAACCCGATCCGACTGTCACCGACAGCATCTACGCGCTCGGCAACGCGTGGATCGACTTCAGCGACCAGCTGTGGGAGGAAATGTCGGCCATGGACGCGGCCGTCCACGGGATGCAGTGGAGCGGCGACGCCAACAACGTCGTCCAGGACTCCTGGAACACCCTGCACAACCAGCGCATCCAGATCGCCGTGGACGACGCCCGGCAAATGGGCAACAACATCAACGCGTTCGGCGACTACATCAAGACCTTGCAGGCGCAGGAGCTGCACGCCGCGGAGATGGAATCGATCAAGGCGCTGATCGAATTCATCCTGCCCGCGATCGCCGCCGTCGCCCTGGCGGTGCTGCTGCCGCTGTCGGCGGTCGTCGCGGCGATGACCGCGGTGCTGGAGGCCATGGGCGCGGTCATCGAGGGCGCCGCCGCGGCCGCGGTCTTCGCCGCGGGCATCGCCACCGACGTGGCCATCCAGGCCGCTGCCCAGCTCGGCTTCGACATCGCCGCGCAGGCGTTCGCCTCGGCCGTGACCGGCACCGCCATGCCCGACTTCGGGAGCGGCGAATGGTGGAAGAGCGAGGCCGTCAACATGGGCCTCGCGGGCGCCGGCAGCCTCCTCGGCCCGGGCATCAAGGGCATCGGGATGGCGAAGAAGGGGCTGAGCGACCTCACCCACGGCGGCTCGCCGATCAAGTCCCCCGACATCAAGCCCGCCGAGATGACCACGCCCAACGGCGGCGGGGTCGGTGGCACGCCCACAGGCGGCCTCACCGGGGGCGCCACCCCGACGTTCAAGTCGCCCGGCTCGATGACGCCGGCCGGCGGCGGCGCGAAGGGCATCACCGGCCACGCGGAGAACACGCCGTTCGCGCCGAACGGGGCCACGCCCGGCAAGGGCGGGCCCGGCGAGACCTTCACGAACGGGCCGAAGGGGGTCCCCGCCAAGACCGACGGAGGCGTCGTCGGCGGAAAGACGCCGGTCGAGCCGGGGCGCCCCACCCCGAACGTCACGCGTCCCGACACCTCGGTCACCGGCGGAACGGCGCCCAACAAGACGCCGGGATCCCCGAACCAGACCCACGCCGAGACCTCGCCGTCCGTCAGTCAGCAGCACGCCCCGGCCACGTCCAAGACGTCCACCCCGAACGATACGGCCCATTCGTCCTCGTCGGGCGGGACCACCGGCACACCGGCGGCCAACAAGCAGCCCGGTACGCACCCGTCGGCGAACGAGCACGCCCCGAACAACCAGAGCCAGAAGTCGCCGTCGCAGGGCACCTCGGCCAAGGCGGAGGACACCCACTCCCGAACGAACAACAAGAACTCGGAGCAGATCGACCACGCCCCCGAGAAGTCCGCCGGCGAGAACAACACCACCGACACGAGCGTCGGCGAGGAGGGCACCCACCAGCAGCAGCACACCGGCTCCGAGGGCGCGTCGGTGAAGGCCGGGGACGAGGCCGTCTCGGTGGGAGGCCAGGCCCAGAAGGGCACCCACGAGACGTCCGTGGTCCAGCAGGCGAAGACGGAGCACGTCAACGGGGGCGCCGCCAAGTCCGAGAACGCCAACGGGGGCGCCGCGAAGACGGAGGCCACCCAAACCGGCGGTGCGAAGACGGAAAACGTCGGCGCCACCAAGACCGAGACCACCAACGGTGCCGCCAAGTCGGAGGCCACCAACAACACCGTCAAGATCGACAACGCCAACACCGGCGCCGCGAAGACGGAGCACACCGGCAACTCCGCCAAGACGGAGCAGACCCACACCGGCGCGGCCGAGAAGCAGAACCAGAGCGCGTCCGCCCAGAAGCAGCACGCTCAGGACTCGGCGGCGAAGGAATCGGCCGTCACGAAGGACACCGCGAAGGACACGGGCAAGGCGTCCGCCACCACCAAGGAGACGCAGTCCGGGACCTCGACGACGAACACCTCGTCGAAGGGCACCGCCGCCGACAAGACCGGCGAGCACACGCCGACGAAGACGGAAGCGAAGGCCGAGACCAAGGCAGAAACGAAGGCGGAGACCAAAGCCGAGACCAAGGCGGAGACCAAGGCCGAGACGAAGGCCTCCGCCGAGAACACCGAGCACACCTCCGCGTCCTCCGACAAGAAGGCCGCCGAGGACCACAAGGTGGGGGCCGAGGGCGAGAAGAAGGCCACCGCCGAGCACCGGACCGCCTCGCACGCGTCGGAGTCGGGCGCCCCCGGCGAGGGGCACGCCGGGCCCGCCACGAAGCACGACGCGGGCGAAGCCGCCCATGCCAACGCGGCGAAGGAGCACGCGGAGCCGTCCGCCACCAAGAAGCTCGCGGACACGTTCACAGCGGCCAGGAAGCAGGCCAAGTGGGATGACGTGAGCGGCTCGGTGAAGAAGGACTTCGCCGACAAGCTGCAGGCGGCGGAACAGGTCAAGGAACTGGCGTCGAAGGAACACCTCCACGAGGGGCTGGAGAAGGCGCAGAAGCAGTTCGCCAAGACCGCCAACACGTCCAAGGCCCTGCGGGACCTGGACACCGCCGAGCGGCAGACGGTCTTCGACAAGGCCGTGGACGAGCTGCGTGCCAAGCACGAGAAGATCTTCGGAAAGCTCCGCGACAACCCGGATGTCACCACGGCTCAGGTCACCAAGGCCGAGCAGCAGTGGCAGCGCGAGCTGAACAAGATGAACGACACCTACCGCGGGCGCGCCAAGCTGTACCGCCTGGAGGAGGAGTTCGAGCATCGGATCGACGGCCTCGTGAACAAGGCGAGGGGGGAATGGCGCGGCCTCGACGAGGAGTTCGCCGCCTCCGCCGCCAAGGAGTACCGCTCCAGCCTCGAAAAGGCCGCGGACGCCTCCTCCGGGCCGCTGAAGGAGAAGCCGCACTGGCAGGTCCCCGACGCACGGGACCAGTTCGCCACGATGGCCGACGACATCAAGCACGGCATCATCGACGAGACCCTCCGGAAGAACGCGTTCGACGACATTCTGGGTCAGACGCACAAGGACATCGACAGCAAGCTGGCCGTGGCCCGGGACACCGACCCCAGCTGGTCCCACAGCGACCTGAAGGCCCTCGGCGACCGCTACCACGAGGGCGCCCGGAACCACTTCTCGAAGATGGCCGGGGAGGAAGGCGCCAAGACGCTGCACAAGCCGCTGCCGAAGAAGCTCACGCCCAAGCTCAGCGGCAAGGAGATCAAGGCCGCCGAGGACAAGGTGCTCAAGAAGTGGGGCGCCGAGCACGACACCATCGTCAAGCAGCTGGAGTCCGAGCTGCAGGCGGCGGAGGACGTCCGGCACTTCGTGTCGGAGCTGCCGACCGTCCTCGACGACACACTCCTGAACGCTTCCGTCAAGGATCTCGGGCACGGCTCCGCCGGCCGGATGCAGCACACCAACAGCGTCCACGCCTCGCTCAAGAGCGACGCGGAGCAGCTGCTCGCCGACATCAAGAGCAAGCCGGTGGGCGCCAAGACGCCGGGCCTCTCGGCCGATACGGCGTCCGCTCTGTCCAAGCTGGACCACAGCATCGCCGATCGCTTCCGGTTCGAGGCCAAGGTCCACGACCTGTGGGATCCCCACGGCCCCACGTCCCTGCCGCACGCGAAGGACCTCGGCGGTCAGGGTGACTGGGTGAAGTCCCGGCTGAACGACCTCGCGAAGGACGCGGTGGCCGACATCCGCAAGGGGCTCGGCACCACCGACTACTCCGCCACGCACGTCAACGACGCGGTGGCCCAGCTCGACAAGTCCCTGACCGACATCAAGAACTCGGCACACGAGCTGGCGCAGACCGCCGACCAGCTGCCGAAGGTGAGCGCCGAAGCCGACCAGGCATGGCACGATCTCACCGACGGCCGGAGCGGCATCGACCCCGCCGTGGCGGAGCAGATGAAGGCGGACTTCCGGCACGAGTGGCTGTCCGGTTTCGACAAGGTCTACGCGGACGGCCGCTTCCACGGCAGCAGCTGGACGCCCCCGAGGGCGAGCGACTCGCCCTACCAGCATCCCGCTCTGGCAGCGCAGCACGCCGCGGCCAAGGAACAGCTCGTCGGCCACTACCAGCACGTTCTGGATGTGTCCGAGGAGCGGAACATCCATCTGTCGAAGCTCTCCTCCGACGTGGAGAAGGCCGCGGCCGACTGGAAGCCGCTGGACCAGCGGCTCAAGACGGCGCAGGGTCCCGTGGACAAGGCCGCCCTCGCGAAGGCGAAGGAGACGGCCGACTTCCGTGAGGTGGTCGGGCTCCCCGAGTACAAGCCGGCCGCCGCGGACATCAAGGCCGTCCTGGACGACGTCACGGCCGACCTCCACGCCGAGTTCAAGAAGCTCACCAAGGCGCCCGAGCCCGGCACGGTCGTCGAGCCGGAGTCCCTGATCCACTCCTGGTCGGACGTCCACAAGAAGCTCATCGACAGCCTGCCGGAGCGCTTCGACGCGCGGGCCCGCGGGGCGGGCCCCGATCCGCAGGTCACCAAGGCGTTCGACGACCACCTGTCCGGTACGGCGTACCAGCAGAAGCCGTTCCCCAAGGACCTCGTCGACCTCGTCAAGTCCAAGTACACCGCGGAACTCCAGGCCAAGCAGGAGGCCGCGGGCGGCAAGGAACTGTCGCCCGCCGATCTCCACGAGCTGGGCGACCCCGCCGACCGTCTCGCCTTCGCGAAGGAGGTGGAGGCACGTACCGACGCGTTCATGAAGGACTACGACGCCGCCGCCGCCAAGCGCGGTACGGACATCGCCGACGACACCTTCCGCAACGACGGCGGCCGGGAGAGCTGGCGTCACGGCGTCCGCGACCAGCTGCTGGACACCTACCAGGACATGCGGCAGTTGCGCGCGGACGGGCTCGATGGGCCGCACGCCACCGACCAGGCACTGCACAGCACCGCCACCCGGCTGCGCGAGCATCTCCGGCTGGAGCAGGAGGTGTTCCCGGGCATCGAGCAGAAGCTGGAGGACGCCGCTCTCCGGCACGACATCACCACCGTCGACGCGCCCTTCGCCAAGGCGTTGGAGAGCCTCAAGAAGGACCTCTCGGCCGCCGTGAACGACGCGTTCTCGCACCTCCCCAAGGAGGAGGGGGTGTGGCACACCGCCGTCGACAGCGCGGCGCAGAAGAGCCGGAACGCCGCCGACCTGATGGCGGGCGAACGGGCGCTCGCCAACCGCGTGGAGTACCACCTCGAGGTCGAGGCGCACCTCGCGAAGACGCGCAACGCCATCGAGAACTCTCTCCTCCACCACGAGACCACGCTGGAGCGTGTCGCGGACGAACTGGCCGCGAAGATCGAGCAGCTCGCCGAGAAGCACCTCGGCGACCTGCGCACCGGCAAGCACATGATGCTCGGCGGTGACCTGGACCCCGCGTTCCGCGAGTGGCGCAACGAAGCCGACAAGCTCTTCGACAACCGCTACGCCCACCTTGACCAGGATGCCTTCCGGCAGGACGCGGCCTTCGAGGCGGGCGAGGTCTTCGAGAGCAAGTTCGGCGACCACTCGGCCTTCGACAACCTGCGCGACCCGAAGTGGCACGGCAGCGCCGACGTCATACCCGCCTTCCGGGACGACTGGGTGACCCTCCACGACCACTTCTCCCACCCCTCCGCCACCGATCTCACGTCATGGCTGGCGACCGAGAAGAACACCTCCGACGCGTTCCAGAAGGGCGTCGAGAAGGTCGACGCCGCGCATCAGCTCCAGGCGGCGAAGAAGCTGGAGAAGCACGGGGCCACGGAGGAGGCCCCCGCGCCGAAGCCGGAGGGTCCGGCCCACGCCCCGGCCGTCGCCGGCACAGGCCGGGACGGTGCGGGCACCCGGGGACCCCTGCAGGACCACCTGGAGCCGGAGAAGCTCCAGGACCACGCCGGGACGCAGCAGCACGCCGCGCAGGAGCAGGCGGGGAAGGACCAGCAGCTCCAGACCCAGGAACGGCCTCAGACCAAGGAGCAGCTCCAGACTCAGGAACGGCCCCAGGCTCAGGAACGGCCCCAGACTCAGGAACAGCTCCAGGGCCAGCAGCAGATCACCGTGGAGCTCGACGCCCCGGCGCTCACCGGCACGGACCGGAACGCGTCGGACGTCTCCCTGAAGCAGTCCCTCGGTGAGGAGCAGGTGCCGCAGAAGGAGGGCACGCAGCACACCACCGAGCCCGCCCGGTACCGCTCCTGGAAGTACCACTCCCACCTGGAGTCCGGCCGGGCGCACTCCGCCTTCGACAGTTCGACGGCTGCCTCCCGTCTCCAGCGCGAGTTCTCCGACCACTTCGTCCGGGCCGTCACCCAGGAAGGGCGGTCCGACACCCAGGCGGCCGAATACGCCGCGCAGCAGGTGCGCGACAGGTACCAGCAGGCGTACGAGAACTGGCAGGTCCGGGAGGGCCTCAAGGACGAGTTCCGCTCCGTGCTGAAGCAGGGGCCGCTCACCCCCCGGCCCGGCCTGATCCATCACATGCTGTGGAACAACGACCTCAGCGGCCACCAGGCGCACTGGGACGGCCAGGTCTGGGAGTGGTACGACGGCAAGCTGGCTCAGATGGAGCTGGAGTACATCGAGATACGTACCGCGCAGACGCCCGAGGAGCGGGCCCAGGAGCTGTCGCCCGCGATCACCAAGGCGTTCCGGGCCAAGGCGCTGCACCTGACCGACAACGCCGTGCCCATGGCGGAGCTGACCCACAAGCTGAGGTCGTACTTCAGCTCCTACGGCTTCCAGGCGGACAGGCATGTCTGGAGCGAGGAGACCATCGCCTGGTACCACGCCGAGCAGTCCCACAGCAAGGCGCAGGCGATCAAGGCCCTGGAGCGTGCCCCCGGCTCGCTGGCGGCGGTCAAGCAGCAGTACGCCGAGCAGATGTCCCTTCTCCGGGAAGGCGCCCGGTACCGGGAGGACCCGGCCCTGCTCGGCGAGGACACCACGGCCTTCACCCCCGTCCCCTCGCACGTCGGGCACGACGACTGGCGGGTGCCTCTGATGCGGAAGGCCGAGCAGCGCCTGCAGGAGAAGTACGAGGACCTGCTCGACCAGGCGGCCCACGACGCGGCCTACCGCGAGCAGGTCCAGGAGACCGTCGAGACCTGGGCGCAGGAGGAGGGGCACACCCTGTCGCCGCAGCAGCTGGAGCAGCTGAGCGACCAGGCCTCTCGCATCCGGAACCTGGAATCCGACGCCTCCCAGGATCTGCGGGAGTCGCTGCGGCACCACTTCGATGCGCTGAAGGGCCGGCCGGACCTTGAGGCCGCGCACCAGTCCGCCCTGACGGAAGGCCGCGCCGCCTTCACGCGCGCCATCACGTCCTGGAGCAACGGCCACCTGCCCGGTACCGACGCCGCTTCCCCCGCCTTCGTCCTCGACGAACAGCTCGTGCAGCAGGTCGCGACGGAGGAGTGGGCCCTCTTCGAGAAGAAGCTCGGCAAGCACATCCGTGCCACCTTCGCGACGGTCGAGGACCTCCGGGGCGAGCGCCTGTCCGAGAACGTACAGCGGGGCAACGCACAGCTGCGCACGCTTCTCGACGAGCTGCCTTCCGCCCTGGACCGGCGGGCGTTCCGCGCGTCGCAGTGGAACCGCGCGGAAGAGCAGTTCACCGCCGCCACGCAGCAGCTCGACGCACACCTGACGGAGCCGCAGAAAGACTTCCTGGAGCGCTTCGACGCGAAGGGACACGTCCTCTCCCAGGCTGGCCTGCGGGTGGTACGCGACCGGATGTACGCCGCGCTCGACAAGGCGCTCCCCCCGGTGTCCGGCCTCACCTCGGTGGCGCGTGGGGAGAACCCCGGGGCGCTGGAGCGGTGGGACGAGCAGTTCACGTCCGTGCTGGCGAAGGTGCCCGCGCAGCTGATCGTGCAGATCGCGCGCGAGGCCGTGGTCCTGGCGTCGCTGAAGGAGGTCGCGACCGCGGCCGCGGCGCTGAGCACACCGGCCGGCCTGGCGAAGGAACTGCTGGGGCACTTCTCCGACTCCGTGCCGGACACGGCGCCGGCCCTGGCCGTGTCGGTGGTCCAGCGCTTCGTTGCGGCGGCCGTGAGCACCGCGTTCGACAAGATCTCGACCCGTGGCTGGTCCGCGAAGGCCCTCGACGCGTGGGATGCCACGTACGAGAAGCTGGTCGGCGGCGAATCGCTGCAGGCGCAGCTGACGGCCGTCGTCGCCAGGGTGTCCGCGCGGGAGGCGGCCGAGCGGTCCTTCACCGCCCAGCTCACGGACTGGCAGGCCCACCACCCCGGGCAGGAGCTGACGGACGAGGCGATCGAGCGGGTCGGCACCGACTTCCGCAAGCGTGCCGCGGAAGCCTTCACCGCCTCCTTCGGCCGGCTGCCCGGCACGGAGGACATGTTCGCCGGGGTGCTGGACTGGAAGCGCCGGATCCGGCAGCTGGAGAGCGCGCTCTTCGACCACTTCCGCTTCGAGGCAGAGACCCCGGCCGCTCTGCACGCCGCCGCCGACGCGTACACCACGCTCACGGAGGACCGTTCGGCCGACGAGACCACCCTTGTGCAGCTCGCCTCCGCGCACCACAAGGACTTCTTCTCCGCATACCGCGGTCTGTGGGCCCCGCGCGACCTCTCCGCGTCCTGGCTGGAGGAGTACGACAGCGCCCCGAAGACGTCACCGCACCCGGCGGAGCACACCCGTACCGACGAGCCCGCCGTGGCACGGCAGGACCTGGCGGGGAAGGAACACCACGAGGCCGGACCGCTCACGTCCCCCGGTCTCACCACCCTCACCGTCCCGGTGTCGCAGTCGTCCCCCCAGTGGTCCGGCTCGGACACGCTGCTGGACGAGCAGCTCATCCTTGCGTACATGAACGACGAGCCGTTGCCGCTCCAGGCCGAGGAGCAGCTCGCGGACGAGGTGACGCAGTTCCTGATCGGGAATCTCGTGGACCCCGTACAGCTCCAGCAGTTCCTGGAGAGCCACGCGGCACCGGCCGAGGCCCACACCACCGACGCCTTCGACCGCGCCTTCTACGAGCGCAACGGGTTCACCCTGCCCGTGGCGCTGCACTACTACCAGCTCTCCGGTCTGCTCGGCACCGAGTCCGTCCTGGCCGTCCTCCAGCACTTCTACGGGCCGCGGTCCCCGCAGGACGGGTGGGACATCGACGTACGCCATGTCGCCGAGGGCGTGCGGCCCCAGAGCCTCCCGCAGGCGCAGGCGTTCGCGCACCGGCTGTACGTCCTGCTGGAGAGTGCCCGGAGCGGCCGGTACGACGCCTACTGGGACGCCCTGAAGCAGCTCGACGGCCTCGGGCGGGAGCTGCGCAAGGTGTGGGTGGTCGAGGACGCGTTCGCGGAGCTGTTCGGTACGAGCCTGCGCGACACGCTCCAGAGCCTCTCCCCCACCGCGGAGCTCGCGCAGGCCGTCGGCCATGTGCTCGGCGACGTGGTGAACACCCAGCCGGTCCCCCTCGCCCAGGTCCACGCCTGGTACGCGGAGCTGGAGACGCTGCAGTACCTGCACCCCACCATGGGTCAGCTGCCGATGCCGAGCGGCCACCCGGAGGACGGCTGCTACCTGCGGGCCCACATGGCGGCGACGAAGCTCCAGCAGTGGGGCGCACCCGTCGAGAAGATCATCGTTGCCCGCGCGCATCCGCTGCTGAACGTGCGTTCCATGAACGCCGCGGACTCCGGCGTCTTCGAGCCCGGCCTGGTGCAGTGGCACTACCACATCGCCGCCGGCGTCCGCGCCGTGCGGGACGACGGCACCACCGTCTTCATGGTGCTGGACCCGGCCCTGGGACTCGGAGCGGTGCCGTACCAGGAGTTCCTGGCCGCGATCGGGGTGACGGAGAGCGAACCGCAACTGCGGTTCGAGGGGCCGCTGGAGCAGGTCGCCGCGCAGATCACCGCGGACCACCTCGCGTCCCCGGACAGCTGGACCAGGATCAACTCCGTCCTCTACCCGGCGGACAAGGCCGTCATCGTCCTCACCGACCCGTTCGCCGGCGACTTTCCCAGCCCGCAGCGCGGGTTCCACCACTCGATGCGCGAGGTGGACGAGACCCACCGGGGCTGGCTCGACACCCTCACCGAGCACACGATGGAGCAGTTCGCCCGCGAGATGGTGGCGAAGGCGCGCAAGGGCCTGGCCGACCGGCAGAGCGATCCCGGGTCGGTGTCGCCGGAGTGGGCGGCGGCCACCTACGACAGACTCCGGAACGCCGGACTGCTGAACGAGAACCCCGACATCGCCATCGGCCTGACGGCGCTCCTGCCGGAGCATCATTCGCCGGCCCCGGGGTCCTTCGAAGCGGACATCGACCACGTCATCCGCGAGGCGGGCGGGTCTCCGCAGTTCACCGCTTTCACCCACGCGCCCGCGGTGACGGACTTCGGCCCGTCCACCGACGACTGGGAGCTGTACGTCCCGCAGCACTTCCCGCAGGGCGCCCTGCTGTCCCAGCCCGGTGCGCAGGGCACCCGCTCGACGATCGGCTCCTGGCTGTCGGTCGACGCGGCGATCGCGCGCGAGCAGGAGCTGTCCGAGCGGTTCGGCGTCGAGATCGGTCCCCTGGAGCCCGGCGGCGCCCACTTCACCCTCGCGGAGCTGAAGGTGCTGGAGGACCTGCTCGGCAGGGTCCCCCGTGCCCACGTGGCGGACAACCCGTACCTCCAGCGCATCGTGCTCGACACGAGCGGCGCCTCGACCGTCTCCTCGTACCACGTGAGCTCCAAGACCGTCCTGGTGAGCCGGCCGTTCGGCATGCCCGGCTGGCTGTACCCGCTCCTCAGCCGTGAGGGCACGGTGCAGCGGAAGGTGATGGACCAGGTCTCGCTCCTGGGCTACCCGGGCCTGACCACCGCCGAGGCACTGGGGCTCGTCGGACCGCCCCGGCACGTCATGGGTGGCGTCTCCGACGTCCTGGCGCAGGGCAGCCTCGTCGCGTGGACGCTCCGGCACGAGCTGGGGCACGCCGTCGAGCTCGGCGCCGGGTGGGAAATCCTCCACGCCGGCAAGGAGGAGTTCGGCGGCTGGCGGACGCACGACACGCCGAAGAAGCTCAGGGCCGTCGCCGTGGCCTTCCTCGACAAGGTGGGTATCGAGGGCGACGAGCAGCTGGTCCGCGACCTCGCGGAGCTCATCGAGCGGCACGAGGCGAGCAACGGTCCGGACCTTCAGGCGATCGAGTCGATCCCCGCGAAGCTGGCACACGGCGACGCCGAGCGGCACGCGAAGCTGACGACGCTGACCGGCCACCTCAAGGCGGCCATGGCACAGCCGTGGACGCTCGACGACGGCGGCATCGACGACGTGGGCCACGACGGGCGCATCTACCAGGTCACCCACGACACCGGCCAGTGGGTCAGCTACCACGCCCCGGCCCGCGCACACGCCGTGTCCAACTACCAGTTCGCCACGCCCGACGAGTGGTTCGCCGAGGCGTACGCGGCGTTCCACGACCCGCGGACGGTGAACTCGCCCCGCGAGCGTCTGCACCCGGCGGTGCGGGATTGGTTCGCCGCCGAGGAATCCGGGTCCGCACCGCAGCAGAACGCCGCCCCCGGCAAGCCGCGCTCGGCGGGTCAGGTGCAGATCGACGTCGCCGACATCAACAACCGGGTGATCCTCAAGCCCGGCACCGGCATCAGCACGGGCCGCTCCTTCCACACCCCGGAGGAGGAGGACGAGCGGCTGCTCGTCCACACCGATCTCGACCTGCGCAACCGGCACTTCGCGCACTTCGACCCCGCCCGCCAGCAGGGCGACAAATACACCGTATTGTCGACCGACCTCGCCCCCGTGCCGTGGCAGCCCGAGGACGACCTGTACCTGCTCCTGCTGCACGGCGAGAAGGGCTGGCTGACCGTTCCGGTCAACGGCAAGCCGGTGCACGTCGCCCCGCAGGAGTTCGCCAGGTCCGTCATCAACCGGCGCGACAGCATCGTGGAGCTCAAGCGGCGTGCCGGGAAGAACGCCTGGCTGGTGCTGGCCGCCTGTGAGGCGGGCGCCGTGGACGAACACGGCAAGTCGGTCGCGCAGACGGTGGCGGACGAGACCAGGATGAAGGTCGCGGCGCCCACCACGGTGCTGAACGCCATCCCGGGCAAAAAGGATTTCAGCTTCCTCGTCCACCCGGACGCCGACGGCAACCGGGGCGCGTTCCAGGTGTTCCACCCGTCGCACGCCGCCTCCTCATCCGACGACACCGTCACGCAGCAGACCGACGAGGCGCCCGTCCTGGTGCCGCCGACGGTGATCAACGCGCCGCTGCCGGTGACGCAGAGCGCGCCGCACTCCTCGGGCACGTTGCAGCAGCGGCTCGACGCCATGGCCGCGGCCAACAACTGGGGTTCTCTGGAGGCCATCACCTTCGCGGGAATGCCGCGCGAGCTGACGGTGGGCGGCACCCACGGCACGCTCGCCTCCGTCCCGCAGGACCTGCACTTCATCTGGGTCGGCGGCCGGATGGAGGACGCCACGCTGGAAAACCTGCGCACCTGGGTGGCACGGGCCGCGGGCACCGGCTGGACGGTGAACCTCTGGCTCGACGCCTCCGCCCAGGCGGCCAACGGCCCGCTGCTCATCGGTGAGCTGTCCGCCATCGCCGTCCGGAGCATCGATGACGCGACGCTCTACGACCGTCTCCCGGAAGCGGTACGCGACAAGGTGCGCGCATACGCCGGGTTCGCCTTCTCCCGCGGCGCGTACACCTCGGCCAGCAACGTGATCCGCTACTCACTGCTGTGGCTCCACGGCGGTGCATACATGGACGTCGACATCGCCCCTGGCGACTTCACCCTGCCCGAGGCCCCCCTGCAGATGGCGGTGGACGGCCCCAACCTTCCGCTCATGGCGCCCATGCTGCGGGACCACGCCGTCTTCGAGAGGCTCCGCGGCCATCTGCACGAGGCGGGGCTGCCGCTCGGCACCACCACCAGCGCCCAAATCGAGAGCGTCGCCCGCTACCGGTACGCCCGCGGCGACTACAACAACAACCTGATCGTCACGCCGCCCCGCTCCGCGTACCTGGAACAGGTGCTCGCCCAACTGCCCCACCCCGAGGTGCCGGCCATGGCACCCGAGGAGGACTACACCTCCTGGACGGGACGGCACGCCACCAAACTGTTCCAGTTCCAGAACGTCATCGACGCCAGCTCCACGCTGTCCGGACCCGAGTTCCTGGTCAACGCCGCCCGCGAGTACGCGAAGAACTTCGACGTCCCGACGGACGCGGAGTTCCGGCCGCTCAACGCGGAGCTGCGGGACCAGTGGCTCCCGCTGCAGTGGATCACCGACGAGAGCGACATCAGCGCCGCCGAGACCACCCCGGTGCTGTCGTCGTTCCCCCCGCTGTCCCTGGACCAGCAGGCCAAGCTCACGTTCCAGATCCGTTCGCGTCGCGGTCTGCTCGCACCGGGCCGGCGGGTGGGCGGCCCGCCCCCACTGAACCAGACACAGCTGCTGCGGACCGTCGACGTGGTGAGCGTCCACGACCGCCTCTACGCGGACCGGCGCGGCGGCGACCGCGACCTGTCCGTGCTGGTCTCGCTGCGCAGGCTCGCCGAGGTGATCGAGCGCCGGAACGGCAGCACGTTGAGCCGTTTCACCACCGGCTCCCTGGACACGCTGGTCCACGCCGCCTTCGGCACCACCACGGTCACCGACGACCACCGCCGGCTCCTGGTCGACACCGCGCAGAAGGCCAAGCGGCGAGGCCACCCGCTCACCGTCGACGCCCTCACCGCCGCGGCCCGTGCCACCGGCACGACGCTCGACGTCAGCGAACTGCCGACCCAGTCCGCACCCCCGGTCCGCTCCGAAGCGAACACGCAGAGCGACGACTCGGTGACGGATGACGCCGGCCTGACGGCCTGGAACGCCGAGCGGCGCGAGCCCGCCTACTTCTATCGGGACGAGGAGTCCCTGCCGGCCGCGATCGCGGCGATCACCGACGAACTGGAGGCGGCCGGACCGGGCTCCGGTTCGATGGTGATGGTGGCCAGCGGCGACCAGGCGTTCCGGCTGTACGCCGGCAACGTCGACGGCTCGGTGTTCTGGACCTCGTACGGGGACAGCACCCGGTACCCGGCGGACCAGCTGCCGCTCCCCCCCGAGCCGGACACGATCTTCAGCATCGATCTGAAGGAGGACGGCAAGATGCTCAAGCCGTCCGCCGCCCTGCTCGCCCTGGGCGAGGACGCGGACGACTTCTCCGGTCTGCTGTCCGAGATCATGGACATGCTCACCGACCGGCACACCGCGCCGCCCCGCCTCGTCGTGGAGACGCCGAGCGGCACCAGGACGCAGCTCCTCGTCGACGAGGAGCTGCCGCAGCAGTCCACCCTCGAAGCCGTCGAGGAGTCGGACGCGGTGTCCGAGGCGGGCAGCACCGTGGCGACCGATCCGATTCCGCAGGTGCCGCAGGGCTTCGCCCACGGCGGACGCCGGTTCCCGATGGGCGTGTTCGGCACCGCGATCTCGCTGGGCGGCCTCCGGTTCGACAAGCTGCCGCAGCCGCACGACCCGGCGAAGGACACGCAGCACGCCGCGACCGGGCCCCGGAACCTGGACACGTACGACACGATCGCCGACGCCGTCGCCGGTCTGCTGTCGCCGACAGTCCCGAGCTGGGTCCCGGCGGCCGTACGCACCGAGGTCCACCGGCTCGTGTCCGCGTACCGCCCGCGAGGCTTCGCGCAGCGGCTGCTGGGCGCCGGGCTGACGCTGGAGCTGGCCCGGAAGGGTGAGAAGTACACCGTCCACGTGGCGCTGCGCGGCGTCGACCGCGACCACGCGAAGGTGATCGAGGACCAGTACCGGCCGTTCGGCGAGCGGACCCGGCCGCGCGGTCAGAAGAACATCGGTAACCAGGAGGCGTACACCCAGAAGTACGTCTCCAGCAGCACGGGCGTCTCCTCGTCCACCGGCGTCAGCCTCGGCGACTCCGGCAAGGTCACCGCCGCCGTCTCGCCGGTGGGCGTGTCCCCGCAGATCGGTATCGGCATGAAGTCCTCGCGCGGCGAGGGCTACAGCACGATGGATCTGATGTACGCCAACCCGTCGGTGGGCCTGACGGGAGAGCTGACGTACTTCTCCTTCACCGGCGTCAAGCTCCAGGTGACGGTCAAGCCGCAGCGCGCCACGGCCACGATGTCCGAGGCCCCGGGTGAGCTCGTCGTGGCCTTCCCAACCGAGCTGACCGCGTGGGTGGCGAACATGCCGCGCAGCACCTGGCAGAGCGAGAAGCTGCCGGAGGGCACGCCGGAGTCCGCCTACGCGCTGCTCAGCGACGAGCTGCTGCGCGCCTTCCCGGTGGTGCAGCAGATCGGTGGCCTCGAAGACGTCCACGACGCGCTGTTCCGCGCGCACCTGGAGGCCAACCCGGGCACCGAACTGCACGAGTACGTGCACCACCGCCTGAGCGAGATGACCGTCATGGCGGACTTCATGCGGATCATGGGCGGGGAGACGAAGCTGCCGCCGTTCCGGATGGCCAACGGCGACACCCTGCTGCTGACCCTGCGCGGGCTGGTCCTGTCCGCCGAGCAGATGGGCGACCCGACGGAGATCCCCACCACCCTCAACTCCCGCAAGCTCGCGCTGCGCGGCGGCAACAACAGCACCGGCAGCAGCCGTTCGCTCGGCGTCGGTGTCGCCCTGGCGCCGAACACCCACGGGTCGGCCCTCACCGGCAAGGGCTCGGTCAGCTTCGACGCGAGCACCAGCGCGGGCGCCTCCACGTTCTACGACATCGGCGGTGGCCGCTGGCAGACGCTGCGGAACCACGACGACACCGTGCCGTTCCACCTGGTCGTCCGGCTCAAGGTGGCCTCCGAGGTGCTCCACCAGGTCGGCCGGGACCACTTCGCGGACATCCATGTCGTGGTGCGCATCCCCAAGCAGCAGGCCGGGGACTTCCGCACGGCCGTCGACCGGATCGTCGGCGCGGTGAAGGCACAGCCGCAGCAGATCGGGCAGATCGACCCGTTCGCCCTGCACACCACCCCGGGCACACAGGAACTGACCGTCACCCGGCCCGAGGAGCAGCCCGAGCCGCTGCCCGAGCCGCCGACGGAGCTGACCACCCCGACCGGACCGCTCGGACTGTTCGCCCCCGCCGGGCTGGCCGGCGCCGGGGGGGTGCGCAACGCTCTGGTGCACTCCCTGCGGGAAGCGGAGAAGCGCGCCGGAATCCAGGGATGGAGCCCGGAGGAAGTGGCGGACCGGTCCGCCTTCATGGACACCCACTTCCACCCCGAGTCGCTGAACAGCCAGATGACGGAGCTGTTCTCGGACAGCGGCCTGACCCAGACGCTGACCCGGCGGCTCCCGGACAACTCCGTGGAGGTCGTGGTCTTCCAGGTACGGGGCGAGCGGGTCGCCACGCCCGGCACCGGCACGATCCGTCCCGTCGCCGGCAAGCGCATGCCGATGACCGGGTTCGACCACCTGCCCGCCGCGATGTACGACGCCGGTACGTCCGTGTCGAGCAGCGCCACGGTCTCGCTGAGCAGCACCGTCGCCATGAACCTGGGCTCGGCGGCAGCGGGGAGCCACTCCTTCGGCCTGTCCATGTCACGTACCGACGGCAGGCAGCACACGAACTCGTACTACACGTACCGGCTGAACGGCCACATGCGGCCGCCGTCCGACGAGAACGAGAACGTGCTGTACACGTACAAGACGGTGCTGACGCCGTCCGTCACGGTGCACCGCCTGAAGCCGCAGGGCCTGATCAACCGGGCCGAGCGGGTGGTGGGCAACAGCTGGGCGAAGTGGAACGGCGAGTATGTCCGCGTCCCCACCGCACCGCAGAGCCACACCGGCCGGCCCCTCAAGGGCGAGGCCCGCTGGCTGGCGCCCACCTGGCCCGCTCAGGAGCAGACCACGACGGCGCCGACCGAGCCCGTCACGGTGGAAGGGGACGACACCACCACGCTCACCCACCGCGACCGGGTCATCGACGCATCGGGCGTCTCCCGCGTGCGCGGCCTCATCGCCGATGTGCTGCACGAGCAGCTCCAGGTCCCCAAGGCGATCGCCGAACTCCAGGCGCAGGCGATGGTCAGCACCGACCAGCTCGTCGCCGTCCTGAACACCGCGTCGCACTCGACGGCCAGCGGATTCATCCTCGACGGGACGTTCACCGACCAGCGGTTCCGGCTGGCGCTTGAGGCGGAGGTCACCCAGGTCACACCGACCCGGCCCGGCACCCTGCTGCTCAACGCGATGAACGCCCATGAGAACTCGACCGGCTTCACCAGCGGGCATTCCGTGACCACCGGCAACTTCTTCCGCAACCGCAGCCACACCACGGGCATCAGCGGCGGTTCGGGCGCTCTGGCCGGCGGCGGCTCCTACACCACGTCGGTGAGCGACAGCCGTGGCCGCAGCCACTCCCACGTCCTGAACGTCAACCCGGGCCACTTCGTCCTCCGCAACGACGTGCCGTTCTCCCTCCAGTCCGGGACCGTCACCTGGAAGGTCACCGTCGTCCGGGAGGACGTCAACCAGCTGGGCACGTGGAAGCGGAAGCTCGTCGAGAACACCGGCACCGAGGGGACCGGCGAGGAGCGGGCGGGCACGGCGGAGGAGCGGACGCCGACTCCGGTCACCCGGCTCGTGATCGAGGACGGCATCCGCTTCCTGCGGCAGCACCGGCCGGTTACCACCGCACCGCAGACGTCCGGCTCCGGCGCGGTCACGAGCACGCCCCCCCTCACCACCGTCCCGGGCACGCTGCGGTCGCGCGACCTGCCGCTCACCGCCGTCACCGACACGCTGCGGCTGGCGTCGAGCGCCGCGGAAGTGCTGCACAAGCAGATCATTCACGAGCTGAACGCGCTGCTGGAGAGCCACGCGCCGGGCAGCAAGAACCCGCTGTGGAAGCTGGAGTTGCCGGGCAACAGCGTGGCCGGCTCCCTGGACATCCTGCTCGACCCGGCCTCCCTGGTCAGCATGACGGACGCCCTGCGCGGCGCGGGTGTGGTCCTGCAACCGCTGTCCTCGGGCGGCCCCGGCTTCCGGCACCGGACGCAGATCCTCCTGCGTCTGAAGCGCGGCACCGTCGCGAAGCAGCACGGCACGCCCTTCGAGGGCACGCTGAGCAAGTACATCCAGTCCAACGCCCGTTCGGAGGTGGCGCACAAGAAGTCGCAGGGAAAGAGCCACAAGTTCGGCCTGGCCGTCTCCGAGTCCGCCGCGTCCTTCACCCGCGGCACGTCGACGGCGCAGTCCGCCGCGCACAGCCTGGCCTCGCGCCGCCACGACGCCCTCACCCTCGACGGGCCCCTGGTCTCCTACACGGTGGAGGACGTGCTGGAGATCTCCGTCGTGGACACCGTCCGCCTCTCGCAGGCCCTGGCGCCCGCCCGTCCGCTGGCCTCGCTCGCCCAGCCCCCCACGCACCGGCCCGAGGTCCGCGAGGTCAAGCTGACCGAAGAAGTGGTGGTCGCGGTCTCGGAGCTGAAGGACCTGCCGACGGAGGAACCGGCCGACGCCTCGCAGCAGACCCAGGAGGCCGACGCGGTGCAGCAGACCGTGCCGGCCGTCACGCAGCAATTCCCCGCCACGTGGCGCCCCGAGGTCAACTACTCCATCGGCGCCGAGGACCTGGCCCTGAAGCACGCCGTGCTTCTGGTGAACCCGGAGCCGCTGGGTGCGCTCTTCGGCATGTTCCTCAACAACGCGACCACCGTCGGCCCGCTGGCAAGCCTCGCGGGACGCGGCACTTCCGCGCAGGGCGCGCTGCACAAGATCATCAACGCCAACGTCCTGAACCGGCACCTGATCGAGCACGGGATGACGGGGGTCCCCACCGAGGTGCCGGTCGACCTCCTGACGGTTGACGAGTTCTTCACGAACACGCTCGGCAAGGTCTTCGTCTCGTTCCTCCCGGTCGAGGCCGGCACCTTCCGGGCGGCCCGCCCGGTGACCGTCGAGCGCAGCGAGTACGGCTCGCAGCACCACAGCTTCTCCACGAGCGGGAGCCGGAGCAACGCCACCGGTGCGTCCGCCGAACCGGCGCACCCGCTGCACGGTGAGCTGTCGGGCAGCGCGAGCGGGGGCCTGTCCCAGTCGCAGTCCACGAGCCTGACCACCGGCACCGGTGGCTGGAACATGAACCGCGTCGAGGGCACGGCGACGGACACCTACCTCCACACGTTCGGTCCCACCGATGTGCTGGTCCGCATCAGGATCGAGACCCGCAGCGTCCTCGGCCCCTTCGGCTGGTCCAGCGGTGCCTACGACGTCGCCTTCCTCGTCCGCGATCTGGTACAGATCGGCCTGACCCCGGTGGGCATGCTGAGGAACCTCGGCAACCTCGACACGGAGAACCCGCACGCGATCCGTACACCCTCCGGCTGGTATGTGCCGCCGCGGCGCGCGAACGGCCCCGAGGACGAGCTGCTGCTCGAACTCCTCCACGCCCAGCAGGTGGAGGAGCAGGACCACACCCTGGTCTGGCAGGTCCGGCCCCTGGAGGGCTCCGACGAGGACATCGTGGTCTTCGGCACCACCATGACCCGCGACACCTTCGTCGAGGTCCACGTCCAGCCGGAGTTGGACCGCGACCCGCTCACCCGCGGGTACCAGCTCACCTGGGGCGCCACCGTCAACGGCCTGGTGCAGCTCACGGCCGCCGCGCCGCCGGTGGTGATGAAGGCGGACGGGCACCAGGAATCCGACGACAAGGGCCGGACCGACAAGAGCGATGCGGAGAACGCCTCCCCGCACCACTCCGACGACCAGGAGCAGCACACCGAGACCCGGAGCACCCCGGCCCAGACCGACCCCCTCCCGGAGTCCGAGTCGCAGGAGAGCGCCGGAAGCGGGGACGAGCCCCAGGAACAGCAGGAGACGCCGGAGAAGAAGGAGAGCGAGCACCCGTCCGAGGAGCAGTCCGAGGAGCAGTCCGGCAAGAGCGACCCGAACCATCAGGTCACCCGCAACCCGTGGACCGAGCAGCGGGTGGACGACCAGCAGGCCCCCGGGCTGACGCAGGAGAAGCTCCAGCCCGTTGACACGCGCGCCGACGGTGACTGCTTCTTCCACGCCGTTCTCGCCACCCTCGTGGCACACGACCGGGCCGACGAGCTGCCCGTGCACGGCCTGGAGCAGCTGCGTCGGCTGCTCGCCGACCGGTTCGACACGCTGCGCGAATCCTCCGACCACGAGTCCTTCTGGATGCAGGTGGCCGCGCCGCTCTCCGATCTGTACCGGGCCGGTGTCCGCAACAGCACGCCGAACGAGGCGTCCCAGGCGAGCGAGCAGCCCCAGGAGGCCACGCTGTCCCCGGGGGAACAGGAACTCCTGAACCTCCTCACGGGCTACCTCGTCCGGGAAGAGGTGCCGGACGCCGTGCGCGAGAACGTGCAGAACGGCTCGCTGAACATCGCCTCGTGGAAGGAGGCGGTGAACCACTCCGGCATCGCCGACCGCATCAGGAAGGACATCGTCACCAAGGGTCACTACGACTCCCTCGGTGGTGACCTCATCCCGCTGCTGTTCTCGCTGGAGTTCCCGGAGCTCGCCGTCTCCGTCCTCCACCCGAGGAACGGCACGTGGCACAGCCTCGGCACCAACCAGCGACCGGTCCACCTCGTCCATGTCCGGCTGGAGGAAGGACAGGACCACTACCTCGCCACGGCACCGGAACCGGCATCCCCGCAGGAGCTGACGCCCTCCCAGCCGGCTGCGCCCACCTCCCGCTCCCCGCGGCAGCCGGTGACCCAGCCGTCCGCAGCGACGTCCACGACCGGGCAGGAGATGCCCCTGACGTCCCAGGAGGAGCAGCAGCAGCCCCAGCAGCAGGCCGAGGAGAAGCCCGGGACGACGGGCGACAAGAAGACCGCGGAGAGTTCTTCGGCCACCACTTCGGACAAGGCGCCGACGGCTACCACGCAGGAGCCCGCCCCCGCGCCGCAGCTCCCGGCGCCGCCCGCGCGGCTGGCCATGGGGCAGCTGAGCGCCGGGGACTACGTCGAGGAACTCGGCACGTCCGAGGACCAGTTGGTCGAGGCCGTGATGCCGGCGCTGCGCGCGGCACTCGGCGAGGAGGCTGCCGCGCAGGCACGGCAGCAGATCCTCCGCTACCTCGGCACGGAGGAGATCAAGCCCTGGCTGTCCGGCATGAGCCGCGGCGGCAAGCGGTGGGTGCCGATCGACGTCTCGGGCTGGAGCGGTGAGATCGAGGTCGGTGTCTCGTTCCGCGACGCGGTGACGACCGGGATCGTGCCCAAGGTCGAGTTCGAGAACGGCGCGGAGTCCGCCTCCGGCGCCGGTTACCTGGACGAGGAAGGCTGGAACGTCAGCTACGGCGGCGCCCTGCGCATCCAACTGCCGGGCGGCCGATTCGACTTCTCCACGGGCAGGCAGCACCAGCGCTCCGGCGGTGAGGGCAACGAACAGCTGGGCCGGATGTTCGCGCGCGCCAAGACCCCGACCGAGGCGATGCGGGTACGCTCCGTCGCCGAGTTCACCCTCGACTTCTCCAAGGTGACCCCCACCGGCATCGGCAAGATCCTCGACAAGGGCGCGTCGCTGCCCGTCCAGGACCCGCAGGCCGGCACCGCGCAGCAGCAGACGCAGCCGCCCGCCACCACGTCCGTCCGGACCCCGCGGACCGAGATCGCACAGGCGCCGAAGCAGCAGGAAGAGAAGAAGGATTCCACGCCGGTCGTCGTCGGACTTCCCACGACGCTGCTCATTCCGTCCTGGGACTCGGGCCACCACTCCGCCGCCGCCTGGGACCTGACCGGCCACACCCCCATGAAGTGGGGCCCGACCGACAAGAAGAAGACCGCGACGAGCGTTCCGCGGCTGCCCGCCGCGCGCACGCGGGAGCTGCGCGCCATCGGCGCCACCGATGTCGTCGTGGACGTGTACGCCGCCGGCCTGGAGGGCAACCGGCTGCACGGCATGGAAGACCTGCTCCAGCAGAAGGTCGCCGGCGGCCCCTCCGTCGAGGACATCGGCAAGCAGGTCTTCGGTGACGACGGCTGGAAGCAGGTACGGACGCAGCTGCTGACCCGTGTCGACTTCGGTCTGCTGCACGAGCAGCTCACCGCGACGATGAACGGCGAACCGCTGCAGATCGACCTGACGGACGGTCTGGGGTCGGTGCTGCTCTCGACCGAGGTCGCGGCGATGCGGCACCTCCACGACACCGTGGAGACCGAGTTCAACGTCGGCACCGACGTGACCCGCACGGTCACCGAGGTGTCGTCGAAGGGCTCCGGGTCGACCTACGCGGCCCGTGGCCAGGCGGCGCCGCTCGACACCGTGCCGTTCAAGGTCGTCGGCCAGGGCCGGACGACGTCCGGCACCGACGACGTCATCCTCTCGTCCCAATCCGCCCGTACCGGCACCGCCACCAAGACCAAGGTGCCGGGTTCGCTCTTCGACGGTGTGGCGTTCCTACGCGTCGAGTTCGTCCAGGGCACCGGCGCGAAGAGCGAGTCGGACCACGCGTCCGCCGTCGACCGGCCCACCCAGGACGTCCAGGAGACCGGGCAGCCCCGGGAAACCCATCAGCTCCAGGAGGCCCGGCGGACCGCGGAGGTCCAGGAGAAGCCGACGCAGCAGACCACGGTCGCCTACACCACGCTCGGGTTCCGTTCCCTCTCCGAGACCTCGGAGACCGAAAAGACCGACGAGCCCACGGTGTTCCTGACCGACTGGGCGCGGCAGCTGATCCAGACCTCGCTCCAGGGACGGGAGTGGCCGGCGCCGTCGCCGCGGATCCTGGCACCCTCGCAGTTCCCGCAGGGGCACCAGAGCTACATGCCGCCGCACTCGGTGTGGCGCATCACGCCGGGGCAGAGCGGTCTGCCCGACACCGCCGTGGTCCACTCCGTGTTCGCCGGCGGTGACTTCCAGCTGGTCCAGGAGGCCGCCCGCGCGCAGCAGCCGACGAAGGCGCCGATGTCGATCCGTCAACGGATCGACGCCATCGTCGACGCGATCTTCACCCAGGAGGAGGCCCAGGAGGTCCGGGCCATCGCCCACAGCAGTTTCCGCATCGAGCGGTTCGGGAGCGAGCTGGGCTGGCTCACCCGCGGCGGAAAGCTGAACAGCACCTCGCTGGGGACCGCCGACGGCAAGAAGCACCGGATCATCTCGGCGGAGGGCGGCGCGGTCCAGACGCTGCGCTACCTGCGGACGGTCAACTCCGCCGACCTCAATCTCCTGAGCGAGACCGGTACCAGCACCGCGCAGCGTCACCTGGTGTGGCGCGAGGGCGGCTGGCAGGTGCTCGGCGGCGGCCACGCGAGCCTGCCGAGCAAGAGCTACCTGGAGGGCACCGCGGGCTTCGGCCAGTCCCTCCGCAATCGCACGGGTGACCGGGCCGCCACGCAGGCCAAGAGCGTCAGCAGCGTCAAGTACCGCGAGCCGATGGTGGTGTTCGCCGGCGAGGCCACCGTGACGTTCAAGGTCACCGACGACAACGGGCAGGAGGTCGAGGCGGCTCTGGGCAACGAGGTCGCCACGCTGCCGTTCATCGTCGCGATCCCGAAGGCGCTGTGCACGCCGGTCGAGGGCACGTATGTGTTCACCCGCGAAAGCGGAAAGGCGGCGGCGAGGAAGCAGAAGGACCAGGAGCAGAGGAACGCGCAGGAACAGACGGACGCCCAGCAGCAGAAGGGCGCCCAGGGACAGACGGACGCCGCGAAGACCCGGGTGGTGTACCCGCCGCGTCGGGTCACCCAGGACGAGGTGCTGGCGCCGACCGACCACGTGCTGAGCCTGAAGAGCGGCCGGTGGCCGCTGGTGGCGCTGCGCGAGGCACTGGAGCGGGTCTTCGGCCCGCACTGGCCCGAGGCCGAGGAACAGCTGGCGGTCCGCCTCAACCTGCTGATGCTGCGGCCCCGCATCCCGCAGCTCAGCCTGCGCCCGGACGCGCTGGAAACGATCACGGTGCGGGCCGGTGGCATCGCCGCCGAGGTTGCGCTGACCGACGTCAAGGTCAGCGGCATGCACCACCGGGACCAGGTCGAGAAGTTCGAAACGGAGACCGGCACCGACCAGTCGGCCGGCACCGGTCTCATGAAGGACGAACGCGAACGGACCCAGTTCCTGCGGGACGCGGTCATCAAGCCCCCGGTCCTCACGGTGCAGTACGCCAACAACCGCACCAAGGACACCAGCGTCGGCCACGCCCTGGACTCGGGCGGCGCGTCGATGGCCAAGGGCAAGACCACCGAGCCGCACGACCTGTTCGACGGGACGATCTCGTTCCGCTTCTCGGTGAAGTGGTGGAGGTTCCACCCGGAGAAGCAGACGCAGCAGCCGGAACAGGAACAGCAGGAGCAGCAGGACGCGGTTTCGACGACGTCGTCCGCGCCTCCCGAGACCACGGTCTCCGCCCCGCAGGCCACTGTCCCCACGGCGACCGGCACCACGGAGCAGGGCCCGAAGGAGAAGAAGCCCGCAGGCCCGACGGAGATCGAGGTCGAGGCCGACGCCGCGGCGGTCTTCGCCTTCCCGTCGCGCGAGGTCACCCACGCCGACGGCACTCCGGCGTACGCACACAAGTGGTCCCGTATCGGCGTGCCCGAGCGCATCAAGCTCTCGGGCCGCCTCGGGGACACCGACATCGTCCAGCACGTCACGCTGCCGGCGTCGGTCAAGGACATGTTCACCCTGCTCGGCGCGCTCGACGGCCAGGGCAAGCGCGTCTTCGGCCGGGGCTGGCCGACGGTCAAGCAGCAGTTGGTGGCCGAGTTGCCCACCGACACGCTCACGCGGCGCCTCCGCGGCATGCTGGCGGACGAACCGCTGCGCATCGAGGTCAAGGGCGGCCTCGTCCTCGTCACCGCCGGTGTGAAGTCCGTCGAGGAAGAGGAGGTGGACGAGGAGAAGGTCGAGACCACGCCGCAGGGCGAGGGGAAGACCACGACGAAGAAGACCGTGAAGGCGGGGACGCAGACCGGCGAGACCGAGTTCACCGCCGGCTCCGAACGCACCTTCGGCGTGGGCTTCTCGGACGGTGTGTCCGCGGCCGCCGGTGGCACCTCCACCGGCCACAGCCTCGGGCTCACCGCCAGCATCCCGGTCACGGCCGGCGCCAACGTGGTGGGCGGCGTGAGTGGCGCCAGGACGAGTGGCAAGGACGTGAACTCCACGGCCGGCACCACCGGAAAGACCACCAGGACCACCAAGAGCAAGGTGGCGTCGGCAAGCCACCGCGGTCAGGTCGTTCTGTACTTCACGATGCAGTCGACGAAGACCGGGCTGCACCGCAGGGCGCTCCGCGCCGTACAGCGCCACAAGGCCCACCGCATCGAGGAAGCGCTGGGCAACCTCCAGACACAGCAGCCGCCGCTGACGCCGGAGGAGAACGCCGAGCTGCTCCGGAAGGCGGAGCGGAACGCCGAGCTGCTCCGGACGACGGAGCAGAACCCCGAGCTGCGCCAGAAGGCGGAGCAGGAGGCCGAAGAGCTCAAGAACCAGCTGCGGAAACCCGTCGCGTTCACCCCCACGCCGCCGACGCCGCAGCCGGCCCGGACCGGCTTCCGGCTGCCGCTCGACGGCCTGCGGAAGGTGCTGGAGAAGCTCCGCCCGGGTGGGTCGTCCCAGCCGCAGCAGCTGCTCGACAACCCCGATACCCAGCGCAAGATGTTCGAGCGGCGGGGCTCCCTGATCATGGCGGGGCACGGCCGGGCGATCGGCGGAGTGGAGCTCGACTTCGCCTTCCTGACGGAGGACGTGCCGACACTGGCCGGGCACCTCCTCAAGTCGGTGCGGCCCACCCGCGACTGGGTGATCCGCAACCTCGACTCCCTCGGCGGCGTCCACCAGATGCTGGCGGCCGGGGGCACCGAGTACACCGGCAAGTGGAACAAGAAGTCCGGCACCACCACTTGGGGCAAGCAGGCGGAGCTGTACTTCAGCCACGCGCAGTTCATGGCGCGGCTCGTGCAGATGGCCTCCGTGGAGGGGACGCCGGAGGACGCGCGCAAGGCGCCGGGTGTGGACCTGTGGAAGGAGGGGGGCGAGCAGATCCGGGTGACGGCCACCATCGATCTGCCCGAGCCGCTGCTTCTGGGCCGGATCGACGAGAAGGCCGAGGTGGCGCAGGCCACCGAGGCCGGACACCGGTTCGGCACGGCCCACCACCACATCGAGCAGCGGTCGGGCCAGGCCATGCTCGGCGGCTCGGCCGGCGCGCCCGGAGTGGACGCCGTGCGGGTCACCGGCAACGCGGGCGCCGGTACCACCTCCCGCGTCGGCGGCACCCAGAACGAGTCCGGCCGCGTCTTCATGGGCACCAAGACGCCTCAGCCGCAGGAGATCCGCAACGGTTCGGTGCGGGTGACCTTCTGGTACTTCAAGGGCGACGAGCTGCTGGGCACGCACCAGGGCATGACGCCGGTGACGGTCGCGTTCCCGTGGGACAAGTCCGCCCCGCTGGAGGACCCGAAGACGGAGGAGGCCCCGGAGCAGGAGGAGACTCCGGAGCAGGAGGAGACTCCGGAGCAGGAGCAGGAGCAGGAGCAGGAGCAAGCCCAGAAGACGGCGCAGGAGCAGGCCCAGAAGACGGCGCAGGCCCAGGAGCAGAAGCAGGAAGCGGAGCAGAAGCAGGAGGACCCCGGGCAGAAGTCCCTCACCGCCCCGGACTCCACGGCCATGACGAACGCACTGGCCGACTCCCAGGAGCAGGGCCTCACGCAGTCGGTGCCGGACCAGGCGCAGCCGGTTTCCCGGGAAGTCCAGGAAGTCCGGGAAGTCCGGGAAGTCCGGGAAGTCCGGGAAGTCCGGGAAGTCCGGGAAGTCCGGGAAGTCCGGGAGCGTTACACGGCGTCCTACGTCTTGTCGCAGGGCAAGCGGATTCTGCAGAGCAACTTCGAAGAAGCCGCGGGGCGCATGGTGCATCTGTACCTCAGCACCCTGGAGCGCGGGACGGCGCCGGCCGTCGCCGAGGTGAAGATCTTCGGCGACGTCTCCGTGCTGAACCGCACGGAGAATGAGGTGCACACCCCTCGGATGCTGGCCACCGAACTCGTCGAGCAGTTCCGGGAGCGGCTGCGCGAGGCATCGGCGAACGCCTTGCCGGAAGGCGGTACGCCGCTGGACCTGGAGGCGCTGCAGGTCGACGCGGTGAAGCCGTCCACGTCCGAGGTCGAGGACGACCGGACGAGTGGGGTCCGGGTCGAGATCACGCTCCGCCTTCCCGGCGTGAGCGATGCCTACCTCGACGAGAACGTCCAGCTGGAGGTGGTGCCGCAGAGCGAGTGGGACGACGAGGAGGTTGCCTCGATCAGGATCGGTGACCTTGTCAGCCGACGGTTCACCACCAAGCCTGCCGGCGATGCGGCCGGCTACCACATCGGGCGGGTCTTCCACGGGAATGCAGAGGTCAACCGGGGCATCGAGGGCCACACCCTCGTCGATCTGTCGTATCCGCACTTCCTGCTCATGGCGCCGCAGCAGCCGAACGGCGGGCAGACGCCCATGCCCACGTGGGGCACCGTGCCGTGGCAGCTGTCACGCGATCTGTACATGGCGATGGCCCATGGCCTGCCCGGCCAGGTCGAGTTGGTGATCGAAGAGGAGGGCTCCGACACCAAGTACATCGCTTCCGGTGAGGCGTTGGGCACGGTTCTGAAGAACCGGAGGAGCCTGTGGAACCTGCTGGAGCGACAGCCGAGGCCGAAGCCGAAGCCGCTGCCCCAGATCGTGCTGTTCATCTGCCTGGCAGGCGCGGAGGACCGGAGCGGGGTGACCTCCGCTCAGGAAGCGGCGGACAAGGCCGGCCTGGAGGTCTGGGCGAGTACCACGTCGGTCCACGTCTGGAGCCCCAAGACCGCACAGAACAAGGGCACCGCACTGGCGCTGGAATACGACGAGGAGGCGCAGCAGGAAGGCGAGTGGAAACTCTTCCGTCCCACGTCGTGGACCTATACCGCACACCCCAGGTACGAGGAGTACAAGAGCGGGTTCAAGAGCCTGGTGAAGCTCCTGAAGAAGGGGTCCGAAAGCGACTTCCTCAAAGCCGTCCACCAGTGGGAGAAACTGAAGCCGGAGGTTTACGCACTCCTCGACGGCCGACAGGACTACGCGATCGAGCAGGACGCCGAGGGCATTTCCCCCAAGGCCACGCAACCTGCCCGGCGGCGCACCCGTGAGCTGGGCATTTGGGTATCCGGCCAGCTCGACAAGATGAACCGCGCGCTGGAGCGCCTGCCGGAGGAGGTCACGACCAAGGACACCGTGGCGGCAAGCTTCGGGGATCTGCGGGAGGAAACGGCGGAGCAGTCCACGCGGATCATGGACGAGCTTCTCCCCCGGTGGGACGAACAGCTGAGGGACTCTCTCACCGACCCCATGTCCTCCACCGACCTCCCGAAAATCACCAAGGGAATGGCGCTGGACGACATTCCCGCGCCCCCGCCCGAATTCACCATCTTCGAAACAGACACCACCCCCGCACCCCCCACCGAATTCACCACCTTCGAAACGGAAGACTTTCCCGCACCCCCGCCCGGATTCGCAGAGGTATTCCCGACCCGAGTCAGTCCAGACGTCGGCATGCCCTTCGAGCCCAGCACGTTCACGAACATCGCGGACACCTCTGCCTGGACGACCGAAATGCCCGGGCAATCGGGCCACTTCGTTCTCTACGAAGAGCCCCCCGCCGCGTTCACGCAGTGGGAATTCGACGTCACGGAAACCTCCGATCAGGTGGCGACCGAGCCGGTGTACCCCACCCGGACCGATGCCGACGCGGGCCGGAAGGCGATATCCGTCCCGAACGCGCCGCGGACGGCGAACAGTGCTCGGAAGGCGCCGCTGCACCAACCGCCGGCGGAAGAGCAGTCCCCGATGTCCGGCTCCGAGGACATGTCCTCGGACGACGACCATCTGTCCTCGGACGACGAGTCGATGGACGACGAGTCGATGCACTCGCACGACTCGGAGCACATGGAGGACGACGACCTGGCGGCCCGCTGGGTGTCCGACGTGTCCTTCCCGCTCAGCGCCGCGCTGGACCCCCAGCCGACCGAGGATGAGCTCAAGGCCAGGAATCTGTCCCGCGCCCGGGCGGCGCTGCGGCAGCTGCGTACGTACTTCGCCACCTGGGAGCAGTCGCAGCAGCCGGAGGACGCACGGACCCCGCACCCCTGGTCGGCGGACGGACCGCAGGAGCCCTACCACACCCGCAAGAAGCGGCTGGACGCGTTCCTCGGCGCGAACATGCCGCTGTTCGCGGAAATACTGAAAGACGGCCACGACATCGCCGTCCACCGCTTCATGACGCAAATCGTGGAGCCGTGGACAAAGAGCCACCCGCTGGACGAGATCGCCGAGGAATTCCAGGGCCTCGCCGATGCGACCGTTCCGCACATCGGCTCGCAGCAGCAGCCGCAGGCCCCGATTGCCGGGCTGCTGGCCGAAGTGCGGCAGCGGCACTCCTTCGCCGACGAAACCGTCTGGCAACTGACCTACGCCTGGCCCGAGTTGACGACGACGCTGGCGCCCGGCGCGGATCAGCAGGACCAGTCGCCACGCGTGTACAAGGACCGCGCCGCGGAGCGGATACTCCGGTATCTGCACCTGGCCGAGGGCAGCACCGGCCGCCGGGTCGTCCCGGTGGCGACACTGGCCACGACGCTGCTGTTGACCGGCCTGCCGCTGCCCGTCGCCAACGGGCGGGTCGTGCACCCCGACTCCGTGATGTGGCAGCGCTACCACGGCCTGTTCGGTACGGCGGACGCGGTGCTCGGGGCAGCCGTGGCGGGCAAGGCGCGCTACTACTTCGGCCAGTACCTCGGCGGCTTCCTCCCCGCGGAGCAGCTGTTCGGCTTCTTCGTCGAGGCGGCGTTCCGGCTGGCCGGCCGGAACGATGACCTTCCCGAGGAACTGCCGGAGGACATGGCACACGACGTGCAGATCCTGTTCGGCGAGCTGCACCAGTTCTTCCAGGTCGAGGCAGTGTCCCCCTACCTGGCGGACGAGAACCACCCCGGACCGGTGCCGAACCCGACGGGCCCGCTGTTCGCGTCCCACCCCGCCCCGAACGGTGGCGCCGTCCTGGACCTGGTCCAGGGGCCGACGCCGCAGTTCCGCTACGACGGCGTGTACCAGGAGCGGTACGCGCAGGTGGCAGAGCTGTTCGCGACGACCGAGCGGATCCGTACGGCATTCACCGACGCCGTACGGCAGCGGCTCACCACGGAGGCGTGGCGGGACAACTGGCTCCTCGCCGACGACCCGCTGGACCGTCTGAAGAACGGCTACCGGCCGACACCACAGGACCACGCCTTCCACCTCAACACCCGGGCACAGCTGCGCCCGTCGCGGCACGACACCGCCTCGATGTGGTCCTCCTTCCACCAGCTGGCCGGCGGCGGACAGAGCACCGACGCCTCCCCCGAAGCGGTCCGGGAACTGGCCGCGGTGTACGCACTGGTCGTCGGCGACATGCCGCCCGCCTTCGGGCAGGCCCTCGCCAACCGGTCACTGTCCGCCATGGCCACCGCCGCCGTCGTGGGCGCCGGCCTGGAACGGCTGGATCCGTACACCGGCCAGGCATGGCAGCGGCTGACCATGACCGGACTCCCCTACATGGTGGGGAGTGAGATCGACCTCAGCCTCTCGGTCGCGGGGACCGCGCCGTGCGGCAGCGGCAACGTCGAGATCCACTACACGTCGTTCTCGGCCGCCTCGACCGCGCCGCTCTTCGGGAACAACCCGCAGGCACCCGTGGTCTTCGCGCCGGGCACCCAGGGCGTCGTCACCTCCATCGAGCAGGCGCCGGAGCTGAGCACACCGAATGCCCCCGGCTACCGTCTGCGCGTCGTGCCGATGGTGCGGGAGATCGGCTCTCCGGTCCACGTGGAGCCGCCGTCCGACAGCATCACAGATCTGTTGGGTTCGCTCGGCCCGGTGTGGTTGCAGCAGTTCGAGGTCCGGCGCTACGAGCTGGGCGACGGAACGCATCTGACCCGGCTGACCGCCACCATCCGCCTGGAGGCCGACACCGAGCTGACCGCCGAGGACGTGGCCACGATCCAGCGGACGGCGCTCGATGTGCTGCGCGAGAAGGACAACGTGGGGCACCGCTTCCCCGACGGCGATCTGGTGCAGTTCGTCCCGACGTTCACCACCGACGCGCCGCGCGTACACCATGACGTGTCTCTGCTGCCGGGTAACGGCCGTGCGGACAGCGCCACCTGGTACACCGGGTTGCACAGGGAGGTGATCCGTCACGAGGTGTCCCACCTCTACGGCCCCGGTGACTGGTACCAGGAGGGCAGGCCGCGTCCGCTGGACGAGGACGGCTCCCTCATGTCTGTGCCGTTCACCGATGCGCGGGGCGCCATCCGGCTGAACAACAACTTCCCGGCCGCCGTCGAGGGCTTGACCGTACCGAACCTGCGCTGGCTGCCGCACGACCTGAAGATGCTGTGGTCCGCGATCCAGCGCGCCCGCCTGCGGCAGGGCGCCGCTTCTCACCCGTCCGGCGACATGCTCCCGCAGATCACCGTGCCCCTGGAGGTCCGTGAGCGGGTGTTCTGGGGGAACGCCTCCCGGCCGGGACGGATGGCGCCGCGCAATGGCGCCACCCACCGGGAAACCCCGCAGATCAAGGGGGAGCCCAACCCCAACGGCACCTACTGGGCCGTCTATCCGAGTCGGCTGATGGAGCGCGGCGGCCAGGCCCTGTTCCCGAGGGCGATGACCGAGGACACCGCGCATCTGCCGGGCGCGGGCGAGCTCTCCAGGTCACTGCCGCGCGACGGCCGCGTCCTGATGTTCCCGAGGGAGATGACCGAGGACGAGGTGGTGACCTCGGCCCAGCAGGCGCTCCTGAACTGGTTGGAGAAGAACGGCGGTTGGCCCGAAGGGGCCGGACAGGTCACGTTCGACGGCGTCTACCAGGGCCTGCGTATCCGGGGCACGGCAGACGCCACCGGCACGATCCTCGACTTCGGCCCGCACGAGAAGCAGGTCGACCCCGAGCACCGCGCCCTGGACCCGCGGCCGCTCCAGCCGCCGCTGTCCCGCAGCCGGATGATGGCGCCTCCGGCGGGCAATCCGCCGCGCATCACCCGGATGACGGAACGCTTCGTGCTCGACGGCGACCGGGCCAAGCGCGTCGGCGCCCACCACCACTACAAGGCGGAAGTGAAGCCGGAGCCCGGCACTCCCGGCGAACCGGTGGACGCGCAGAGCCTCCGCGGTGTGATCTACGACGACGAGTCGGCCCCGGGCCCTGTACTGCCGAACGGCGTTCGGTCGGCATACGTGGCGTTGCTGGACGACAAGGTGTCGCGGGACGAGAAGGCGGCCCTCGAACAGGACTCCTGGCGCTGCGTCCTCGACGGCGTGGACGGCATCCATCGGCTGTTCCCCGAGGGCTGGTCGGCGAACACCCTCTGGGGCGCCATCACGGAGGCCCATGAAGTCGCGCTGAACACCGGGCGGTTCGCCTGGTCCGGCGCAGGTGACGCCGGTCCCTTCCAGGCCGGTTACCTCTGGGTCGGCGAGAGCCACGGCGTCCGCATCGAGGGGTACGTCCTTGAGGGGCGGCACGTGTGGGTCCGGCCCGCCACGATCCAGCCGCTGCCCCACTGGGCACAGTGGCAGCCCCGCGCCATCAAGGTGTCGTCGCCCCAGAGCACGGTGGAGCTGACCACCGGGGCCACGCAGCCGAAGCCCTTCCTGGTCTCGTACCACGTGCTCGACGGCAACGACCTGGGCATGCGGCTGGTGCGCGTCGTCAAGCTGCCGTACATGACCCCCGGGGAAGTGAAGCGGTTCCGCCCGCTGGCGGCAGCGGTACAGGAGCACATCGACACGCGGTACAACTCCGCCGCCCGCACGAGCGGCAAGCCGCTGGTCCGCTTCGACCTGACATACCAGCCGCTCGGCGAGCCCGGCACCGGGGCCATGACGGCCGCCGACTTCCTCACCCAGGTCACGACGGCCGGGGCGGAAAAGCTGGCGGTGCTGTGGCTGGGTATCGATGCCCACCCCACGAGCATCGACGCGGTCGCCACCGCGGCGAGGATGAGGGCGCCGATGCCGCTCCCGAACCACACCGGGAGATGGCACCCCGCGCTCACGGCCCAGGATGCGACACGCGTGGCTCAGGACCCGGCGTTCAGATCCGGGATCGTGCAGCAGTCGATCGAGCACGTGCAGCGGGCACTCCGCCTCCGCGCCACGTCCGGCCTGCTCAACGACCCCACGGCCAGGCCGCTGCTGAGCGCCTACCCGGCCCACGAAGTGGCGCCCTACGCCACCGCGCAGAGCACCGTCGAAGAACTGCTCGCCCAGCGTCGCGGGCATTTCAGCGACCGCGCGTGGAACCTGCCGCTGCGGAACCTGCCCGCCGGTTACACGGATGCGCACCTGCGTCTGCTTGCCTTCCGCACAGCCCGGCAGGGGCTGCTGGACACGCCGGGCCACACCGTCTTCAGCCTGCATCTCCCCGGCCACCAGGACATGTACCTCCAGGCCAGGACCGACGCCACGGGCCTCATCCACGACTACCGGCTGGTGCCGACGGCGCAGCTCAACTCCCCCTGGTCGGCCGAGAACACCGCCGAGCAGCCGGACACCGTGGCGGACGGCGACGGGGTCGGCGACATGGACGTCAGCGAGTCGGAGGGGGAGGACGGCCACTCCGAGCAGAGCTCTTCCTTCAGCTTCGACAGCGACGACGAGCACGACCCGACCGCGTACATGAACGCCGGTCCGAGCCAGGTCGGCGAGGACAGGGTGCGGCCGTCCGAGCAGGTGCCGGATGATCTCTCCGACGCCATGAGCACCATGTCCGTGGACGACGACCACGCGAGCACCGTCTCCCAGGACTCCGATGCCGTCTCCGACACCGACGAGATCATGGAGGAGGGCACCCACGAGGAGGGGGGCCTTCACGAGGGCGGGGCGCAGCGGCTCCGGAGCCCGCTGCCGTCCGCGCTGACGCCCCGCCGGGCCGGAAAGCAGCGGATGGCCGCGGCGCTCGCCTCGGCCAACGACGCGTCCGTCCCGTCGGACGACGACCTGCAGTGGGCCGCCGGCATCGTGCGCGGCCCGATGGTCATCAACGACCCCGAGGTACAGGCCGCGGTAGCGGCCGTGCGGGAGGACATCGCCCGCCGCCGACGCGAGTTCGCCGACAACGCCGCGGCACGGCGGAAGGCCGACTCCCTGCTGGAGCCGAAGCTGACGGCGCTGGGCGTCGAGATGCCGAAGGACGGGCTGCGCGGCGGCGGGCAGGCCAAGAGCGTGCCCCTGCCCACGAGCTGGGGCCGGCCCGCGGGGGTTCCGGCCACGTCCCCGGAGGCCGCCATCGTCGAGGTGACGGAGGAGGATCAGGAGTCGTCCACGGTCCCGCAGACCGAGGGCGAGGAGCTTGCGGCGCAGGCTCCTCGCCAGGAGAAGGAAAAGTTCCCGGCAGGCTTCGAGGAGTCCACGGCCCACTCGTCCACGACGTCCCGGTCCAAGGCGATGCGGCGGTCGTCCCCGGCCCGGGAATCCGCCGCCATGGACGATCTCCTCCACGACGCGGCGGAGACTTCGGCCCCGGCCCAGCTGTCCCTCGCCTCCGAGCCGACGGAGACGGCCGCAACGGAGGCGACGCCGGAGCCGGTCGGGAGCAGTGCCGCTGAGGTCCGGGAGACATACCTGCTGCGCTCCACGGAAAAGAAGAAGCTGACCCAGCAGGGAATGCGGAACGTGATCTCCGAGGTCGCGGACCGCCTGGTCGCTCTGGCAGCGAGCACCCGACGACGGGGCACGGCCCTGCCGCGCGTCGAGGTATCCGTCTTTGGCACCACCGGGCCCCTGACGGTGGACGGCTCCGACGAGTCGCATACCGGCCGGACGCTGGCGGCGGAGATCACCGATGACCTGAGGGCGGGCCTGTACAAGCTGGTCGACGAGTACACCGAGGAGTTCTCCCTCACACAGGTGAAACCGCCCCAGCACGCGGGCACGTTCGCCGCCGAGATCTCCCTCGTTCTCCCCGACGTGACCGACGCGTTCCTCGACGAGGACGACGAGGTGCCGACGGTGACATCGGCCACCGACCAGCGCGCCGTCATCCGGCCTCGCGACCTCGATCACCGGCGGATCCTCGTCAGGCAGAGCGGTCCCGTTGAGTACTTCGCCGGCCGGGTCTTCCATTCGGCGCACGAATACGCCGACAGCAACTGGGACATCACCGGCGTCGATGTCAGCAGTCCCTACTTCCCGCACTTCGTCAACGAGAAGGACCAGAACGGGAACGAACGGGAACGGATCGTCGGCTGGGGAACGGTGGGATGGGATCCGCGACGCCCCACGTACCTGGCGATGACGCATGCCGAGCCCGGCTGGCTTGAGCTGGTCGTGGCGGAGGGCCGGAACCCCCAGGCGGTGCGCTTGGTTCCGGGAAAGACGTTCGGCACCATGCTGAACCGGCGTCCGAGCCTTGAGAAGCTCAAGGAGCTCGGCCGCCCTCAGCTCATCCTCGTCGCGTGCTCGGCCGGTGCCGACGCACAGGAGTCCGGCGTCAACGCGGCCCAGGAGGTCGCGGACGAGACCGGCCTGGAGGTGTGGGCGAGCAGCGCCACCGTCACGTTGTTGCAGTCGAAGGGTGACTCGCAGGGCAGCGCCTTCGGTCTGGATGTCGAGCACAACCGGTACGGCGAGTGGAAGCTGTTCCTCCCGACGTCCTGGACCAAGGAGTCACACCCCAAGTACCCGCAGCACGCGGAGAGCTTCGCGATGCTGCGGGGTCTGCTCCGTGGCGAGGCGGGCTCCGAAGATCCGCTGGATGACTGGCAGGAGGCCGTATCACTCTGGGAGGAACTACAGGAGCCGCTGAGGAACCATCTCTTCAGCACCCCACAGGAGTCCGCGCAGCTCCCGGCGGACACCGTGGAGATGGCGCCCTCGCACCCGTCCGTTCAGCCCGCCCTACGGCGGGCCCGCGATCTCGCGGTATGGGCCCGTGATGAGCTAGGCCCGCTGGGCGATCTGCTCGGCGGCGTGCTGCAGGACCTCTCCGTGGCGCGCCTGCTCGTCGACGGGCCGCAGCACACCGCCCTCACGAGCCGGCTGGAGGGCATGCGCGGGGGCGTCGGTCAGATGAAGGACGCCATCCACAGCGCGCTCCTTCCCCTGTTGGACAGCCACCTGGGCGACTCGCACCACGCCCCCCGGTCCTCCGCGGACCTCCCGGTGTACGAGCAGGAGGAATATCCGCGCCGGGATGGTTTCCCCCCCTCCTCGCACTCGGAGTCGGAGCGGGACTCCGAGTCGGACTCCGACGACTTCATGGAGAGCGACGACGAGTACGCCGATGACGCCACTTCCCAGGGCTCGGCGCCGATGGATCTCGATGACGGATCCACGCGCTCGTGGCTGTCCGACCGCGACATCGAATCCGATCTGTCCGACGAGGAGATGGAGTGGGACGAGTCGGCGGCACCCACCGGCCCGCCCCTCTCGGACGCCCGTAGGAGGAACACGGGGCAGGCAGCAACCTCGGCTCCGGAGAAGAGCGAGAAGGCCAAGGAGCCCCTGCTCGCAAGCCCGCCGCAGACATCGCAGAAGCCGTCGCAGTCGGTTCCCGCGTCCGGGCAGCGGAAGCAGCCGGCGGCCTCGCACCCGCTCGCCAACCTCGATGCGAAGCCGCTCGCCAACCTCGACGCCAAGCCGGTCGCCAAGCCCGCACCGCAGCAGGCCACGGCCTCCTCGACGACGGAACCGCAGGTCGCCGAGGAGCCGGTGGAGCAGCTGGTCGCGAAGCAGCAGATCACGGAGGAGGTGCCCGGCAACATCCAGCAGCCGCCTCAGGTGCCGCTGGTCGACAGCCCGGACACGTTCCGCGGGCGGCTGCAGGTGACGCAGTGGCAGCCGGGCGGGGCGAGCACGGCCGGTGCGGCCGTCGGCCAGATCCGCTACCGGTCCGGTCAGGTGGACATCGCGGGTCTCACGCCCGGCAACCCGGTCACGATGCTGGCGGCCGGCGGGCAGGGCGGGCGGCCGCCGCGGGTGCTGCACCTGAGCGGGGCGCTGTGGGACGAGCCGTCCGACGAGACGGCGCGGATCGTCGAGGCGCTGCTGCGGCGGGCCGCCGGTGTCGCGCAGGGCGACGGCATCGACACGGGGGCCGACCACGTCCTCGTGGAGGCCAACGCGCCCGTACTGACGCCCGAGATGCTCGGTGTGTACGGTTTCGAGCAGCTGGGTGACGGGGGGCTGTGGCGCGTCGGCACCGAGACGTTCGTCGCGGTCTTCCGTGAGCGGCCGAAGCCGGAGGGCCTGGTCGTCGACAACTGCGAGACGGTCCGGTAGCCCGGTGCGGCGGGGGCGCGGCCGCACCGGACCGCCGTGCCTTCGCCCCGTCCCGGCTAAGAGGTCCCCGAACAGGGATCTGGGCAGGTGCGGGGCGGGGCGGGATGATGTGCGTGGACCGATGCCGTTCCCCGCGCGCGACGCCCGGCAACCACCTGTCGCCCGGTGGCGCCCGAAAGGGCCGCCGTCGTCCGTCGTGCACCGGCATCTCCGCGCCGTTTCCAGCCCGCACGAGGAGCACCGCCCATGTCCGACCGCCCATCGTTCGACCTCGCGGCCCTCACGGAGCGGATGCGCAGCCTTCAGGGAAGCCTCGTCGGAATGAACGACGCCATCGGTGCGGCCGAGGCGACCGGCCACGCCGGTGGCGGTCTGGTCACCGCGAAGGTCAACGGTGAGGGCCGGGTGACGTCGCTGCGGATGGATCCGTCGGTCATCGACCCGGACGATCCGCAGACGCTGGAGGACCTGGTCATCGCGGCGATCGACGCGGCGCAGTCGACGCTCAAGGCGGCGCGCGTCGAGCAGGTCGAGGAGTTCACCCAGGGACTCACCGGCCTCGCCGCCGGGCTGCGTGAGCAGACCGCGCGCCGTCCCAAGACCCCTCCGGTGAACCCGTTCGCCGCCCCCTCCGACGG
>NZ_VKJP01000600.1 GCF_007280575.1 Streptomyces benahoarensis
GCCCAGCGGCGGGGAGACGGGCGGCGGGAGGGCGGCGCGGTCGACCTTGTCGGCGGTGAGCAGCGGGAACGCGGACAGCACCTCGACGAAGGTGGGGATCATGTACGCGGGCAGCTTGCGGCGGAGCGCCCCGTGCAGCCGCTCGCGCAGCGCGTCGTCGTCCTCGGTGCCCGCCGGGGGCCTCCGGGTGACATAGCCCGTCAGGTCCTGGGCGGTGCCGTCGCGGGCGCGCGGGACGACCACGGCGTTCTCGACGGCGGCGTCCTCCCGCAGCACCTCCTCGATCTCGCCCAGTTCGACGCGGTAGCCGCGGATCTTGACCTGGTTGTCGATCCGGCCCAGGTACGCGATCTCCCCGGACGGGGTGACGCGGCCGCGGTCGCCGGTGCGGTAGATGCGCGGCGCCTCGGCGCGGTCGCGGATCACCGGGTTGGTCCGGAAGCGGTCCGCGGTGAGGTCGGCGCGGCGGACGTAGCCGAGGGCGACGCCCGGCCCGCCGATGCAGATCTCACCGCTCTCGCCGCGCGCGACGGGCCGCAGCGCCTCGTCGAGGAGGTAGACGCGGTAGCCGGGCAACGGGGTGCCGATGGTGACCGGCCGGTCCGGGGTGAGTTCGGCGCAGGTGGCCGTCACCGTCGTCTCGGTGGGGCCGTACGCGTTGAGGATGCGGCGGCCGGGCCGCGACCAGCTGCGGACGAGTCCGGGCGGGCAGGCTTCCCCGCTGACGAGGAGGGTGCGCAGCGCCGGGAGCTGCGGGTCGAGGGTGGTGAGCAGCGTGGGGACGCAGCAGAGCACGGTGATCGCGCGCTCGGTGAGGAAGGCGGTGAGTTCCGGTCCGGCGCGGCGGGCCTCCTCCGGTCCGGCGACGAGGGTGGCCCCGGCCATCCAGGCGGGCCAGATCTCCTCCAGCGCGAAGTCGAAGGCGAGGGAGAGGCCCTGGTGGACGCGGTCGTGGTCGGTGACGCCGTAGAGCGGGGCGGCGGCGCGCAGGAAGGCGACGATGTTCGCCCGGGAGACGGCGACGCCCTTGGGGCGGCCGGTGGTGCCGGAGGTGTAGATGACGTAGCACTCGTCGGACGGGTCCTCGGGGGTCTCGGGCCGGGTGTCCGGGGCGCGGGCGAGGGTGTCGGCGGCGCGGTCCAGTGCCAGCACGGGGCAGGGCAACTCCCGGGTGCGGTCGTCCAGCGACGCGGTGGTGACCAGGTCGTGCAGTCCGCAGTCGGTGGCGATGAAGGCCAGGCGGTCGGCGGGGAACGACACATCGAGCGGGACGTAGGAGGCGCCGCTCTTGAGGACGGCGAGCAGCGTGACGTAGGTGGCCGGGGAGCGTTCCAGCAGGATGCCGACGCGGCGGCCGGGTCCGGCGCCGCGGTCGCGCAGCAGGTGGGCGAGGCGGTTGGCGCGCCGGTCGAGTTCGCGGTAGGTCAGGCTGTCGGCGCCGCATTCGACGGCGAGGTGCGAGGGGTCGCGGTCGCAGGAGAGGGCGAAGAAGTCGGCCGGTCCGCCGGCGTCGGGCGGTGCCGGGCCGCCGGCGTCGGGCGGTGCCGGTCCGCCGGCGTCGGGCGGTGCCGGTCCGCCGGCGTCGGGCGGTGCCGGTCCGCCGGCGTCCGGTGGTGCCGGGCCGCCGGCGTCGGGCGGTGCCGGGCCGCCGGCGTCCGGTGGTGCGGTTCCCCCGGTCCGTGCCGGGATGCGGTGCGGTGTGCCCGTCGCGGAGGAGGCGCCGTGCGCGGTGGACACCGACATGAGGTTCCCTTTTCCTCGGAGACGACTTCCGGGCACACCGGGCCCCGCCCGCGGACCCGCCCACCGGGTCCGGGGCCCCGGATCCGGTCCGGAATCCCTTGACGCTGCCGATGCTACGGAGCGGCGGGCCAGGGCCCGGTGCGGTGCGGGTTAGGGCGGCGTAAACATCTGAACGGTTCTGGATGTGGGGCTCCGGCTGTACTGCGCGGGCGGGCTCGCGC
>NZ_VKJP01000601.1 GCF_007280575.1 Streptomyces benahoarensis
CCCCGCCATCGCTCTCGCCACCCCCACCGAGGCCGCCGAACCGCCCCTTCCCCGCCTCCACTTCGGCACCGACCGGGCCGCCGCCACCGCCGCCGCGCTGGCCGCCGTCACCGCCGCGCCGGGCCCCGTCGTCGTCGCGACCACCGATCCGTTCCTCTGGTCGGCCACCAAGGACGCCCGCGCCAAGCTCGGCCCGGTCCTCGTCTACGACCCGGCGCACCGCCTCGACACCCCGTCCCGGCTCCGCTGGTCGCCGACGACCGGCTGCGAGGACCTCGCCACCGCCGCCTCCCGCGCGGCCGCGCTGCTGGCCCCCGTACAGCCGCACAGCACCTTGGACGCGGCCGTCGCCGACGCCGCCCGGACGCTGCTGCGCTGCTGGCTGCACGCCGCCGCGGTCGACGGACGCCCGTTCCGCCAGCTGCACCGCTGGGCGCACGCCGGCGGCGGCGCCCAGGAGCCGGTCCGCATCCTGCGCACCGACCCGAAGTGCGCCGCCGGTCAGGCGGGCGAGCTGGAGTCGGTGCTGACGGCCCACCCCCAACGCCGCGACGAAGCGAAGGAGTGGGCGAGCCGGGCCCTGTCCGCCCTCGGCTCCGTCCACATCCGGGACGCCTGCAACGCCCAGCGCGCCGACATCCTCGTCCTCGACTCCTTCCTCGACGAGGGGGGAACGCTCTACGTCGTCGGCGAGGCGCTGGAGGACCCGCGCACCGACCCGGGCGCGATGCCGCTGCTCACCGCGCTCCTGACGCAGGTCGTCGAGCACGGCCGCCGGCTGGCCGCCCGCTCCGCCACCGGCCGTGTCGACCCGCCGCTCACCCTCGTCCTGGACGACATCGCCGCACTGGCCCCGCTGCCCGCCCTGCCGGACCTCCTCCGCACGGACCCGCCCCGCGGCCTGCTCACCCTCGCCACGATGCGCTCCCCGGAACAGGCCCGCGCCCGCTGGCCCCACGCCGCCCTGCCCCTCTGAGCCGCACGGCCCCGGGGCGGGCACCCGCCTACAACCGGGGCAGCGCCATCTCCCGCTCGACGGCCGCCCGGTTCTTCGGATCCCCCGCCGTCCGCCCCGTCGGTACGAACCCCAGCGCCCGGTACAGCCCCTCCGCCGGGGCGTTCTCCTCGTGCACCCACACCCGTACGCGGCCCACCACCGGCTCCGACAGGCTCCACGACCAGCCGAGCGCCGCCTCGAACAGCTCCCGCGACAGCCCCGTCCCCCGGTGCTCGGGCCGTACGTACACCGCGACGACCTCCGTCTGCGGCACCTCGGCCTCGGCATCCAGGACGACCACGACCATTCCGCCCCAGCTGCCGTCCGGGCCCTCCCCGATGAGCGTCAGCGTGGTGCCGCTCTCATCGCTCCGCGCGGCGCGCCGCTGCCAGTACTCCGCCGGCTGCGCCGCCGCCTCCTCGAACGTCTGGTGAAACGCCACCCGCGCCACGGGATCGGCCAGCGCCGCCAGCCTCAGCTCCTTGAGCCGCTTCCACTCGTCCGCCGTCACCGGTCTGATCAGGTACGCCATCGCCTCAGCATCGCAGCGCCCGGCCCCCGCTGACCAGTGAAATCCGGACCCCGAACGCAAAAATGCTCCGGTCCCCGGAAACCACTAACTGGTTTCCGGGAACCGGAGCTCAAAAATTGTTCGGCGGCGTCCTACTCTCCCACAGAGTCCCCTCTGCAGTACCATCGGCGCTGAAAGGCTTAGCTTCCGGGTTCGGAATGTAACCGGGCGTTTCCCTAACGCAATGACCACCGAAACACTATGAAGTTGACCAACCCGGCATCAACACAGGTCGTTACTTCAGAACCTACACAGTGGACGCGAGCAACTGAGGACAAGCCCTCGGCCTATTAGTACCAGTCAACTCCACCGGTTGCCCGGCTTCCATATCTGGCCTATCAACCCAGTCGTCTACTGGGAGCCTTAACCTCTCAAG
>NZ_VKJP01000602.1 GCF_007280575.1 Streptomyces benahoarensis
TCAAAGGCGACGGCGTCCACCACGCCATGCTCGGCATCGCCCGCATGCACAACCTCACCCTCGCCGGATAGGCCAGCGGGCCGCACCGCGGTCAGCCATGCCCGAGGTGATTCGAAGATCATTTACGGGACAACCCTTAGACGAACGGCTCAAAGCCGCCCGCTCAAACCTGCGTTTCCAGGGTCGTCGCGTAGCCGACCTCGAAGCCCAGCTCACCGGCTCCGACAACTGATGGAGCGGTGGCTCCGTTCACCACTCAGCCACCAAAAGCGCGCTTTTGAACCGCAAGGCCCGGAGGCTTCTTGGAACAGAAGGCCTAACGAGGGGGTCAGGTGGTGGCCAACAGCAGGTCCTCTCCGCTTGACGGGCGGAGACCGTCGGTGCGATCGGCGAAGTAGCGCTCGGCGAGCAAAGCCCCCGATACGTGTCGCGCGTCTTCGAAGCCGGCTTCGCGGGCCAGTGCCAACACCTCGAGCGGGGTGTAGAAGCTGATGAACGGTGTTCCGGATGCTTGCGCGCCTCTCCTGCTCGTCTGGAGGCCGGGGCGGTCGGCGTCGTCAAGCAGTTCGGTCGGCAGCAGGAAGGTCATGGCGAGCGTCGAGCCGGGTGCAAGCCCGGCAATCTGGCGCAGGGTGGCCGCAGTGGCGTCCTTGGTGAGGTACATGGTGACGCCGGTGGAGACGATGACCGCCGGCCGGCTGGCATCGAAGCCAGCCGTGGCCAGCTTCTTAAGCCAGTCTTCGCTCGCCTCGAAGTCGACCGGCACCAGGTGCAGCCAGTCGGGGATGCGGTAGCCGAGTTCGACCAGGCGGTGGCGCTTCCATGCCTGAGTGCCGGGCTGGTCGACCTCGAAGATCCGCAGGCGGGAGGCGAGCTCCGGCTTGCGCTGGGCGAAGGTGTCCAGACCGGCCCCCAGGATGACGTACTGGGTCACGCCCCGGTCGGTCTGCTCAGCGATCAGGTCGTCGATGAAACGAGCGCGGGCAACGATGGCTGCCCGGAACCCGCTGGTGGCCTGCGGGTCCATGTCCGGGCGGGCGCGCCAGTCGTCGCCGGGGGCCGCCAGCTGCAGGCCGATCTCGTCCTCGATAACATGCGGGGGCGGGTCGACCTGAAGGTGCATCGCCCGCCAGAGGGCGGTCCGCACCGCGGTGTTGTCCGGTGCCTGCATCTGCTCGTGCGCCATGGTGTTCCCCTTCGTCGCGGTCAGTTCTTGGCGGGAGCCTGGAGGCTCCACAGGCGCCCGTCCGGGTCGCGGACGGTCATCTCCTTGGTCCCGTAATGGGTGTCCTCGAACGGCGTGACCACCTCGGCGACGGGACCGGGACGGAACGCGTCTGCACCCGGCACCTTCAGCACGATCCGCGTCTGGGGCTCTTGGTCCTCGGGAACCTCGGCGATGAACACGTAGGGACCGTCACCGTTGCGCAGCTGGCCGGAGTTGTGGTCCGTCGCGAAGTCCAGCTCGTAACCCAGCGCCTGGAAGAACTGCGCCGCCTTACCCCAGTTGTGGGTCGTCAAGAACACGGCCTCGATGCCTGCGGTCTCCATGTCAGGTCTCCTTCTCAGTCGGCTGCTGTGCGTGCCCATGAGCGTCATCGAGGTAGGCACGCAGGGCGTCAGCGACCAGCGCCGACAACGACATGCCCGACTCGATGGCGCGGTACTTGACTCGCTTGATCAGCCCGATCGGCAGGTACACGTTGAACTGCTTGACTTCCTCATCACTCACAAGCTCGATGCTAGCATCCTAGCAAGCTAGGCGAAAAGTGAGTCGATGGCGTCCGGGCGTCCCACTAAGGGTTGTCCCGTAAATGATCTTCGAATCACCTCGGGCATGGCTGACCGCGGTGCGGCCCGCTGGCCTATCCGGCGAGGGTGAGGTTGTGCATGCGGGCGATGCCGAGCATGGCGTGGTGGACGCCGTCGCCTTTGA
>NZ_VKJP01000603.1 GCF_007280575.1 Streptomyces benahoarensis
GTCCCCGACGAGGTCGGCGTGGAGCAGCGAGACCAGCTCCCGGCCGAAGGCGATGTGCCGGGACTCGTCCTCGTGGTGCACGCGGTTGACCTGGCGGATGGTGTCGTGGAGCGAGGCGTCGCCCGCCATGCGCATGTTGTAGTGGTCGACGATTTCCTCGAAGAGGAGCACCCGGCAGAACACCAGAAGGTTCTCGACCCGGGGGTCCTCATGGGCGATGGAGTTCAGTTTCGGCCCGGAGTAGATCTTCCCGCCGTAGCGCAGGCAGAATTCGGCGAAGAACCACATGTGTTCGTTCTCTTCGCCGACGAAGTGGTGGAAGAAGTCCGACGGAATCTCGAACCCGCGGGTGTGGATGCGGCGCACCACCTCCACCAGGAGTTCCCGAATGCCTTCGACGTTCAGGCTGTAGAAATTGATGCTCTCCCAGCGCGAGAGTTGCTGCCGCTGCGCCTCGGTGAGTTCTTTCACGATTTCCGTGCCGTACGTGGAGGTGAGATCCTCACTCATCCACATCATCTCGGACGGCAGCGTCTCGGGCCAGTCGAACTCGCGGTACGGGTTGTAGTAGTCGTCAACCGACTTGTCGACGAGCCGCTGGAGTATCTCGACGAAACGCTGTTCCCGCTCCGGTCTGGGCGTGGTGGTCGACAGCATTCATTTCCCTTTCGGCGATCGGTGAAAGCGGGACCGCGGCGGACAGAGGACCGCGCGGTGTGATCGGTCGGCGTCATGCCGGTACGGGGAAGTGGGGGTGGGAATGCGTACGGGAAAACGGGGGCGGTCGGGCGGTGGTGAGTCAGTGGCGTCGAATGCCCGCCGGTGACTTTAGCGCTCCGCCTCGCTATTGGGCCAGATCTCCCGGTGAAAAGAAGGGGAAGAGAGTCTTCCGTTTGTGTCGGTGGTGCTGAGGGAGTTACCTCCTTACAAGCCGGGCCGACTATTGCAGCAGTATTTCGGCAGTATGAAGCGGCTGTCTGTGCGGTAAGACTCCCCGGGGGTGCGTTGCGTCGTTTCCGGCCGACTTCGCGGAGGCGCCGCACGCTCCCGGCCTGGTCATTTCGGCGCGCGGGGGGCGGCCAGCTCGCGTTTCCGGCGCCGGGGGAACGACTCGAATTCGCTCCTGTGTGTGAACCGGTGTCGCGCCCGCCCGGGCGGGGGCCCGCGCGCGAGGCCGCGGCAGGGGCGCGGAACCGGCGGCGCCCCGGCCCGCCGCCCGGCCCCGGGGTGCGGGGCTCGCGCACCCGCCGTTGTCGGTGCCGTCTGCTAAGACTGGATGCCGTGAGCAGGGACGACGGGCGCCAGGAGGCCGGGGCGGATGCGGGCGAGCAGTTGGCCCTCATCCGGGCGAGCGTGCGGGAAACCAAGGCGACCCGCGCCAAGCCGCGGACCTGGCGCGGCGCCGAGCCCGCCGCCGAGCTGCCCGTCGCCCGCGTCCTTGTGGACAAGGGCCTCGTCCACCTCGACCGCTACTTCGACTACGTCGTCCCCGCCGCCATGGACGCCGAGGCCCGCCCCGGCGTGCGGGTGCGCGTCCGCTTCGGGGCGGGCGAGAAGGGCGGGCGACGCGAGGGCGGCAAGCTGGTCAGCGGCTTCATCGTCGACCGCGTCGCGGAGAGCGACTTCCGCGGCGTCCTCGCCCCGCTCGCCCAGGTCCTCTCCCCGGAGCCGGTG
>NZ_VKJP01000604.1 GCF_007280575.1 Streptomyces benahoarensis
CAACCCTTAGCCGCCCGTTCCGAAAACTGAGGAAAATCGTTCCGACGCTTCGCTGTGAAAGGGCTCTGACCTGCCGCTTCGCAATTATCCGCAAGGCCCCCCCGCGCCCGCCCCCGAGGCCGCGCCGCCCGAGGTCCGCACGCCGCCGCTGCGCAAACGGCTCGTCCCGTACTGGCTGCTGCTGCCCGGCATCGCCTGGCTCGTCGTCTTCTTCGCCGCGCCGCTCGTCTACCAGGCGTCGACGTCCCTGCAGACCGGCTCCCTGGAGGACGGCTTCCGCGTCACCTGGCACGTCGCCACGTACGGGGACGCGCTCGTCCAGTACTGGCCGCAGTTCGTCCGCTCCGTGCTCTACGCCGCCACCGCGACGGGGCTGTGCCTGCTGCTCGGCTACCCGCTCGCCTACCTCATCGCCTTCAAGGCCGGACGGTGGCGCAACCTGGTGATGATCCTCGTCATCGCCCCGTTCTTCACCAGCTTCCTGATCCGCACCCTCGCCTGGAAGACGATCCTCGCCGACGGCGGCCCCGTGGTGGGCGCCCTGAACGCGCTCCACGTCCTGGACGTCACCAGCTGGCTGGGCCTCACCGACGGCCACCGGGTCCTCGCCACCCCGCTCGCCGTGGTCTGCGGCCTCACCTACAACTTCCTGCCGTTCATGGTCCTGCCGCTCTACACCTCGCTGGAACGCATCGACCCACGGCTGCACGAGGCCGCCGGCGACCTCTACGCGCGCCCCGCCGCCACCTTCCGCCGCGTGACGTTCCCGCTGTCCATGCCCGGCGTCGTCGCCGGCACCCTGCTGACCTTCATCCCCGCCACCGGCGACTACATCAACGCCGAACTCCTCGGCTCCACCGACCAGAAGATGATCGGCAACGTCATCCAGTCGCAGTTCCTGCGCGTCCTGGACTACCCCACCGCCGCCGCGCTCTCGTTCCTCCTCATGGCGGCGATCCTCGCCATGGTCACCTTCTACATCCGCAAGTCCGGGACGGAGGACCTGGTCTGATGGCCGTCCACGAGACCACCGACGCTGCCCCACGCGCCCGCACCATGCGGCGCCCCGGCAGGCTCCGCCGCCACCTCGTCACCCTCGCCGGACTGTGCACGCTGGTCTATCTGGTCCTGCCCAACGTCATCGTCCTGATCTTCTCGTTCAACAAGCCCAACGGCCGCTTCAACTACCAGTGGCAGCGCTTCTCGACCGACGCCTGGACCGACCCGTGCGGCGTCGCCGACCTCTGCGGCTCCCTGGGACTCAGTCTGCGGATAGCCGTCTGGGCCACGCTCGGCGCCACCGCCCTCGGCACCATGATCGCCTTCGCGCTGGCCCGCTACCGCTTCCGCGCCCGCTCCACCGTCAACACCCTGATCTTCCTGCCGATGGCGATGCCCGAGGTCGTCATGGCCGCGTCGCTGGCCACCCTCTTCCTCAACATGGGCATCCCGTTCGGTTTCTGGACGATCCTCATCGCCCACATCATGTTCTGCCTGAGCTTCGTCGTCACCGCCGTCAAAGCCCGCGTGATGAGCATGGACCCGCGCCTCGAACAGGCCGCCCAGGACCTCTACGCCACCCCCGTACAGACCTTCCTGCGGGTGACGCTGCCGATCGCCGCCCCCGGCATCGCCGCGGGCGCGCTGCTCTCCTTCGCGCTCTCCTTCGACGACTTCATCATCACCAACTTCAACGCCGGCTCCACCGTGACCTTCCCCATGTTCGTCTGGGGATCGGCGCAGCGGGGCACGCCCGTTCAGATCAATGTCATCGGTACGGCGATGTTCCTCATCGCCGTCGTGTGCGTCGTCGTCGGCCAACTGGCCGGCACCCGCAGAAAGAGGAGCTGAGAACCATGGCACGAGCTGCCATGAACGCCCCGTCCGCCCTCGCGGACGCCACCCCCGCCCCGTTCTGGCT
>NZ_VKJP01000605.1 GCF_007280575.1 Streptomyces benahoarensis
GGTGGCGGTTTCCCGGGGGCGGTGCGGAGGGTCCCGGGGCGGCGTCCGTCGGGTGAGGTGCGTGCCGCGGGGTGGTGATTTCCGGGTCCGGGCTGTGGGGAAAAGGTGAGTTGTCCACAGGTGTGGGGGGTGTGGGCATTCTTATCCACAGGCTGTGTGTGAGATCTGTGGAACTCGGAACTTCACCCTCCGGGCGATGAATCACCTGCGGTGGATTGGGCTTCCAAGCCCCCTTCGCGCACTCTTTCGTGTGGCGTTACCTAGCCCTAAAGGGCTGATCACGGAAAAAGGGGTGACGCGGCGCGGGGCATGGCGGTGTGGGGCGGCGTGGCGGGATCTGGGATCGGTAGAGTGATTTGTCGATTCTGCCCGAATCCCGCGAGGACTTACCCACAGGCGCCGAGGCGCGCCTGTGGATAACTCTGTGGATAGTCCACAGTGGAGTGGAACGCCCGTGGTGAGGGCGCCGGGCGGAGGCTCGTACGGCCTCCCGGCGCCGGCCGGAATCACCGATCCGGCCACCTCGCCCCCGTCAGGAATCCGCCCCTCAAGGGCGCCCGTCCTGGCAGCGGTTGAGCCAGTCGGCGGCGTCGGTAAAGGCGGCGTCGGTCATGTCGGGGCGGACGGTGGCCGGGACCTGGTCGGCGCGGGGGTACGAGCCGAGGAAGCGGACGCCGCGGCAGACCCGCTTGAGGCCCATCAGGACCTCGCCGACCCGCCGGTCGGTGATATGGCCCTCGCAGTCGACGGAGAAGCAGTACCGGCCGATGCCCTCGCCGGTCGGCCGGGATTCGATGCGCATCATGTTCACGCCACGGACCGCGTACTCCTGGAGGAGTTCGAGGAGCGCGCCGGGGTGGTCGGCGCGCAGCCACAGGACCAGCGAGGTCTTGTCGGCGCCGGTCGGCGCGGCGGGGCGGGCCGGGCGGCCGACGAGGACGAAGCGGGTGGCGGCGTTCTGCGCGTCGTGGATGTCGGTGACCAGTGGCTCCAGGCCGTAGGTGGCGGCGGCGAACTCACCGGCGAACGCGCCGTCGTAGCGGCCCTCCTGGACGAGGCGGGCGCCGTCGGCGTTGGAGGCGGCCGACTCCCAGGCGGTGTGCGGGAGTTGGGCGGCGAGCCACTTGCGGACCTGCGGCTGGGCGACGGGGTGGCCGGTGACGGTCTTGACGTCGGTGAGGGTGGTGCCGGGGCGGACCAGCAGCGCGAAGGCGATCGGCAGCAGCACCTCGCGGTAGATCATCAGGGGTTCACCGGAGGCGAGTTCGTCGAGGGTGGTGGTGACGCCGCCCTCGACGGAGTTCTCGATGGGGACGAGGGCGGCGGCAGCCTCGCCGCTGCGGACGGCGTCGAGGGCGGCGGGTACCGAGACCATCGGCTCCAGCTCGCGGGTGGCCGCCTCGGGGAGCGTGCGCAGCGCGGCTTCCGTGAAGGTGCCCGCCGGGCCGAGATAGGTGTAGCGACTGGCCGACATGCGGGTGTCTCCCTCGCGTTCTTGCGGGGGACGCCCCGCCGATCTCCCTGTGCCGTCACGATACCGAGCCCGCGGTGTGCGCCGGGCCGGTGTCCACAGGGCGGCCGCCGCCTGCCGCCACCCTGTGGAAAACGGAGGCCGGATCAGCCCTCCAGCAGGGGCTGGGCCACGTATCCGCCGGACTCCGGGGCGGGCGGGACGGCGTACAGACCGCTGGCCTCGTGGCGGAGGAAGGGGGAGAGGGCGTCGCCACGGTCGAGTTTGCGCTGGATCTGGGTGAAGGCGCGCAGCGGGTCGGCCTGCCAGCAGATGAAGAGGAGCCCGGCGTCGGGGGCTCCGTCGTCGCGGAAGCCGTCGTGGTACGAGAACGGGCGGCGGAGCAGGGCGGCGCCCTGGTTGGACTCGGGGGCGGCGATGCGGGCGTGGG
>NZ_VKJP01000606.1 GCF_007280575.1 Streptomyces benahoarensis
GTGGGGCCCGGGGCCGTGGGCGCACGGGCCGACCGGCGTCGGCGCCCAAGGTAGCGATCGTTGAACGATCCGACAAGAGGTGTGTTGTTCCGATCCGGCTTCTGGGATTGACTTCCGACGGGAGAACGATCGAGACGGTGCCCGGCACGGACCGGCGCCACGGCGGAAGCGGGGTGGGCCGATGGCCGGCGGAGCGGCGAAGGCGGAGCGGCGGCGGCCGGTCGACGTCGAGGGGCTGGCGGGCGACCGGGCGCTGCTCGGCCGCGCCGGGACCGCCGAGCGGGTCGCGGACATCCTCCGCGACCGCATCGCCGAGGGCTACTTCCCGCCCGGCGCCCGGCTCTCCGAGGAGAGCATCGGCGGCGCCCTCGGCGTCTCCCGCAACACCCTGCGCGAGGCGTTCCGGCTGCTCACCCACGAACGGTTGCTGGTGCACCGCCTCAACCGCGGCGTCTTCGTCCGCGTCGTGACCGTCGAGGACCTGGCCGACATCTACCGGGTCCGCCTGCTCGTCGAGTGCGCGGCCGTCCGCGGTCTGGGCCAAGGGCCGTACGACGAGGGGACGCGGGCGACGATCGGGGCGATCGAGGCGGCGGTGCGCTCCGGCGAGACGGCGGTGCGCGAGCGCGCCTGGCAGAAGCTGTCCACCGCCAACATCCGCTTCCACCAAGGCGTCGCGGCGCTGGCGGGCAGCCCCCGCACCGACGAGCTGATGCGCGGCGTGCTCGCCGAACTCCGCCTGGTCTTCCACGTCATGGACGACCCGCGCCGCTTCCACGCGCCGTACCTCACCCGCAACCGGCAGATCGTCGAGGCGCTGGAGGACGGCGACGCCGCCGCGGCCGAGCAGCTGCTCCGCTCGTACCTGGAGGACTCGCTCGCCCAGCTCTCCGGGGCGTACGCGCGGCTGATCGCCGAGGGGTAGCGGCGCGGCGGCGGGTGGCGGCGCCGGGGCGGGGTGCGTCCGGTGCCGGGCCACGGCGGCGCCGGGCCGGGCGCGGGACCGATGGCGCGCCGCCGGAAAGTTCCCGGCCGTAGACCCCTTGTCGGATCGTTGAACAATCGCTTAGCCTCCGCTGCAATCCATTCATCGATCCTCACGATCCGCGTGGGGTCCTGTACGCGGAAGGCGGGCCCATGATCGTGCTCCTCGGCGTGCTCGTGGTCGTCATCGGCTTCGCCACGAAACGCCACCCCCTGCTGGTCGTCGGCGCCGCAGGCATCGTCGCCGGACTCCTCGGCGGACTCTCCCCCCAGGAGGTGCTGGCCGCCTTCGGCAAGGGCTTCGCCGACAGCAGGTCGGTGACGATCTTCGCCATCACCCTCCCGGTCATCGGCCTGCTGGAGCGCTACGGCCTCCAGGAACAGGCCCGCAACCTGATCGCCCGCTTCGCCAAGCTCACCACCGGGCGGTTCCTCGCCCTCTACCTGGGCATGCGGCAGATCGGCGCCGCCCTGGGCCTCACCGACGTCTTCGGCCACGCCCAGACCGTCCGCCCGCTGGCCGCCCCGATGGCCGAGGGCGCCGCCGAACGCCGCCACGGCACGCTCACCGACGCCGCCCGCGAACGCATCCGCGCGTGCGCCGCCGCCGCGGACAACGTCGGCCGGTTCTTCGGCGAGGACGTCTTCCTCGCCGTCGGCTCGATCCTGCTGATCACCGGCTTCGTCAACACCACCTACGGCACCCACCTCGAACCGCTCCACCTCGCGCTGTGGGCCATCCCCACCGCCGTGTGCGCCTTCGTCGTCCACGGCTGGCGGATGCTCCGCCTCGACCGCCACCTGGAGCGCGAACTGCGCGCCGCCAACGCCGGGGGCGCCCGCCCCGCCGAGCCCACCCCTGTCTCTTATACATATCTCCGAGCCCACCAGACGCTTATGAAAATCGTAAGCCG
>NZ_VKJP01000607.1 GCF_007280575.1 Streptomyces benahoarensis
CCGCAGGACCGGCCCGCGCCCGCCCGGCGCCCGCTGCACATGGGCCCGCCCGTGCCGGACGCCACCGGCGGCGTGGTCCGCTCCCTGGCCGACCGCGGCCCGGCGACCCCGCCCCAGCCGATGCCGGTACGGCAGCCGGGGCCGCCCACCGGCGATCCTGAATACCTTGATGTTCCGGCGGCGGATGTTCCCGCAACGGATGTTCCGCAGGCCGAGGGGGGGCCGCAGGTGCCGGGCGAGGTGCCCGGCCCGCAGACACCCGTTGCCGAGCCCGGCTCGCAGGCGCCCGGTGTCGAGCCCGGCCCGCAGGTGCCCGCTGCGGACGCTGGTTCGCAGGCGCCCGGTGCGGAGGCCGGTCCGCAGGTGCAGGATTCGGCCGCGCCCGCCGCCCCGGTTGCGTACGGCGCGCCTGATGCCGCGCAGCTGCCCGGTCCTCAGCTCGGTGAGATCCCGCCGCAGGTGATGCCGTGGGGTGAGGCGTCCGCGCAGGCGGCTGCCGTTCCGGTGGCGCCGGTGGCCGAGCCGCAGCAGCCGGGCGCCGCCCCGGCCCCGCAGCCCCCGGCCGGGCCGCTTCCTGCCGAGGCTGTGCAGGTTGCGGCCCAGAACCCGGACGCCGTCCCCGCCGCGCAGGCCCCGGAGGCCGTCCCCGCCGCGCAGGCCCCAGAGGCCGTTCCGGCCGAGGTGTACCCGGAGGCGTCCGGTCAGGCCGTGGAGGCGGTCGCCGAGGCGGAGGGGTCCGTGGCGCAGCAGGCTGCCGGGCCCGAGGGGGTGGCCCCGGCTGACGCCTCGGTCGATGCCGTTGCCCCGCAGGGCGCCGCTGCTCCTGAGGCTGCCGCTGCCGAGAACGCCGCCCAGGCCGTCGACGCCTCCGTGGCGCAGCCGGAGGCGGATGCGGAGACCCCCGAGGCGGAGCAGCAGGCCGCCGAGGTGGACGGGGCGAGCGCCGCCGATGTGCCCGGCGCGGACGGCCCGAACGCGGCTGCCCCCGTCGCCGATGTTCCTCAGGCCGATGCACCGGTCGGTGCCGAGGCTCCCGGTGCCGATGGCGCGGACGGGGCTGTTCCGGCCGCCGCCGCGCAGGGGGCCGCCGGGCAGCCTGCCGCGCCGGAGGGCACGGAGGAGGCCCCCGAGGTGGCGGCGGACGTGCCCGCCGGGGCCCGCGATGCCGAGGCGGGAGACGTCGCGACCGAGGAAGCCGTGGCCCAGCCCGCCGAGGCGGGCGCGGAGCAGCCCGAAGAGCAGCCGCAGCCCCGGCCCGACGCCGTACGGTCCGAGGCACAGGCGCAGGCCGCGGCCGGGCAGGTCCCCGTCGCCGAGGCTGCCGAGACCGCCGAGGGCGTGGCGCCCGCACAGCCCGCGCCCGCCGCCGGTGCCGAGGCAGTTGCCCAGGCCGCTGCTCCCGAAGCTGACGCCGAGGCAGCCGCCCAGCTTCCCGTTCCCGACGCGGACGCCCAGACTGCCCCTGCTCCCGAAGCCGAGGCCCAGGTCCCCGAGGCCGAGGCTCCCGAGGCCGCCGCCCCGCAGGTCGCCCCCGTCGCAGACGTGGCAGCAGCGGACCCGGCCGCCCCCGAGGCAGCCGCCGAGCAGCCGTCCGACGCTCCCGCCGAGCCGCACCCCGAGGCCGTCCCGCAGGCCGAACCCACTGCGGAGCAGCCCGGCCACGACCAGGTGGCCCAGGAGCAGCCCCAGCAGCAGGCGCCCCAGCCCCCGTCGGCACCGGTCGACAGCTCCGCGTCGGCCCCCGCCCCGCAGCCCGACAGCCCGGACACCGCCGAGCAGGCGCAGCCCATCGAGCCCCCGGCCGACGCCGAGCCCGCTGGCGCCCCGCAGGCCGCGCCCGAGGCAACCGCCCCGCAGGCCGAGCCCGCAGCCGAGGCGCCC
>NZ_VKJP01000608.1 GCF_007280575.1 Streptomyces benahoarensis
GCCGACGGGGGCGTGGTCCGGCGGGCGCACGCCCCCACGCAACCGTTGCCCGCCCCGCGCTCGTCTCCCTTCCGCACGCCTGGAGGCCACCTTGGACACCGCCCCGCGCACCCGTGTCTCGGCGTACGCCGTCGTCGTCGCCGACGGACAGCTGCTGCTGACCCGGCTCTCGGCGGCCTCGCCGGTCTTCGCCCCCGGGCTCTGGCATCTGCCGGGCGGCGGCATCGACCCGGGCGAGCAGCCGGCCGACGCCTTGGCACGGGAGGTGTACGAGGAGACCGGCGGCACCGTGCGCGACGCCCGCCTGATCGGTGCGCGCACCTATACGGCGCACCGGCGGGGCGTCGAATGGCACCTCGTGGGCCTCTTCCACGCCGTCACGCTGCTGCCGGGCCCGTTGCGGGTCCACGAGACCGGTGGCAGCACCGCGGCCGTGGCCTGGCACCCATTGTCCGGTCTCGACGAGGCGCGGCTGAGCCCCGCGGCCGTCGACGCGCTGACGCTGACGGAGCTGCGGCCGACCGGCCCCTGAGCGCCCCGGCCGCCCGCCTCACCAGGTGACCGGCAGCGCGTGCACCCCGTACACCGCACCGTCGTGCTTGAAGGAGAGATCGTCGCGGTCGGCGGCCAGGCGCAGGGTGGGGATGCGCCGGTGGAGGGTGCTGTGGACGACCTGTAGCTCGATACGGGCCAGGGTCTGCCCGAGGCACTGGTGCACGCCGAAGCCGAAGGCGAGATGGCGGCGGGAGTCGCGGGCGAGGTCGAGCCGGTCCGGGTCGGGGAAGACGTCCGGGTCGCGGTTGGCGAGGTCGTTGGCGAGGACGATGCCCTCGCCCGCCCGGAGGGTCTGCCCGGCGATCTCGATGTCCTCCAGGACGGCGCGACGGCGGCCGCTGTGGGTGATGGTGAGGTACCGCAGCAGCTCCTCCACGGCCGAGGCGACCACCCGCGGATCGTCGGCGTCGCGCAGCAGGGCGAGTTGGCCGGGGTTCTCCAGTAGCGCGAGGGTGCCCAGCGCAATCATGTTGGCGGTGGTCTCGTGCCCGGCGAGGAGGAGCAGGACGCCCGTCTCGGCGGCCTGTTCCCGGGTCAGCTCCCCCGCGTCGACGCGTCCGACCAGCCCGGACAGCAGATCGGTGGGGCCCGCGGTCTTCCGGGCGAGCAGCCCGTCGAGGTAGCCGGTCAGGTTGGCGTGGGCGGCGGCCCGCTGCTCCGGTTCGACGGTGCGGCTGATAAGTATCCGGCTGTTTTCCTGAAAGAAGTCGTGGTCGGCATAGGGCACACCGAGCAGTTCGCAGATGACCAGCGACGGGACCGGCAGCGCGAACCGGGCGACGAGGTCGGCGGGGGCGGGCCCGGCGAGGAGTTCGTCGAGGAAGCCGTCCACGATCCGCTGAATGGTGGGCCGCATCGCCTCCATGCGGCGGACCGTGAACGGTGCCGTCACCATCCGCCGCAGCCGGTTGTGCTCGGGGTCGTCCATCAGGATGAAGCTCATCCGCGCGCTCCCGGTGACGGGCGCGGAGGCGGGGTAGCCGGGACGTGTGATGTCCGCGCTGACCCGGGGGTCGGCCAGCAGGGCACGCTGGTCGGCGTGGCGGGTCACCAACCAGGGCGCGCTGCCGTCCCACAGCCGGACCCGGGTGAGCGGCCCGCTCCGCTGCGCCTCCCGCAACCCCGGCGGCGGGTCGAAGGGGCAGCCGGCCGCCCGGTCCATCGGGAACGCGTGGATCCCGCCCGGGGTCGTGCCGTGCGGGGCTGCGGTGCCGCTCATGTGTCGCTCCTCGTCTGCCCGCCCGGCCGGGCCGACGGCCGGGTCCGGTGCGGTACCTGTCTCTTATACCCATCTCCGAGCCCACGAGACG
>NZ_VKJP01000609.1 GCF_007280575.1 Streptomyces benahoarensis
GAGATGAGTATCAGCGACAACGTCGAAGCTGGTGGCCGAGGTTCAGGAGCGTCTCGTGGGCTCGGAGATGGGTATAAGAGACAGCGCTGCCAGGGCACCTCGCCCGCGCCCGACGGCCCCCGCGGGCGGCCCGGCGCCGGGCCGGAGCGCCGAAAATGGCCGCAAGTGACGGTGTCGGCCCGGGATCGGGGCTGGATGCTGGTCCGGGTCCCCGCCCTTCGGCAGAGCTTTCAGGAGGCATCCGTGGCAACTGAAGCGCACCACTCCACCACCTCGTCCGACTGGGGCAAGGCTGATTTCGAGGCGATCTACAACTGCCCGGATCCACGCCGCTACTTCACGACGCTCCAGCCGCTCGACTACCAGATCCCGCACCACGGCCAGGCGGTGTTCCGCGCCGCCACCGACGCCCTGCGCCGCCACCGCGCGGACCGGCCGCCGTTGCGCGTCGTCGACCTGTGCTGCTCGTACGGCATCAACGCCGCCCTCCTCAACCACCATCTGACGCTCACCGACCTCTACGCCCGCTACACCACCCCCGGGCCGAACGGCGGGGGGCGGGCGGCGGACGACCGCGCGTACTTCGCCACCAGGCGCCGGGCCGACGCGGTCCACCTCACCGGGATCGACGCGGCGGACCGGGCCGTGCGCTACGGACGCGAGGCCGGTCTGCTGGACGCGGGCTTCGCGGAGAACCTGGAGACCGGGCGGCCCACCGCCGCGCTGCGCGCCGCGCTCGCCGGTACCGATCTGATCACCGTCACCGGCGGCGTCGGCTACATCACGGCCCGCACGTTCGGGCATCTCCTCGACTCCGTGACCGCGCCGCCGTGGGTCGCCGCATTCGTGCTGCGGACCGTCTCGTACGGCCCGGTGTCCGCCCTGCTGGCGCGCGCCGGGCTGGTGACGGAGAAGCTGCCCGCCCGAACGTTTCGTCAGCGCCGGTTCGCGGACGACGACGAGCGGCGGGCGGCCTTCGCGGCGCTGGCGGAGCACCCCCTGCCGACCACCGGCAAGGAGGCCGACGGCTTCTACCACGCCGACCTCTACCTCTCCCGTCCGGCGGCCGATGTCGCCGCGCTCCCGCTGGAGAAGCTGGTGACCGACTGACCGCACGGGCGCCCGGCCGGACCGTCGGCCGGGCGCCTCAGAACCGGTGGCGGGCGAGCGAGAGATGGGCCCGGACGACGCGTTCGGCGCGCTCCGGTTCACCGGCGGACAGCGCGTCCACCAACGTCACGTGCTGCGCGGCGTCCGCCTGGAGCTCCGCCGGGCGCGGGCGGGGGCCGCCGGCCGGGCGCCGGGCCCGGCGCAGCAGATCGTCGACGACCGCCACCAGCCGGCGGTTGCCGGTGAGGGACATCAGGTCGTGGTGGAAGGCGCGGTCCGCCTCGGCGTACCCGGCGCGGTCGCCGCGCGCCGCGGCCGCGACCCCGTCGGCGGCCAGCGACCGCAGCCCCACCCACCGCTCCGGGCACGGCACCGCGCCCGCCAGCCGGATCACCGCCGGGATCTCCAGCATCGCCCGGACCTCCGCCACCTCGGCGAGGTCGCGGACGCTGTGCTCGGCGACCCGGAAGCCGCGGTTGGGCACCACCTCGACGGCGCCCTCGCCCGCGAGTTGCTGCATCGCCTCCCGCACCGGGGTCGCCGAGACGCCGTACCGCCCGGCGAGCGCGGGCGCGGAGTAGACCTCCCCCGGCGTCAGCTCCCCGGCGAGCAGCGACTGCCGCAGCGCCGCGAGGATCTGCGCGCGCACGGAGTGCCTTCGCGGCCGGACGAGGGGCGGCGCGGGCTCGGGGCGGGGCGCGGCGGGCTGTTCGGGGA
>NZ_VKJP01000060.1 GCF_007280575.1 Streptomyces benahoarensis
GCGCCGGGGTGGGGGCGCCGGGTGCGGTTTCCGCGGCGAGTTCGGCGAGGAGGTTGCGGGCGGCGGCCATGCCTTGTTCGGTGGCGTTCATCCGGTGCTCGAAGCGGAGCGGGACGCCGTGCAGCGGGTGGTCCCAGCGGGCCACGTCCCCGGCGGCGTAGATGCCGGGTGCCGCCGCGCAGTACGCGTCGCAGCGCAGCCCGTCGGTGGTGTCGAGGGCGGGCTCGCCGCGCAGCCAGCCGACGGCCGGTTCGGAGCCGATGGCCAGCAGGACGGTGTCGGCGGGCAGTTCGGTGGCGTCGGTGAGCCGGACGCCACCGACGGTGCCGGGCACCGGACCGGCGAGGAATTCCGCGACGTCGCCGGTGAGCAGGCGGACGCCGCGGGTGCGGTGCTCCTCGGCGAGCAGCGTGCCGACCTCGGGCCCCACCGCGTGGGCCATCGGGACGCGGTCGCGGCCGATGAGCGTGACGTCGTGTCCCAGCTCGCGTGCCACGGCGGCGGCTTCGCAGCCGAGGACGCCGTTGCCGACGATGACGAGGCGGTGCCCGGCGCCGGACAGCCGGGCGCGGAGCGCGACGGCGTCGTCGAGGGTGCGCAGGGTGAGGACGCCGTCGAGGCCGTCCGCGCCGGGCAGGGTGCGGGCGGCGACGCCGGTGGCGACGATCACTCCGGCGCAGGTCAGGCGGGTGCCGCCGTCGAGCGTGAGGGTGCGGGTGGCGGCGTCCAGGCCGGTGGCGCGGGTGCCGAGCCGCAGGTCGAGGTCGAGCGGGGCGAGCTGGTCGGCGGTGCGCAGCAGCAGCCGCTCGCGCTCCCAGGTGCCGTGCAGCAGCTGCTTGGACAGCGGCGGGCGGTCGTACGGCAGGTGGGGTTCGTCGCCGATCAGGGTCAGCGGCCCGGTCCAGCCGGAGCGGCGCAGCGTCTCGGCGGCGGCCAGTCCGGCGGCGGAGGCGCCGACGACGGCGACGGGACGGGCGGTCATGCGTGCAGCTCGATGACACCGGCGGGGCAGAAGGCGGCGGCCTCGCGGACCGCGTCGTGCCGCTCGGCGGGCGGCGCGTCGTCGAGCAGGACGACGACGCCGTCCTCGTCCCGCTGGTCGAAGACCTCGGGGGCGACGAGCACGCACTGGCCCGCGGCGCAGCACTTGTCGGCGTCAAGGGTGATCTTCATGGCCGGTAACTCCTGGGGTGTGTGGGTGGGTTGGGGTCGATCATCCGGCGCAAGGACGGTACCGCCGCCGGCGGACGACAGGCAGGGCGCGGCCGCCGTGGATCGACATATCGGCAGGGAACGGGAGGGCGGCCGACGGGTAGGGCCGCCCTCCCGGGCCGGGGCGCTCGGCCCGAAGCGGGCCGTCAGCGCGTCGAACCGGCCGCCCACCGGCACGCCCGCCGGTCAGCCGCCACGCCGTTCCGGACCGCGGGCCGCCCGGCCCGCCCCACAGCCGCCGCTACGCGCACGGCGGGGGCCACCCACACCCCCGCGCTCAGCGTCCCGCCTTGAGCCCCGATGCGGCGGCACCCCTGCTGAGCACCGTCTTGCCGATCGCGGCGCGCTCCTTGACCCACTTCTTGGTGCGGCCGAGGTTGAGGGTGCGCAGCGGCTGGTCGCGGGTGAAGAGCTGGGGGACGTACTCCGCGTCGGTCACCTGCCAGCGCTCGCCGGACCGCTCCGGCGGGGCGAAGCGGAAGCGTGCGACGGTGCCCCAGTTGCCCTCGGGCTTCTTCATGGCACCGGCGATCTGGTCGCCGAGCCCGTAGACGACCCAGACGCCGTTGACCTTCTCGTACGCCTGCGGGGTGCGCGAGCCGGTGCCCAGGATCAGGTCGATGTCGGGGCGGCCGTCGGTCTCCGATGCGGTGAGGGCGCGGGCCAGGGCGAGTTGGGTGGCGTCGGGGGCGGTGCGGTACTCGGTGCCCCACTCCACGCCGACCACGACGAGGTCGGCGCCGGCCCGCCGGGCGGCGCGGGCGTCGGCGATGATCCGCTGCTCGTCGACGGGGTTCACCGCCCAGGGCCGGTCGCCGCGGGCGGTGGCCCAGCCCTCCCCGAGGGCGTAGGAGAGGTGGGCGATCTCGGCGCCGCCGCGCGCCCGCAGCAGCGCGGGCCGGGAGCCCTCGGCGGCGTCCCGCGCCGACCCGGTGTGCCGCATCCCGACGGTGTCCAGCGCCTCCAGGGTGGACCGGACCCCGGCGTCGCCGCGGTCGAGGGTGTGACCGGAGGCGGTGGCGCAGGAGTCGAACCCGGCGTCCTTGAGGGCGGTGGCGACCTGGGGCGGGGCCTGGAAGGCGCCGGAGCTGGTGAAGGGGCCGGTCAACGGGCCGAGCGGGGTCCCCAGATGGCAGAGGGCGAGGTCGGCACCGGCGATGACGGGTTTGATGCCCTTGAGCATCGGCCGGTAGTCGTACCCGGTCGGTGCGACCCCGCGCCGCGCGACGTCCGGCGCGTCCTCCTTCGCAGTGTCCAGCACCGACGGGTACGAGGCGAGGACGTCCCCGGACGCGACGAGGGTGAAGGGCGACTTGGCCGCCGAGGGCGGCGGGGCACCGGCGTGACCGCCCGCCGCGGCCGGTGCGGACGGGGCCGGGCGGGACGGCGGGGCGGCCGACGGGGCACCACAGCCGACGGCGAGGGCGGCGAGCAGGGCGGTCGCCGCATACCGGGTGTACGGAATCATCCCTGACGCATATCAGGATGATTCTTCGGATAAGCAGTGGAAAGGGTGGGTTGCGGGTTTATCGCCTGGACGGCGGCGTGGCCGAACCGCGGCGGACCCGGCAGGGCACCGGACGGACGGAACGGGCACGGCGGCCCTCCCCGGGCTCGCCCTCGCCGCCGAGGTGCTGCGCGGCCTGTGGGCGGCACCGCGTCCGGCGGACGGCGGGCCGGAGCGGATGGCGGCGGTGTGCGACGAGTGGGCCGCGCTGGTCGAGGAACGGGCGGCGCGGCTGCGGACCGGGTACGACCCGGGGCTGGTGGTCCTGGGAGCGCGGCTGTTGCGGGTACTGCCGCGCGACGCCCGGCGGAAGGCCGTCGTCCACGGCGACGCCAACCCGGGCAACATCCTCGCCGCCCGTCCCCACCCCGTACTGCACATCACCCCCCTTCCCCCACACGTCAGTTGGCCGTCCGAAATCCGCTCACCCCTCCGACCTGCACCCCGTACGAGGGCTTCCGGATCCACCGGTGGGGCCCCACCATGCGGTGGGGCCGGTGCGGCGGGCGGCCGTCCCGTGCGCCCGTTCCCCGCCGCGCGCGCCGACTGGAGGCTGCATGGCCGTCGAACCGTCCCCGTCGCACCGCTCCCCCGCCTCCCCGCCGAGACGGCGCGTCCTCGGGGTGGCGCTGGCCGTCGGCGCGGTGGGCGCCACCGGGGGCGGGGAGGTGGCCGCGGCCACCCCGAGGCCCGCCCCGGCGCGCGACGCGCAGCCCGACGCCCCCTGGGTGCGGATCCTCGACGACGCCGACCCCGTCTGGCGGCGGCTGCCCGCGGCGTGGCACGAGGCGCCGTTCCTCGGGAACGCGCTGCTGGGCAGCCAGGTGTACGCCGAACCGGACGCGAACGCGGTGCGGTTCACCGTGCAGCACAGCGAGGTCCAGGATCACCGGCCGGAGTTCGGCGCGCTGTTCGGGCTGGCGCGGCTGCCGGTGGGGCACTTCACGCTGGAGCCGTCCGGCACGATCACCGCGGTGGACTGGCGGCTGCGGCTGCGCGACGCGGAGCTGACCGGCACGGTCACCACCGATCGCGGCACCCTCACGGTGCGCGCGCTGGTGCACACCTCCCGTTCCGTGCTGGCCGTCGAGGTCGTCCCGAGCGCCGGGGAGCGGGCGTTCCGCTGGCGGTTCCATCCGGCCGAGGCGATCAGCCCGCGCGCCGCGTTCAAGCCGGTGCCCGAGGGGTACACCGGCAATCCGCCCGCCCGGATCGAGGAGCACACGGGGGCGCGCGCCGCCGTGCAGCCGCTGCTGGCCGGTGGGGCGCACGTCACGGCGTGGCGGGAGCGGACCGGCGGGCACGGGGCGCGGACGCTGTACGCGGCGGTCGCCCCGGCGCGCCCGGACCGCGCGGTGCGGCGCCGGGCACTGCGGGCGGTGCGGGACGCCGCCGCACAGCCGTACGACGCGCTGGCCGCAGACCACCGGTCGTGGTGGCACGCCTACTTCCGCCGCGGTTTCCTGTCCGTACCGGACTCCCGGCTCCAGCGGTTCTACTGGATCCAGCTCTACAAGGCGGCGTCCGCGGCACGCGCCGCGGCGCCGGTGATGGCGACCTGCGGCCCCTGGCTGGAGCCGACACCGTGGCCCGCCACGTGGTGGAACCTCAACGTCCAGCTGGAGTACTGGCCGATCCACGGCGCCAACCACCTCGAACTCGACGCCGTGACACGGGCGTTGAGCGAGTACCGGGAGGCGCTGTCGGAGCAGCTGGAGGCGCCGTACCGGGCCGGGTGCGCGGGCATCCCGCGGACCACCGACCGGTTCCTGCGGGGCGGCGCGGCGGTGGCGAACGGCGGGTACCCGATCGGCGTCCCGGGGCAGGACCCGCCGACGCCGGAGGTCGGCAATCTGACCTGGGCGCTGCACAACGTGTGGCTGACCTACCGTCACACCATGGACGAGGGCGTGCTGCGCGACGTCCTCTTCCCGCTGCTGCGCCGGGCGGTCGCCTACTACCTGCGGTTCCTGGAGCCGGGGCGGGACGGCCGGCTGCACCTGCCGGCGACGTTCTCACCGGAGTACGGCGTGGACGCGCCGGACTGCACCTACGACCTGGCGCTGCTGCGGTGGGGCTGCGTGACGCTGCTGGACGCGGCGCGGACGCTGGCGGTGTCCGATCCGGCGGCGGACCGCTGGCGGGAGGTGCTGGCCCGGCTCGCGCCGTATCCGGTGAACGCCGACGGCTTCATGATCGGCGCGGGCGTCCCGTTCGCGAAGTCGCACCGCCACTACTCCCATCTGCTGGCGGTGTACCCGCTGTACGACGTCACCTGGGAGCAGCCGGAGCACCGGGAGCTGATCGAGACGTCGCTGCGGCACTGGGTGGGGTTCGAGGGCGCATTGCAGGGCTACACGTTCACCGGCGCGGCGTCGATGTGCGCGCAGATGGGACGGGGCGAGGAGGCGCTGGGCCATCTGCGGACGCTGCTGGACCGCTTCATCCGGCCGAACACGATGTACGAGGAGTCGGGCCCGGTCATCGAGACGCCGCTGTCGGCGGCGCAGTCGCTGCACGACATGCTCTGCCAGAGCTGGGGCGGGGTGATCCGGGTCTTCCCGGCCGTTCCGGCGGCCTGGCGGGAGGCGCGGCTGCACGATTTCCGCACCCAGGGCGCGTTCCTGCTGAGCGCCGCCCGCGCCGGGGGCCGTACGCGCTGGGTACGGCTGTTCAGCGAGGCCGGCGCGGTGTGCGTGGTGCGGCACTCGCTGCCGCCCGGCCCGGTGGCGGTCACCGACGGGCACGGCCGCCCGCTGCCGTACGAGGAGGCCGGTCCGGGGACGCTCCGGCTGCGGCTGGCCCGGGGCGGCACCGCGCTGATCGCCCCGCCCGGGGAGCGGCCGGACACCCGGCCCGCGCCGGTCACGCCGGACGGTCCGGCGCCGCGGTGGGGGTTGCCGGGGTGAGGGGGCCGGGCGGTCGCGCGGTGCGGCCGCCCGGTTCCGTGACACGCCTCGGGATCGCGCCACCTCATCACAGCGAAGCTGTGAAATTCACGTCTTGATTTGAGAACTTCACATGTGATTCTGTTTGAAGCATCATGAATGACGTGATCCCTGAGAACTCGACGTCCGCCGTGCGCCCGCGCCCGGTGGTCGGCGTCTCGCTGAAGCTCTACTTCGGCCTGGCGCGGACCCGGGCCTGGCTCGCGGAGGTGGCCGCGCTCCGCGACGCCCTGGCCGCGCTCCCCCGCCCCGTCGACCTCTTCGTCCTCCCGGCCTTCCCGGCGCTCGCCGACGCCCGCGAACTGCTGGCCGGAACCGGCATCGGCTACGGCGCCCAGGACGTCCACTGGGCCGAGAGCGGCGCCTGGACCGGTGAGGTCTCCGCGGGCATGCTCGCCGAGACCGGCGCCCGCTATGTCGAGGTCGGCCACGCCGAGCGCCGTCGCCACTTCGGCGAGACCGACGAGACGGTCGCCGCCAAGACCCGGGCCGCCACCCACGCCGGTCTGGTCCCCGTCATCTGCGCCGGTGAACTCCGCGCCGACGACCTCGCGGGCGCCGCCGAGGAAACGCTCACCCAGGTCCGCGCCGCCCTGTCCGGCGCCGTCCCCGGCAGCGAGGTCGTGATCGCGTACGAGCCGGTCTGGGCGATCGGCGCCCGCGAACCGGCGCCCGCGAGCCATGTGCGCGCGGTCGCCGACGCGATCCGCGGTGCGCTGCGCGACCACGACGTCCGCGGCCGGCTGATCTACGGCGGGACCGCGGGCCCCGGGACGTACACCGAACTGGGCGGCGCCGTCGACGGGCTGTTCCTGGGGCGTCTCGCGCACGACACCGAGGGCCTGCGCAAGGTCGTCGAAGAGATCGCCGCCGGTTGACCGGCCCGCACCGCCGCCACCCGCATCCCCCCGGCCCCACGGCCCCACCCCGCAGGAGCACACCGTGACCACCGCCCAGGACACCGTCCGCATCGCCATCGGCGCCGACGACGCAGGCGTCGTCATGCGGGACGCGATGATCGCCTACCTCACCGAACGCGGCTACCCCCTCACCGACATGAGCGCCGCCCCGTCCGAGGACTACCCCGACGTCGCCGAGCGCGTCGCGCAGAGCGTGGCGCGCGGCGACCACGACCGCGCCGTGCTGATCTGCGGCACCGGCATCGGCATGGCCATCGCCGCCAACAAGGTCCCCGGCATCCGCGCCGCGCAGATCCCCGACAGCTACAGCGCCGAGCGCGCCCGTAAGTCCAACGACGCGCAGATCGCCTGCTTCGGCAACCGCACGATGGGCGTCGAGGCCGCGCTGGTCTGCCTGGAGCACTGGCTGGTCTCGGAGTTCGCGGGCGGCGGCTCGGCGCCCAAGGTCGAGAAGATCAGGCAGGTCGAGTCCCGCAACCTCCTCACGGCCTGACCACCGGGGCCCGGGGCGGAGACCGGATCGGACCACGGCGGCGGATCCCGGCCCCGGCGCCCACCCAGGAGCCCCCGTACCCTCTCCCGCACCTCTTCCGAAAGGCGGTAACGACCATGCGCGCAGTTGTCATCGAGGAACCGAACAAGCTGTCCGTGACCACCGTCGCGGACCCCACGCCCGGCCCCGGCGAGGTCGTCGTCAAGGTCGCGGCCGCCGGGCTGTGCGGCACCGATGTGCACATGCTCGCGGGCGAGTTCGGGCCCACCCGGTACCCGGTGATCCCCGGCCACGAGTTCTCCGGCGAGATCGTCGCGGTCGGCGCGGGCGTCAGCGGCTACGCGGAGGGCGACGCCGTCGCCGCCGACCCGGCCCTCTACTGCGGCGCCTGCCACTTCTGCTCCATCGGCCGCGGCAACCTCTGCGAGCAGTGGGGCACCATCGGCATCACCGTCGACGGCGCCTGCGCCGAATACGTCAAGGTCCCTGTCCGTAACCTCTACCGGCTGCCGGAGACCGTCCGCCTGGAGCACGCCCCGCTCATCGAGCCGCTGTCGACGATCGTGCGCGGCTTCGACATCGTCGACCCGCGGCTCGGCGACAACTTCCTGATCTACGGCGCGGGCACCATGGGCCTGCTCTACCTCCAGGTCGCCCAGCGGGCCGGTGCCGCCTCCGTATCGGTCGTCGACATCAACGAGGACCGGCTCGCGGTGGCCCGCCAACTCGGCGCCGACGCCGTCGCCACCACAGCGGACGCGCTCACCGACGACCACCCGCGCGGCTGGCAGGTCGTCACCGACTGCACCGGCAACATCCGCGCCATCGAGGACGGTCTGACCCGGCCCATCCGCGGCGGCACCTTCCAGCAGTTCGGCTGCGCCCCCGACCAGGAGAAGGCGCGGTTCTCGCCGTTCCGTATCTACAACGACGAGATCCGCATCGTCGGCAGCATGGCGATCCTGCACAGCTACGGCCGCGCCGTGGAACTGCTGGGCAAGGGCGTCATCGACTCCGAAACGATGATCACGCACCGCTTCGGCCTCGACCGGTACGCCGAGGCCCTGGAAACCTTCAAGAAGGGCACCGGTCGCAAGCTGCAGATCGTCCCGAACGGTGCGGCCGGCTGACCACCCACCGCACCCGCACGCCGGACGCCCGCTGACCGGCAGGCGCCGGGCCGGTGCCGCCCCACCGTCGCGACACCGGCCCGGCCTCTCCCCCTATCCCACCAACGCCGCCAACTCCGTCCCCGCCAGCAGAAAGCCGCCGACCCCGAAGTCGGCGGTGCTGTCGGGGCCGACCGGCTGGCCCGACTCCGGCCGGTCGCCCTCGGGCTGGACGTGGCCGAGGAAGCCGTCCGGGTGCACGGCGTGGGTGACAAGAGCGTGCCAGGCGCGGGCGGCGACCGGGCGGAAGAGGCGGGCCGGGACGAGTTCGGTGCGCAGCGCGTACGCCGTCGCGTGGAGGAAGAAGACGGTGCCGCTGGTCTCGGGTCCCGGCAGGTGGGCGGGGTCGGCGAGGTTGACGTTCCAGAAGCCGTCGGGGCGCTGGATACGGCGGAGCGCGCGCAGCTCGGTGGTGAGCGCGGCGCGGTAGGCGGGCACGTGCCGGTGGTCGGCGGGGAGCACGGCGAGCACCTTGGTGTGGGCCCCGGCCACCCAGCCGTTGCCGCGCGACCACAGCACCGGCTTGCCGTCAGGCGAAACGATCCCTCCGGGCAGGAAGCGCTTGTCGCGGTACCAGAGCCCGCTGGCTCCGTCGAAGAGTCCCGGGCCGCCCTCGGCGTTGCGGGTGTGGAGGTAGAAGGTGTGCATCGCCTCCGCGTAGGCGGCGTCGCCGCGCACCGCGCCGAGGCGGGCGAACGGCGGCATCGCCATGTGCAGCGCGTCGTCCCACCACCAGTCGTCGTGCTTGACCGCCACGGAGTCGACCATCGCGCGCACCGACGCGTCCAGCGCCGCGATCTTCGCCTCGTCCGGCGCGCGGTCCAGCCCGTACAGGTCCAGATACGCCTGCCCCGCGCACTGGTTGTCGGCGTGACGGGTGGTGACGCCGTCGTTCAGCCCGTAGCTGTGCTTCTCGGCCCAGCCGCGGGCGTACGCGGCGTAACGGGGCTCGCCGGTCAGCCGGTGCAGGGCGAGCAGTCCACTGAAGAACGTGGCGCGGGCCCATTTGTTGTCGCCCGGGTCGGTGTGCGCCCCGATCCAGTGATCGGCGACGCGCCGCAGCACCGCGACGATCTCGGCCCGCGGGGGCAGTCCGCCCCCCGCGTCCGCCCGGTCCGCCGCCGCGGCGCGGTCGCCACCGGCCGCGAACGGGGACAGGCCACCCTCGACGGCCAGCACGGAGCCGGTGGCGAGAAAGTGCCGACGTTCCATGACACACCCCTTCCGGGTACGACGATCGAGCACGAGCACCACGGGACGGGCCGGGGCCGGGAGCTGCCCGGACAGGGCGGCGCGGGGCCGCGGACGAGGCCGGGCGGAGCGTACGGGGCGGCCCGGCGCGACCCATCCCGTTCACGTACGGGAACACTGTTCGTCCATGGGAAGCGTTGCCATGGTGACAGCGAACCCCACGCCGGGGAAGGGTGCCGGACGGGAGCGGTCGAACTGCGCCCTCCCCACCCCCGAAGATCCGAGGTCTCTTCGCCCTCCTGTCCCGACACCCCGTAACTCCCCTCCCTCACCCCCGATTTGCTCCGACCTTTGTCCGATCCCAGGGCTTCCCGTGGCGCCAGCTCCGCTGCACCATGCGGGTGGTACGGCGGGTGGTGCGTCCAGGGGACGGCGGCCGTCGGAGTCATCCACCGAGTGAAGGAGCCCGCGATGGGACGCCGCATCGGATCGGTCCGCCTGTGGGGAGTGCTGGGGCTGCTGGGGTCGCTGCTGCTGGCCGCGGGGATACCCGCCGGGGCGGCGGCGCGGCGCGGGCCCGGGGGCGGCGGCTCGGGGCCCGGGGTGAATCACGCGGTCGACGATCCGTTCACCGCCGATCGCACCTCCTGGTGGCGGCAGGACCGGTTCGGCATGTTCGTCCACTTCGGCGCGTACTCGAATCTGGAGGGCGAGTACACCCGGCCCGACGGCACCGTCTGCCGCGACGCGGAGTGGATCAAGCGGCAGTGCAAGATCCCGACCGACGCGTACGAACGGCAGGCCGCCACCTTCGACCCGGCGGACTTCGACGCGCGGGCGCTCGTGCGGGCGGCCAAGGACGCCGGTCAGCGATACCTCGTCATCACGACCAAGCACCACGACGGCTATGCCATGTGGCCGACGCGGCAGAACACCTGGAACCTGCGCGACCACTCCGCGTTCGATCCGCACCGCGACCTCCTCGCCGAGCTGAAGCACGCCGCCGACGCCGCCGGGATCAAGCTCGGCTTCTACTACTCGATCTGGGACTGGCACGACCCCGACTTCGCCGACCCGGCGACCTTCCCGCGCTACAAGAAGCGGATGTACGCGCAGCTCAAGGAGTTGGTCGACGGCTACGACCCGGCGCTTTTGTGGTTCGACGGCGACTGGGACGCCGACGATCCCGTCAACCGCTGGTCCCGCCGCGACGGCGCCGATCTCCAGGCGTATCTGCACCGGCTGAATCCGGACCTGATCGTCAACAACCGCGTCGGCAAACGCGGGGTGACCGACGGCGACTTCGGCACTCCGGAGCAGAAGATCCCCGACGAGCCGGTGGCCGGTCAGCTGTGGGAGAGCTGTATGACGCTCAACGACCACTGGGGCTTCGCCCGCTACGACACCCACTGGAAGTCACCGGCCACGCTCGTCACCAACCTCCTGACCGTGGCGAGCCGCGGCGGAAACTATCTCCTCAACGTCGGCCCGGACCGCCGCGGCCGTATTCCGCAGGCATCCCTGGACCGGCTGCGGGAGACCGGCCGCTGGCTCACCGCGTACGGGCAGGGCGCCGCGGTGTACGGCGCCGGGTACACCGGGCTCGTCGCGGAACCGTCGTGGGGCACGGTCTCCCGGCGCGGCGACACCCTCCACGCCTCGGTCGCCTCCTGGCCGGAGCCGGGCGGTGCGCTGCATCTGGCGGCACGGGCGCCGTTCACCGTCACCGGTGCGCGGGTGCTGGGCAGCGACCGGCCGGTCACCGTCACGCCCAGGGGCGACGGCTACGACCTGACGCCGACGGGCCCCGCGCCCGGCCCGCTCCCGGCCGTGATCCGGCTGGCGATCACACCCCCGAAGGCGGCGCCCGCCGGGCACGGCACCGGGCTGTGGGCGCGGAGTTGGGACAACGACGCCTTCGCGGGCGCGCCGGTGGTGTCCGGCGTCGACCCGACGGTCAACAAGTCGTACCGCTTCGACGGCTCCCCGGACCCGCGGATCCCGGCGGACCGGTTCAGCACCCGCTGGAGCGGCCGGATCGAGCCGCGCTACGACGAGACATATACGCTGACCACCGTCTCCGACGACACCGTACGTCTGTGGATCGACGGCCGGCTGGTGATCGCTCACGCCACCCCGCACGAGGTGGCCGTCGACCGGGCGACGGTGCGGCTGACGGCCGGGCACCGGCACCGCATCCGGATCGAGCACACCCAGCGCTCCGGCGAGGCGCATATGAAGCTGCTGTGGTCGAGCCCCAGCCAGTCCCAGCAGATCGTGCCGAGCCGCCAGCTGTACCCGGACGGGCGCTGAGGCCCGGGACCTGCACGGCGACGGGGAGCGGCAGCCGGATCGCTGCCGCTCCCCGTCGCGCGCCGCTCCCGGCCGGGAGCGGGCGGTGCTGCGGTGCCGGGAACCCCTCCGCACCCCGGGATCCGGGGGCGGACGGGTACTCCGGGTCAGTCGATGCCGCGGAAGATGTGCGGCTCGACGGGCTCCTCGTCACAGCCGGCGAGCCGGACCGGAGCACAGCGGCCCCACACCTCAAGGTTGCGGACTTCCTTGATGCGGCCGGGACGTTCACGCTGCTTGGAGCGGGGCTCCTTGTACTGCGTCTTGTCGAATGCCACCACGCACTCCTTCATTCAGAGATATGGGTTCCGACGCGGTGGCGCCTCGTTCACAAACCGGGAGGTCGGCCAGGGTTTGTGGCGTTCCCGCGACGGGCCAAATGGTGTTGGCGTCTCCCAGGAGGGTCGTCCGTCGTCCCCCACCCTAACGACACCTCACCCCTCACGCGCGACTTTTCCCGGCGGCTTCGTCCCCTCCTGCCCCTGGCACGGGTTCCGTCCGCGGCGCGTCGGCCCCGGTCATCGGCCCGGACGGGGCGGCCGGCGGGCGCCCCGGCCGCCCGGCGGGGCCCGCCATTCGGATGACCGTCGCCGGTCCGTCCGGGGACCACCGCCCGGACGTACCGGCGCGTCGGGTGGCGGCCGGAGCGTCTGCCCGCAGGGCGGCGCCGGGTGGTGCTACCCCTGGGCGGGTGGATTGGTTCACCGACTCCGGTTACTGGCTCGGCCGCCTGGTCTTCCAGCGGCTGCTGGCCCTCGTCTATCTGACCGCGTTCGTGGCCGCGGCGCGGCAGTTCCGGGCGCTGATCGGCGCGCGGGGGATGCTGCCCGTGCCGCGCTTCGTGGCGCGCGTACCGTTCCGCGCCGCGCCGTCCGTCTTCCATCTGCACTACTCGGACCGGTTCTTCGCCACGTGGGCGTGGGGCGGGGCGCTGCTGGCCGCCGCGGTGGCCGCGGGGGCCGCCGACGCGGTGCCGCTGGGCGTGGCCATGGCCCTGTGGGCGGTGCTGTGGGTGCTGTATCTGTCGATCGTGAACGTCGGTCAGACCTGGTACGGCTTCGGCTGGGAGTCGCTGCTGCTGGAGACCGGGATGCTGGCGGTCTTCCTCGGCAACGACGACATCGCGCCGCCGGTCCTCGTGATGTGGCTGCTGCGCTGGCTGCTGTTCCGGGTGGAGTTCGGCGCCGGGCTGATCAAGATGCGCGGGGACCGCTGCTGGCGCGATCTGACCTGTCTCTACTACCACCACGAGACGCAGCCGATGCCGGGTCCGCTGAGCTGGTTCTTCCACCGTCTGCCGCGCCCGCTGCACAAGGCCGAGACCGCCGCCAACCATGTGGCGCAGCTGGCGCTGCCCGTGCTGCTGTTCACCCCGCAGCCGGTGGCCGGGTGGGCGGCGGTGGCGATGGCCGTCACGCAGCTGTGGCTGGTGTTCTCCGGCAACTTCGCGTGGCTGAACTGGCTGACCCTCGCGCTCGCCCTCTCCGTCGCCGCCGGGGCCCGCCCCTGGGTCGCCTCGCCGCCGCTCCCGGCGGGCGCCCCGGTGTGGTTCACCGTCCTGGTCTGCGCGCTGACCGCCGGGGTCCTGGTCCTCAGCTACCGCCCGGCCCGCAACCTCCTCGCCCGCCGCCAGCGGATGAACACCTCGTACGAACCGCTGCACCTGGTCAACTCGTACGGCGCCTTCGGCAGTGTCACGCGGGTGCGGCGGGAGGTGGTGGTGGAGGGGACGGCGTCGGCGGTGGACGGGCCCGAGACGGTGTGGAAGGAGTACCCCTTCCGCGGGAAGCCGGGCGAGGTGGGGCGGCTGCCGCGCCAGTTCGCCCCCTACCATCTGCGGCTCGACTGGCTGATGTGGTTCGCCGCGCTGTCGCCGGGCTACGCCGCGGGCTGGTTCGGCGGCTTCGTGGAGCGGCTGCTCGTGGGCGACCGGGACACGCTGCGGCTGCTGCGCGGCAATCCGTTCCCGGACGCCCCGCCGCTGCGGGTGCGGGCCCGGCTCTTCGAGTACCGCTTCACGACGTGGCGCGAGCTACGGGAGTCAGGCGCATGGTGGCACCGTCGAGAAGTCCGTCTGTTTCTGCCGCCCACCGCGCGGTCACCTCGTCCCGGAAGGCGGTGAGCGTCCGCAGCGCCTCCCGCAGTCCGATGCGGCGGAGCTCCCGCTCCAGCACGTCGAGTTCGGCGAGCGTCTCGACGTGGTCGCGGCCGATCCGGGAGCGGGATTTGGCCAGGCCCAGCGCGGCCAGGGCGCGGCCGCGGGGCTCCTCCATCTCCGTGAACTCCCGCAGCGCGAGGGCGTACATCTTCCGTGCCTGACCGTATCGCCCGGCACGGAAGAGGACGTTGCCGCGCATCTTGTGGTTGTAGGCGAGGGCGGCGGCGAGGTCCATGGTGCGGCATATCGCCTCCGCCTCGGACAGCAGCTCCAGCGCGGGGTCGGTCTCGCCCTGCGCCGAGCGGACGTCCGCCACGCCGCGCAGCGACCAGGCGTGGCCGCGACTGTCATCCGCGGCGGCGGCGATGGCGACGCACTCCTCGAAGAGGGCCAGCGCCTTGGGGAGGTCGCCGGTGTTGCGGTGCATCTGCGCGATGCCGGACAGCGCCCAGACCGCGTGGCGGGGCTCGCCGTGGGCCCGCGCCTGTGCCAGGAGCTGTTCGTGGAGGTCGGCGACGGCGGCGTAGTCGCCCTGGATGCGGCCGGTCTCGGCGAGCCCGGCCAGGGCGTAGCCGTGGGCCAGCCGGTCGGCGCCGTCGGCGAGGGCGACGGCGTGGGTGAGCAGACGGCGGGCGAGCGGCAGCGCACCGCACTGCCGGGCGAGGGTGCCGCCGCTCCACAGCGCCCAGCCCATGGCGCCGCTGTCGCCCGCCTCCCGGGCGTTGCGGTAGCTGTCGCGCCAGGCGGCACCGGCGGCCTCGACCCGGCCCAGGCGGCGGTTGGCCTCGCCCGCCGCGAGGGCGGCGCGGGCCCGCTCCAGCGGGCTTTGGGCCTCCGCGCGGGCGCGCACGGCTGCGGCCAGCACCTCCTCGTAGGAGGAGTTGACGCCGAGCTTCGCGCCCAGCGCGCCCTGGTACTCGGGGGCGAATGCCTTGCCGTACATGTCGCGGTGCCCTCTCCTTCGTGATCCGTCTTGATCACGAAGGCTACGAAGTCGGGCCTGTAGCCCGAATCCGCCGCAGTGCCCGTCCTCATGTACCTCTGAAGTGCTACGCGTTGCCCCTCCTGTCATCACCGCGATGTACGGGTGGTCCCCCGCCCAACAGAGGGAACACCGAGCGCAGATGACGGCCCGTCGGTTCCGGTGGCCCCGGTCCGCGCTCCCCCGCGGCCCGCCGTCCCCTTGCCGCGCCGCGCCGTCCGGGTCAGGCTGGCTCCCGTCCATCCGCGGGTGCTGTAGGGCCGCGGGCCGCGGTCGCCAAATACCGAGGTGGAGCATGAGCGCAGCAGGGACGGGGCCGGGCTTGGGCCGTCGGCGTTTTCTCGGGGGCGTCGCCGCCGGGCTGGCCGTCACGGCCGGGGGCACGGCGCTGACCGGCCGCGACGCCACTCCGGCGCAGGCCCGGGGCCGGGAGGACGCCCGGCGACCGCGGGCGGCGCGGCCCGTGCTCCTGGGGACGTACACCTCGTCGGGCGGCGCCGGTGTCATCCTCGCGGAGTACACCGCGGACGGCACGCTGACCTCCACCGGCGCGGTCGGCGGCGTTCCCGACCCGTCGTATCTGGCCCTCTCCCCCGACGGCACGGCGCTCTACGCGGTCGACGAGCAGCAGGAGGGCGCGGTGACCGCGCTGGCGCTGCCGGAGCAGGGGCCGCCGAAGGTGCTGGGCAGCCGTCCCACCGGCGGCGCCGGGCCCTGCCATCTGTCGGTCCACCCGGGCGGCCGCTGGCTGCTGAGCGCCAACTACACGTCGGGGGACGTGGCGGTGCACCCGATCGACCCGGCGGACGGTTCGCTGGGCGAGTGGACGGATCTCGTCGCCCATTCCGCGCCGCCGCCCGGCCCCGGCCAGGACGGGCCGCACGCGCACCAGATCGTCACCTCCCCGGACGGCGGCCATGTCCTCGCGGTGGACCTGGGGACCGACACGGTCTACACCTACCGGCTGGACACGTCCGCCGGGACGCTGAGCGAGGTGGCGCGGGCGGCGCTGCGGCCGGGGGCGGGGCCGCGGCATCTGACGTTCCATCCATCGGGCCGGTTCGCGTATCTGGCGAACGAGGTCGACAACACGGCGGTGGTCTGCGGCTACGACCAGGGCAGCGGGCGGCTGACTCCGGGCGAACCGCAGCCGACCGGGACCGGCGAGGGCACCAGCTATCCGGCGCAGCTGCTGGTCACCGCGGACGGCACGTTCGCGTTCCTGGCCAACCGGGGGCACAACAGCCTGACGCGGTACGCGGTCGAGGACGGCGGGGCGCGGCTGCGGCTGCTGGACACGGTGCCGGTGGGCGGCGACTTCCCGCGGCAGATCGCCTTCTCGCCGGACGGGCGGCTGCTGTTCGCGGCGAACCAGAAGTCGGGGACGGTGACGGTGTTCGCGGTCGACGCGGACTCCGGTGCGCTGGTGCGGCGCGGGGAGCCGTTCGTGGCGGCGGCCGCGGTGTGCGTACTGCCGCGGTGAGCGGGCCCGCCACGCCGCGGAAAGTTTCACCGGACGATGTCCGGCCCACAGTGATCGGCTCGCAATCCTTCGCCGCACGAATCGACTTGGGGCTCCTCAAAGGTGTTGCCGATCCAGACCTGCTCGGAGGCCCCACACCCCTCACACCGGATTCGCGCGTATTCGCCTCCATCGCAGAATATCCAGCGGACAACCGGGGGCACCGAAGTTCATGGGTTCCGCGAAAATGAGCGTCCTGAACCTTGTGCCGTACCACCACGGCGTGCTCACACGCATCTTCATCGACTGGCCCCAACCACTGGCCGCCGCCGTCGATTTCCTGGTCATCAACGATTGAGCGCATGAGCCGCCGCGATGGCGGTGCTGCCCGCCAGCCGTTCGCAGTTCTGGCTGAGCCTGGTCACGGTGGCGGTGGTGCTGGTGGGCTACGAGGTCCGGCGGCGGGCCCCGGCGGCTCCGGACCGTACGGCGCCCGCGGGACCGGTCCCGGAGCCGGACGTCGTGGGGGCGGCGACCGGCGAGAGGTAGTGGCGGAGCAGATCGCGCAGGTGGTCGACGAAGGCGTCGTAGCTCTGCCGCAGGGCGCCGCCGGGCCAGTCGGCGGGCAGCAGGTCCGCGGGCAGCAGCGGGTCGGTCAGCAGATGGCGCTGGGCCGCGGCGGCGACGGTGAAGCGGTGCGCGGGGTCGTCCGCGGCGCCGAGCCGGGCGTCGAGGTCGCGGGCGCGGGCGGCCCAGCCGTCGAGGTCCCAGAGCTTTCCCGCGAGCGCGACCGGGTCACCGTCGGGGGTGCCGGTGAGCCAGGTGCACTGGTCGGCGGCGGCCGGGCGGGGCCGGTCGAGGTTGGCGGGGCGCAGCCAGCTGCCCTCGCGCAGCTCGGCCAGGCGCAGCCCGTCCATGGCGCGGCGCAGCGCGGTGCGTTCGGCGGCGGTCCGGCGCTCGCCGGTGACCAGGGCGATCTCCCAGACACCGGTCCACGGCAGGGTGCGCGGGGTGCGGCTGTCGTCCTGACGGCGCTGGCGGGCCAGCAGCCGGGAGGTGAGGGCGTAGTCCCCGTCGGCGTGGGTGAGGTCTCCGGCGGCCACCATGCGGGAGAGTGCGACACGGACCGTGCCCTCGGCGATGCCGAAGAGTTCTCCGATACGGACGAGGGCGCGGACCGGCAGTTGCGCCGGATGGTTTCCGAGGAGGGTGCTGAGGACGACGGAGCGCGCGGTGAGCGGCCGTACCCCCAGGTCCTCCGCATCGTCCGCCGCGCTCCGCAGGGTGCCCGTGGGGGCCGCCCCGCGGGTGCCGTCACAGCCGTCCGCGCCGTTCATTCATTACATCCTTTCCACGCTTGTCGTACAACTGTAACGTCGAGGTATGACCGTCACTCATGAAGTCGTGAATCAGCCGCCGCCGCTGACCGGTTTCACCGCCGCGGACGAGCCGGCCCTGCTGGAGACGTTGCGCCGGGAAGGCGCCGGATGGGGCGAGCGGGAGGTGACCGAACTGGGCGCGCTGGCGGGCACCGCGGCCGTCCAGGAGCAGTCCCGCTGGGCGGAGGAGGTGCCGCCCCGGCTGCACACCCACGACCGCTTCGGCCACCGCGTCGACGAGGTCGAGTTCCACCCCGCCTGGCATCAGCTGATGACGGTCGCCGTGGAGCAGGGGCTGCACGCCGCGCCCTGGGCGGACGACCGGCCCGGCGCCCATCTGGTGCGCGCCGCGAAGTTCTACCTCTGGTCCCAGGCCGAGCCGGGCCACGGCTGTCCGGTGTCGATGACGTACGCCGCCGTCCCGGCGCTGCGGGCCGCACCCGAGTTGGCGGCGGCGTACGAACCGCTGCTCACCGCCTGCCGCTACGACTACGGGCTGCGGCCGCCGCTGACCAAGTCGGGCCTGATCGCGGGCATGTCGATGACGGAGAAGCAGGGCGGCTCCGACGTCCGCGCCAACACCACGCGCGCGGTGGCCGCCGCCGACGGGAGCTACCGGATCACCGGCCACAAGTGGTTCACCTCCGCGCCGATGAGCGATGTCTTCCTGACCTTGGCACAGACGGCGGAGGGTCTCAGCTGTTTTCTGCTGCCGCGCGTCCTGCCGGACGGCAGCCGGAACGGGCTGCGGCTGATGCGCCTCAAGAACAAGCTCGGCAACCGCTCCAACGCGTCGGCGGAGATCGAGTACGAGGCGGCGGTGGCCTGGCCGGTGGGCGAGCCGGGGCGCGGGGTGCGGACCATCGTGGAGATGGTCAACATGACCCGCCTGGACTGCGTGCTGGGGTCGGCCGCCGCGATGCGGGCCGGGCTGCGGCAGGCGCTGCACCACACCGCGCACCGGCGGGCGTTCGGCCGGGCGCTGGACCACCAGCCGCTGATGCGGTCGGTCCTCGCGGATCTCGCCGTCGAGTCGGAGGCGGCGACGCTGCTGGGGATGCGGCTGGCGGCCGCCGTGGACCGCTCGCAGGCCGGGGACGCGCGGGAGGCGGCGCTGCGGCGGCTGGCGCTGGCGGCCGCCAAGTACTGGGTGTGCAAGCGCGGCAGCACCCATGTCGGCGAGGCGCTGGAGTGCCTGGGCGGCAACGGCTACGTCGAGGAGTCCGGGATGCCACGGCTCTACCGGGAGGCGCCGCTGCTGTCGATCTGGGAGGGCTCGGGCAATGTCGCGGCCCTCGACGTGCTGCGGGCGCTCCAGCGCGAACCGGAAGCCCTGGACGCCTACTTCGCGGAGATCGACGCCGCCGCGGGCGCCGACCGGCGGCTGGACGCCGCCGCCGCCGGGCTGCGGAAGCTGCTGGGCGAGCTGGCCGACCCGGAGCGGGCTCAGCTGCTGGCCCGCACCGTTGCCGAGCGGATGGCGCTGGTGCTCCAGGGCGCGCTGCTGGTGCGGTACAGCTCCCCGGCGGTGGCCGACGCGTTCTGCGCCTCCCGGCTGGACGGGGCGTGGGGCAACGCCTTCGGCACCCTGCCACCCGGCACGGACCTCACGGCGATCCTGGAGCGCACTCGTCCCGGTGACGCGCACTGAGGCCCGGGCGGCGTAGGAGGCGGACGACGGCGGACGGGAGTGCGCCCGGCGGACACGGCCCCGCGGGGCGCACACGGGGGACCCGCGCGGCCGCCGGGGCGGTAGCGTCCGTCCATGCCCTTCGACGATGAGACCGCCCCGGTGGCCGTGGTCGCCTACCGGCCGTGCTGGCCACGGGAGTTCACCGAGCACGCCGTCCGGCTGCGGGCCCTCCTGGGGGACCTCGCGGTCGCGGTCGACCATGTGGGCCCCACCTCCGTACCGGTCTGGCGGCGAAGGACTGCCTCGACATCCAGGTGCGGACGGCACCGCTCGACAAGGAGCGCGCGGAGCGGGCCACGGCGCTGCTGGCGGCGACCGGGTTCCAGCGCCGCCCCGAGCCGTGGAACCGCACCGAGGTCTCGTCCGGCCACCGCTGCCGCAAACTGGTCTTCGCCCCGCCCGCCGGCGCCCGCCGGCGCCCGCCGGTGCACCATCCATCTGCGGGAGCACGGCGGGCCCAACGCCCGGTACGCGCTGCTCTTCCGCGACCACCTGCGCGCGGACGCCGCCGCCCGCCGGGCCTGGGGCACGTTCAAACAGCGGCTTGCCGCGCAGGTACCGGACCTCGCCGCCTACGGCCAGATCAAGGAACCGGCCACCGAGGCACTGATGCTCGGGGCCGAGCGGTGGGCGGCGGCGACGGGGTGGGCGCCGTCCTGAGACGGAACCCGGCACCGGCGGGCGGACACCCGCCGGGCAGGGCCACGGTGTTCAGGATCCGTCGCCGCCCGCATGGCCCTGCTTCTGCCGGACCCCGTCCCACCACGCGGCGACGCCCGCGGCGAGCGTGCCGACGGCCGGGAGGGCCACGAAGCCGAAGTCCTGACCGGTGCCCGGGGGCGAACCCGGCACCGGGCGGTGGCCCGCCGGACTCCTCCCGTCAGCGCCTCCGTCGGCGGGGCGGGACGGCCCCGGGCCCGGGCCGGGGGTGTGGGACGGTCCCGGGTCCGCCGGGGCCCGCGTGATCGTGAACGAGGCGATGGCGACGGGCCGTCCGCCCGACGGCGTGCACCGCGTGTCGATCACGCCCCGCACGCTGCCGTCCGACGCCCGTCCGACGAGATGCAGCACGAGGTCACCGGCGGTGAGCCGGCCGGGGCCCGGGCGGCTGAAGGCCATCGCGGGCGCGGTGCCGTGCGCCGCCAGGACCAGGGGGCCGGATGCCGGGACGGCGGTCCGGGGGATGGTGAGGGCCACCGTGACCTGGCGGTCGCCCTGCGGCGCGGCCACGCCGATCCGCGCGGTCACCGTCCCCTCGGCGCTCACCACCCCGACCCGGCCGAGCAGCGAGGTGATGCCTGCGGCCACCGGTGTCGTGGCGCCGATCGGGAACGCCCGGCTGCGTGCGCCGACCGCAACCGAGCCCGGGATATCCGTAGTGATCCGCGCCGTGGCCTGCTGTTCACCGATCCAGGGCATCTGGCAGGTGTACACGAGCGTGGGCGCGGCGGGCCGCGCGGCCGCCGCCGGGGCGCCGCCCGCCCCCACGGCGGCGACGGTGGCCGCGACGGCCACCACCGGGCACAGCGCGCGCCGCGCACCCGCCCCTCGGCGCCGCTTCCAGTCCGGACCTGTCGTCGGTGTCGGTGTGCTGTGCCCGGCGGCCATGTGCCACCCCCCGTGGGTCGGTGCGTCGGTGATCCGGTCGGTACGAGATGACCGGCTGTTCCCGCAATCAGGACGCTTGTCCGGTGGCGGGTGGTTCCGGGACCGGCGCCCGCGAGGGGTGTTGCTCCCGGAAGTCGTGAGCCAGGTGGTCCTGGAGGCTGGCGTGGCGGAACTGGTAGACGGCACCGGCCCGGCGCAGTACGCCGCGCCGCCGGGCGTCGTCCAGGAAGGCGATCAGGGCCCAGGGCGCGCGGCCGGTGAGCGGCAGCCAGATGCGGGCGAGGGCCACCCACTGACCCCAGGCGGTGAAGCTCAGCCCGTATCCGAGGCCGCCGCCGAAGGCGCCCTCAAGGCCGAAGACCAGCCCGGCCAGCACCCCGCGGACCGGCCCCTGGCTGAGCCCGGCGGCGAACCCACCGGGGATCCCGAACACCAGCAGCCACACCAGCATATGGACGACGACGTTCCGGCGGTTGGTGTGCAGCAGGTCCGCGGCGCTGACCGCCGTATCGGTGGCGAGGGGCACCTCCACGCGGGTCATGACGCCGAGGACCAGCCCGGCGCCCAGTCCGAGCTGGAGCGGGAGCAGGACCGCGCCCAGGGGCCCGCCGTCGAGTCCGTCGTCGAATCCGAGCGGCGCCACCACGCACCGGTCGGCCAGCACCAGCGCCAGCCCGGTCGGCACCCCGAACGCGACGCCCAGCAGGAACCGGCGGCCGAACGGCGCGGACCACTCCCGGCCCCCGCCGAAGAGCCGTATGCGCAGATGTGAGGGGGTGACCGGTGTCCCCCGGGCGAGGCGGCCGTACACCATCCCGAAGACCAGTCCGACGACGGCACCGTGCAGCAGGCCGACCAGGAGGCCGCGGGCGGACGCGAATCCCGGGCCGTACGCGGTGGCGACGAGGTCCACCGGGAGGTTGCCGATCCCGGTGGTCAGGCCGAAGGCGAGTGCGGCGAGGAAGCCGATCACGCGCATGCGGGTGGCGCGGGACACGGTGAGGCCCACCTCCCACCAGGCGAGGTCGCGCGTACCGCGGGCGTGCAGATCCGCGGCGAGGTGGCCGAGCCACTTCCGGGCGCGTTCGGGTTTCCACCGGCGCCCGGTTTCGGCGGCGCGGTCGTCCGGTGCGCGGTCGTAGACGGCGGGGAGGAAGGCGGCCAGGAGGTGGGCCCGCAGGGCCGCGGGGCCCTTGAAGCGTGCGGTGTCCAGGAGTTCGGCGGGGTTGCGTCCGGGGGTGTCGCTGTAGACGGCGCGGGCGAGGGAGACCATCAACGGGGTGGTGAGCACCGCGCCGAGGTGGGCCGCGCCGGGGGCGGGCGGCTCCTCCCGGAGCTTGTCCAGGACCGGCTTCCACCCGTGCTTGTCCGGGTCGCCCCCCGCGGGCGGTCCGGCGGCGCGGCGCAGGTAGGAGCCGTAGTCGTCGACGGTGAGGGGGCACAGCTCGACAACGGCTGCCTTGCCGAGCACACCGGTGCCTTCCACGGCCGCGCGGTACTCGTCGGGGCGGCTGGTGAGCAGCAGGGGCAGGGTGGTGCCGCGCAGGACGCCGAGCGCCCGGGGCCGCAGCCCCTCGGCCAGTTCGTCGAGGCCGTCGAGCACGGGCAGGATGCGGCGCGCGTCGACGAGGGCACCGGCGAGGGTCCCGCCGTGCCCGTCGGGGGTGGCGAGAAAGGGGTGGTCGCGCACCAGTTGGCCGCTCATCCAGTCGCGCAGCGAGACGGTGGACGGGTCCCACGACCCCAGGCCGAAGAGCACCGGTACGGGTGCGCCGGGCTTACGGGTGGCGAGCCGGTCGAGGACGAAGCGCAGGGTGAGGACCGACTTCCCGGAACCGGCCTCACCGAGCACCACCAGGCGGCCGGACGGCACCGATGCGTGGACCGCCGCGATCTGCGTGACCCCGCCGTCCAGCGGGAGCGGCGCCGCGGTCGTGGCGGACGGGTCCTCGCGGATGTTCTCCCAGTGGTCGAACAGGTCCCGGGCGGGGGTGCACCGGAAGCGCACGTTCAGCGGGAAGGGGTGGTGCACCTTCCGTTGTTCCTGTTCCTTGCGCCACTGCTGGTCCAGATCGCGGACGAGCCGTGCGGCGGCCGCCCGCACCTCCGGCGGATCGTCCGGCTCGGGTGCGTCCGCCTCGGCGGCCGTCGGCAGGGCGGTGAGCGCGTCGGCGCCGGCCGGCAGGCCGATCAGGCCGTGGAGCGCGTCGCGCCGGTCCTCGGGCAGCGGGTACCAGCGCTCCACCCGGCTCGCCGCGAGGCGGCCGGGCCCGTCGCCTTCGGGGTGCTCACTGACCACCCCGATCACACAGCCGTCGCTCCACACCGCGGCGCCCGACATGCCCTCCCACGGGGAGTGGTCCGGGTCGTGCCCCGGCCCGTCCACGGTGATCTCCAGGAGACCGGCACGGAGATACGACAACGGGGTCGCCGAGCCGCGGGCGTGGTGGGTGTCGCGGTACCGGGACCCGGCGCGTTCCGTGGCCGCGGGGTCGCGGCGCAGCCGGAAGCGGGGGAACCCCAACGCCTCGCACGCCACGGGCGCCGTGATGCGGGCGAACCGCACCGGCGGGACCGAGGGGCCGCCGGGGAGGCCCGTCCCGTCCACGATCCGCAGGACCGCGACATCGATGCCGGTGTCCGTCCAGACCGGCTCGCCGGGCAGTTCGGCCGTGCCGCCGTCCTCGGTGACGAAGCGCAGCCGGACCGATGCGGCGTCGCTGACCACATGTGCGGCGGTGAGCACGGCGCCGTCGCTCACCCGGTAGCCCGATCCCCGCCACGGGGCCCCCGCGCTCCGTTCGGTGAGGATCTGGACCACGCGCCGGGGGTCGGGGCCGCCCGGCGTATACGCCCCGGTGTTCACGACTCGTCGGGCTCTGCGGTTCCGGCGACATAGGCCGAGGAGCCCGAACCGTCCGGGCCGGTGAGGGTCGGCCGCAGGGCGAGGGTGAGGCGCTGGGTCGAGGTGGTGGCGACGGTCGCGTCCGCGCCGGTCTCCATCACCCAGAACTTGACCTTCGCCCCCGCGTGCCCGGTGCGCTCCAGCGCCACCGAGACCTCCAGCTCGATCGTCCCCAACTCGAAGCGGAGCGCCTCCCCTTCGGCCGCGGCGACCGCCTGTTCCAGCTCGTCCCGCAGGTCCCTGATCACACTGGACAGCTCGATCACGCCACGCCCCCTTCGCCGAGCACACCGGTTGGCCAGGACTGTAGTGGCGCGGTGGGGCGCCGCACAGCGCTCCTTCGGCCGCTTCGGAGGCGGGACGGCGCGGCGGCGTACGGGCGCGGCAGGGGGCGCACGCCGGGCGCGGGG
>NZ_VKJP01000610.1 GCF_007280575.1 Streptomyces benahoarensis
TTTCATGAGCGTCTCGTGGGCTCGGAGATGTTTATAAGAGACAGACATTGAGCCGCGCCCATCCGGCTCCACCCGCCGTACCGTCGGCGGGACTTGGGAGGATCGTTCCATGCGCATACGCGCCTTCGTCCGTACGTCCGGCCACGCCCCGGGGCGTGACCGCGGCACCCCGCCCGGCCGTCGGCGCCCCGCGCCCCTGCGCGCCGCCGCGGCCGTCGGGGCGGCCTTCGCCGCCGCCCTCGCGCTGACCGCCGCCGCGCCCGCCGGAGCGGCCCCGGCCCCGGCAGCGGCTCCGGCCGCCCGGTCGGCGCAGCCCGTCGAGTACTTCACCGGGCCCGGCGGTCACCCCCGCCACACCACCGTGCCCGCCTCCGCCCCGCTCGCCCCGGCCGCGCGCACCGCCATCGCCGCCGACGGCGACGTCACCCCGCTCGTCCGGAACGGCCCGGTCGCCGACAAGCTCGACGTCGTCTTCATCGGCGACGGCTACACCGCCGACCAGCAGGAGGACTTCCACAAGGCCGCCCGCGCCAAGTGGGAGAAGATGACGGCCGTCGAGCCGTACGCCTCGTACACCAAGCTCTTCAACGTCTGGGCCGTCGACGCCGTCTCCCACGACTCCGGTGTCTCCGGCGACCCGACCCAGGACGTCGTCCGCAACACCGCTCTCAGCTCCGCCTTCTTCTGCAACGGCACCGAGCGGCTGCTCTGCGTCGACACCGCGAAGGTCGAGGCGTACGCCGCCAAGGCACCCGCCGCCGATCTCGTCGTCGTCCTCGGCCACTCGTCCAAGTACGGCGGCGCCGGGTACAACGCCGTCTCCTCGCAGGTCGGTTACGACGGCATCGCCACCGCCTCGTCCGACAACGACCAGTCCGACCAGATCGCCGTCCATGAGACCGGCCACTCCCTGGGCAAGCTCGCCGACGAGTACGACTACGGGCAGGAGGGCACCTACACCGGCCCCGAGCCCACCGATTCCAACATCTCCACCCTCGGCGCGGACGCGATGAAGTCCCAGCAGAAGAAGTGGTTCCGCTGGCTGGGCCAGGAGTCCCCGGACGGCGGCACGGTCGGCGCGTACGAGGGCGGCGGCTACTACGAGAAGGGCCTCAACCGCCCCACCGACAACTCGATCATGCGGACCCTGGGGCAGGAGTTCAATCTCCCCGGCCGCGAGGCGATGATCGCCGGATTCCACCGCCACGCCAAGACGCTGACCGCCGAGGTGCCCACCGGGCGGCCGCTCCCCCGGAGCGGCTCGCTCCGCGTCACCCCGCTGCCGGGCGCCGTTCCGCACTGGTACGTCGACGGCCGCGAGGCCCGCTCGGCGCGCGGCGCGACCACGGTGCGCCCCGCCGCCCTCGGCGTCCCCGCCGACGGCCGCCCGCACACCGTCACCGTCCGCGCCACCGACGCCACGGACGCGGTCCGCGACCCGTCCCTGCGCTCCCTTCTCACCACCGAACTGAGCTGGCGCGTCACCGGCTGACCGACCGCGCCGCACCGCCCCGCGGGGGCGGCCCCCGGGACCGAATCCCCGAGGGCCGCCCCCGTCGGCGTATATGATTGCGACATGCATCTATCGCTGCCGCCGGAGCCCGAACGGGGCCCGGCGCCGGGCGAGATGCGCACCGGGCGCGCGGCCCCGGGCCCCGGGCGGCCCGCGCGGCCCGCGCGGCCCCACCGTCGCACCGACGGCCCCGCCCCGGCCCACGGCCATATCCCCGCACCGTGCACCGCGCCCCAACTTCCGTACTGCACCGCCGAGTTGGCCGCCCACCGCGTCGTCGCACCCCCGCCC
>NZ_VKJP01000611.1 GCF_007280575.1 Streptomyces benahoarensis
CCGTCCCACCCCGCCCGCCGCAGCTCCACGTTGAACTGGGCGCCCGAGAGCAGCGACAGGTGGGAGAACCACAGCCAGATCAGGAAGACCACCGGACCGGCCAGCGACCCGTAGAGCCGGTTGAACGTGCCGACGTACGACGCGTAGAACGTGAACGCCGCCGATGAGACCAGCCACATCAGCACCGCGACCACCCCGCCCGGCACGGCGCGGGGCACCCCGCGCGAGGGCGGCGGGCCGGAGCGGTACAGCACCATCACCAGCACCACGGCCAGCAGCAACAGCAGCGGCCACTGGAGGAGGTTCCAGGTCTGCTCACCGGCCTCGCCCAGGCCCAGTGTCCGGCCCAGCGCCGTCGCGATCGGCCCGCTGACCAGCAGCGCCACGGCCGAGCTGATGAGCAGCGCGATCAGCAGCAGCGCGGTGGCGAGGATGCGCGGCGCCTTGCGCCACGGCGGCCGGTCGTCCTTCGTACGGTGCATGGCGTGCAGCGCCCGCCGGAACACCGCCAGATAGCTGCACGACGACCAGACCGCGCTGACCAGCGCACCGCCGACCAGCATCCAGGCGGCGGTGCGCTGATGCGCCATGCCCACCAGCGCCCGCCGCAGCGTGGGCCCGGAGTCGGCCGGTGCCAGCGACGTCAGATGGTTGATCAACTGCTCGGTGGCCGGGGGATCGGCGAGCCCGATCAGCGACACCGTCACGATCGTCGAGGGCAGCAGCGCCAGCACCGAGTAGTACGTCAGGCCGGCCGCCGAGTCCGTCACATCGTCGTGCCACACCGAGAGCGGCGTACGGCGCAGCGCGGTACGGCACTGGCGCGCCGTCGGCAGCGCGCGCCGCATCCGGCCGCGGCGCGGGGCGGTCCCGGTGCTCACCCGGACCTCCCGCGAAGACGCGGCGCGCCCGGCGGCGTGCGGTGCAGCCCGCGGCGGATACCGCTCCCGGCCATGTCGTGTCCGTCCTTTTACGTGAGCAGGGTGTACGTCGAGGGGGCGCGCCGACGGGGCGGGTGGCGCAGACACCCCCTACGCGGGGGCGATACGGATCACCAGGCGCGGTGGCCGGACCAGGCCCAGCCGGTCGCGCAGGGCGCGCAGCTCCGCGGTGAGCGCGGCCCGCGCCTCGGCCGGATCGCCGAACACCAGCACCGCCCGGACCACGGCACGACGGCCCCGCACCCGCACCCGGGCCCGCGTGATGCCCGGCACCCGCAGGGCGGTGTCCCGCAGCAGCGTGCCGAGCCCGCGCCGGTCCAGGGCGGCGTCCGCGCCGGGCAGCAGCCGCGCCCCGGCGCCCTCCCGGAGCCCGCCCGGCACGAGAGCCAGTACCACCATCGCCACGCCCAGCAGCGCGACGACCGCGCCGCCCGCGATCAGCCGCCCGTCGGTGAGCCGCAGGGCGGCCACCGCCCCGTCGAGCAGCCCGCCGAGGACGCCCACCGGGCCGGCCGGGCCGGGGAGCGGCCGCCCGCGCCACGCGACCGCCAACGCGGCACAGCAGGGCACCACGGCACCCGCCGTCAGCACCACGCTCCACCGGCGTCCCACGCGCTCCATCGCCGTCCTCCTCATTCCTGGTTCCGATCCGTGCGGCGCGTGCCGTGCCGCGCCCGGGGCCGCGGTGTCGACGCACCGTGCCTGGGCCGTGCCCGGCCTCGCGGCCGACGCGCACCATGCAGGGACCCTGCCTGTCCCCGCGTCCCATGCGACCACGTCCGCCCGGCCGGTGCCGTCCGTTCCGTCGGCGCCGTGCCGCGGCCCGGTCGCGCCCGCGCACCCCGGTGCCGTCGGCGGGCCGGGTACCCGCCCCTTCACGGTCC
>NZ_VKJP01000612.1 GCF_007280575.1 Streptomyces benahoarensis
GTCCGGGGCGGCGGGGGTCCGGCCCGCCACCCGGACGCGTGAGGGCCCGGCACCGAGGGGGTGCCGGGCCATGGGCGTGTCCGGAGGCGGACGCGTCCGGGGCGTGTCCGCGCGGGCGCCGCGCCGTGAGGGGCGGACGGCGCGGCGCCCGCGGACACGCGCCGGGGCGACCGTGCGGGAGCGGTCAGCCCCGGGCGCCCTGGTGCGCGGCGCCGTCCGCGGTCCGGAAGCGCTGCACGTCCTTGCAGAACGGCACGGGGCCGGTGTTGGCGACGTACTTGGCGGCGACCCAGGCCGCGCGGTCGCGCAGCTGGTACCAGACGTCGTTCCCGCCGACGTTCTGCGCACGGACCTTGCAGCGCAGCCCGAGCTGCGCGCCCTGGCGCTGGTAGCCGGTGGTGGGGGCGTCCGTGCTCGGGTACTGGCGCTCCTTGATGCCGGTGGCCGAGAGAACCTTGCCGTACGGCTGCGCGGCGGCCGCCTGGGCCGGGGCCGCGCCGAGCAGCGTGGAGCCGAGGGCGGCGGCCGCGGCCAGCGCGCCCGCGGTGGTGCCGAACTTCTTGCCGCGTGCGAGGGTGCCGCTCATGGACATGGGAGGTCTCCTGTTCTCGACGCGCAATGACGCCCATTGCCGCGAGGGGGACATTACGCCCGGAATGCCTCCGTGTCGGTGTCGAATCACGGGAGAACAGCTGATCGTGTGAGCGGTGTTCGGGTGCCCGGCGGCCCCTTACGGCCTCGCCCGCGAGGGTCAGTGGCCGTCGCACTGACCCTCGCGGGCGAGGCCGTTACAGCGGTGCTCCGCGCCTCCCGGGGGCGCAGTGGCCCGGGAGCGCGGAGCGCGTCCGTGTCGCCGCCGCTCATGGCAGATAGCGTTCGAGGGCGGCGGCCCCTTTCTCGTCGATCATGCGCCGTGCCCACTCCAGGCTCTCGGGGTTCGGTTCCCGCCCCGACGCCCGCACCAGATCCTCGGCGTCGAACGGCCGCTCGCCGCCGGTGAACAGTTCCTTCGGCCGCTCGGTGGTCGATCCCTCGTCGTCAGCGCTCACGGATTCCTCCTCTTCCGGCCCTCCCGGACACCTGCTCACCGCCCGGCCACGGCCGACGCTCACTTCGGGTCCCTCCATCATGCTGCCGCCGCCCCCGGTCCGCACGGCGTCGGGCCGGAGCGTGGCGGGCGGCTCTCACGGCGCCGTGCGGTCGGCGTCCCCGGTGGTCCCGCGCGGGCGGACGAACTGGCGCCCGGTGGTGGGGTCGACCAGGACGAAGTCCGTCACCTCCGCCGACGTCTGCCGCACCGCGATCGTGCGGCCCGGGTCGTACCCCGGCCACGCCTGGCCCTCGGCGGGCGGCGACTTCTTCAGCTCGACCGGCGGCGTCAGCGGGTTGCCGCCCACGCAGCGCACCCGCGGCACCCCGTGCCCGTCGACGAGCACCGCGGTCCCGGCCTGCATCACCGCCTGGTAGTCGGTGGCCTCGCCGTCGAGGAAGCCGTGGGCGGTGATCCGGGTGTCGTACCGCAGCTCGACGGGGGTGAGGGCGCGCACCGCCTCCGGGAGGGCCGAGTCCTCGATGCCCTCGGTGTCGGCGAACGCGGCGGCCCGACCGAGATCGGCCTGCAGATACCGGATCAGCTGGCCGGTGTCGCAGGAGGCCGTGGAGCGCCTGCCACCGTAGCTGCCTCTTATACACATCTCCGAGCCCACGAGACGCTCATGAATCTAGTATGCCGTCTACTGCGTGAAAAAAAAAGTGTACCTATAGAAGATCAATTAGATATGTACAAAACTATAAAGGGACTTGAAAATCGTAAGATAATGAGA
>NZ_VKJP01000613.1 GCF_007280575.1 Streptomyces benahoarensis
CCGCGGCTTTGTTGTTTCTAAGAGTCGACGGCGTATGAGGTTCATGAGCGTCTCGTGGGCTCGGAGATGTGTATGAGGGACAGCGGTCACGGGGTGCTCCGGGGGGTGGTGCCGGCGCCGGTGAGGACGGACTCGGCGAGCGGGGAGGGCAGCCGGACGTATCCGGCGTCCCGGTCGGCCTTGCGCTCCCAGCGGGTGAGCAGATTGGCCTTGGCGGGCAGCGGCACCCCGGCCAGCAGCGCGGCCAGCCGCGGCGGGCAGCCGTGCCGCTCGGCGTGCGACGCCAGCGTGGCGCGGACCCGCGCCCACAGCGCCGCCTCGGTGCCGGGGTGCAGATCGGCGAGGGCGGCGAGGAGTTCGGCGACGTGGTTGACGAGCAGGCAGTACACGACGCGGTCCCAGCCGCGCTGCGCGTCGTACGTCAGCGGCCCGGCGACGTCCGGCGGGAGCGCGGCGAGGGTGGCGGTGTGGTGTTCGGGGACGAGCTTGGTGCCCTCCAGGTCGCGGAAGAGGACCTGCGCGGGCATGCCGTCGCCGTCCACACAGATCAGCACGTTCTGCAGATGCGGTTCGAGGACGAGCCCGTGGTCGAAGTAGGCGGCGAGGACCGGCGGGATCAGCAGGTCGAGGTAGGCGCCCCACCACGCCAGCGCCTCGTCGGGGCCGCGCCCGGCGGGCAGGCGGGAGATATGGGCCGGGCTCGTCGGGTACTCGTCGGCGACGGCACCGGCCAGCAGCGGGGTGGTGCCCGGCAGCAGCCGCCGCGACAGCCCCTCGCGGACGATCACCCCGAACCCCTCGAACAGCGCGGTGTCCGGCGTGCCGTCCGGGCCGGGCAGCGCCACGCTGCGGTAGGCCGGTTCGCGCAGGACGGCGCTGCCGGGGAAGCGGGCCGCCAGGTCGTCGAGGGCGGGCGCCAGCAGCCGGGTGAGGGCGACCGCGCCGGACAGTTCGTACGCGGCGTTCTTCCGCAGGCAGTTGGTGATCCGCACGTTCAGGCTGAACTTCAGGAACGTGTCGGGGGCGTGCAGGGTGCGCACCGACGCGGTCGCGGTGAACGGGGTGGTGCCGGTGCCCAGGACGCGGAGGTCGCCGCGGTCGACGGCGGCGCGCAGCACCGGGTTGTCGCGCAGCAGCGTGTACTGCCAGGGGTGGGCGGGCAGCAGGCGGTAGCCGTCGGGGACGTCGGCGAGCGCGTCCAGCGGGGCGGCGGCGCCGTCGTCGGCGGTCTCCTGCGCGATGAGCTCGTCCCGGACGGCGAGGTGCAGCAGCCCGAAGCGGCCGCCGGTCTCCGGCGCGTACGTCCGCCAGGCCGCCGGGTCGCCGGTGCGGGCCTTGGGGGTCGGGTGGAAGCGGTGGCCGAAGAGGAGGGCCTGCTCGGAGGCGAGGTAGGCGCCGGTCCACTCCGGCGCCCCGGCGGGTACGGGCGGCTGAGGCAGCGGCCGCGCCGCGAGGGCGGCGGCCAGCGCCCGGTGGCCGGAGCCGAACTGGTCGAGGAACTCGTCGTTGTGGACGCCGGTGCGCAGCGCCAGCTCGGTGTGGACGTACTCGGCGAGGCGCCGCGGGCCGATCTCCGTCCAGCCGTCGCCGTCCTCGACGGTGACCGGGCCGGTGAAGCGGTGCGCGCCCAGCAGCGAGGTGCGGCGCAGCGCGACCCGCAGCAGCACCCCGCGGCGCGGCAGGCGCAGCAGCAGATGACCGCGGTCGACGGCGGTCTGGTGCTCGGGCCCGGAGACCTCGCGCAGCAGACAGTTGAGGAGGGTGTGGGCCGCGGCGTGGTCCGCGGCGGGCAGGGCGCCGGGGGTGGCGG
>NZ_VKJP01000614.1 GCF_007280575.1 Streptomyces benahoarensis
GGGCGGTGGTGGCCTGCGGCATTGTGCCCGCCATGGCCGGGATGCGCTTGATTGTGCCGTGTTCCTTTGACATGACCGCGATGGCGGTACTTTTCTGTGGCAGTCCGCGCCGCAGCCGGGCGGAGCCGGGCCCGCCGGCCTCCGCCCGTTCGTGCTGCGGCCGCGCGGGCGGGAGGGGCCGCGCCGCCCGGCGGGCGGCCCGAATTTCGAGGGGGCTCGACTTTCATGCGTACAGCTCGGATGAAGAGACTTTCGGCCATGGGCGCGGTGTCCGTGGTGGTGGGGGTGGTGGGCGCCGCGCTCCCGGCGTCCGCGGCGTCGGCCGCCGACCGGGAGGGACACGAGGGCCGGGCGGTCGGCTGGCATCTGCGGACCGGCAAGCACACCGCGATGTGGACCGGCACCCACGTCCTGGACGACGGCAGCCACGCGCTCTGCCTGGACCTGGCGCTGTACGGCCCGGACGGCAAGGACAACGGCTACACCCGCACCGGCGCGCCCAAGCAGCTGTCCGAGGACACCAAGGCGCGGCTGGCGGAGCTGGCGTCGCGGTACGGCAAGCTGCCGGACACCGTCGAGGGCCGCAACACCTCGGCGGCCGCCGCGCTGGTGACCTGGGCGCTCGCCGCCCACGACGGGATCGACGAAAGCGGCTACAACGGCGAGAAGATCCCCTGGCAGCGGTGGCTGGACAAGGGCATGCCGAAGGGCGCGGTGGCGGGCTACGGCGGCGACGCGTCGGTGGACACGGCGCCCGTCGTCGATCGGTTCAACCGGTTGCGCAAGGAGATCCTGACGGTCGACGCGGCGCCGTACACGCTGAGCGTCGAGGGCTCCGGCAAGACCTTCCCGTACGAGCGGACTCCCCAGGAGAAGGAGCTGACCGTCAAGGTCGCCCAGGGGAAGAAGCCCGCCGAGGGCGTAACGGTGAACAGCACGGAGCTGACCAACGTCGCGCGTCCGGCGAAGCCCGGCGCGGTGGGCACCACCGACGCGCAGGGCCGGACGGTCTTCCGCTTCACGCCGGACAAGCCGGGCGAGAACGCGGGCGCGGCGTTCGGCGCGGAGGTGTCGGTGAACTCGCCGACGTTCTGGCACACCGACCGCACCGTGCACGGCAAGCCGATGCAGCGGCTGGTGTACTTCGTGGCCGAGCGCAAGCCGCTCAAGGCGTCCGGCGAGATCCGCTTCCAGCCGGCCGCAGTGGTGATCGCGGTGAAGAAGGACCGCGCCACGGGCGAGGCGGTCACCTCCCCGGCGACGTACGAGATCCGGGCGGACGACAAGGGCGCGCCGGGTGCGGTGGTCACCACCGTCACCACCGGGAAGGACGGCCGGTCCGCGGCGGTCGATCTGCCCGCCGGGACGTACTGGATCGTCGAGACGAAGGCGCCCGAGGGCTATCAGCTCGACAAGGAGCCGCGGAAGATCGAGGCGGTGGCCGGGGAGCGGCAGACCGTGACGGTGTGGGACAACGCGGTGCCCAGCCCGTCGCCGTCCCCGTCGGTGCCCACCACCCCGGCCACACCGCAGCAGCCGACGCCCAACCATCCGGCGCCCGCGGGCGTCACCGGCGGGTCGCTGGCGCACACCGGCTCCAATGGCACGCCGTATCTCGCGGCGGGCGCGGCGGCGCTGGTCGTGGCGGGCGGCGGCGCGGTGGCGTACGCGCGGCGCCGCCGGTCGGCGGACGGCCGCTGACCTGCGGGAACGGGTGAGGCTGGCGGTGGGGCGCGGTCCAGGGGGCGGCGCCCCACCGTCGTATCCGGGGGCGGCCCGTCGTCGCGCCCGGGGTGGCGGCCCCCGG
>NZ_VKJP01000615.1 GCF_007280575.1 Streptomyces benahoarensis
GGGCGGAACGGCCGCAGGTGTACGGGGCCGGGGATCGGGGCGGAACGGCCGCGGGATCCAAGGGACCGAGCCCCCAAGCCCCCGGAGGCCCCTCGCTTCGCTCCGCTCAGCGTCCGCCGTTGTAAGGCCCGTACGGCCCGTCGGAGCTGGAGCCGCCGCGGCGCGGGCCCCCGCCGCCGCCGGTGGCGTGGCGGAGTGCCGGGCGGACGTCGACGGTGTAGACGATCACCGCGATCACGCCGATGATCGGCAGGAACGACATCAGCGGCATGACGAAGAGCAGCAGCGTGGCGAGGGCCAGGAAGATCAGCCACATCGGCTTGGTCTGCTTGTCGGCCGCGCGGTAGGCGTCGTCGCGGCGCACCGCCGCGTCGATCAGCATCACCGCGGCGTAGACGCCCAGGGCCAGCTGTGCCCAGCCCAGAAGGGACTGGAATCCGTACACCAGCACGCCGCGCACCACCTTGTCGACTCGGGCCGTCGCGGCCCACCGTACCCGGACAACGGGCCGGGCCGCCGTCGCGTGCCCGGCCCGTGTGGATAACTACGTCACTTCGCCGACGGCGGGGTGCTCCGACGCGTGGCGGGCTTGCGGGCCGGGTCCTTCTTCGCGGACTTCGCCTCGGCCGCCTTCGCGCCGTCGGCCTTCGCGGTGGCGGGCTTGGTGACCGGCTTCGGCACCGCGCCGGTCCGGGACGCCGCGGCCCTGCCGTTGGCGGTGCCGTTCGCCGTGCCGTTGGCCTTCGCCGGCTTCGGGGCGGCCTTCGGCGCCGGGTCCGGCTCGATCACCACGGCCAGCTCCTCGACGTGGTCGGCGGCGTCACCGCGCCAGCCCTGCACCGCGTCGCGGCCCCGCTCGGCCAGTCCGTCGTACGTCTCCCGCGCCCTGACCGCGTACTCAGCGGCCCGGCCGACGCCCTGGAGCGCGAGGACCTGCGCCTGCTCGCGGAGCTTCTTCAGGTCGGTGTCGAGCGAGCCCAGCAGGTCGTTGAGCTTGCCCTGGGCCTCCTTGGCCTGCTGGGCGACCCGTGCCTGGACGTCCTTGGGGTCCGTGGCCCGCACCGCCTCGATGTGCTTGGGGGCCTCCGCGCGGATCCGCTCGACCAGCACGGGCACCTCACCGAGCTTCTCGGCCGCCAGATCGGCGGTACCGGCGAGGGCGTACAGCGGGGTCGGGTCGGTCAGCGTCTTGCGGAGGTCATCGGTGATGGCCATGAGGTGCTTCCTCCTGCATTCGGTGTCCTGATTCGGATGTCGTGCGCTCAGCCGTGGCCCGGGACGTCACCGGCCGGGACGTCACCGGCCGGGGCGGCGTCCGCGTCGGTGCTGCCGTATCCGTTCTCCTTGCGGAAGGAGTCGTAGATCTGCAGCAGCACCTGCTTCTGCTTCTCGTTGAGTGCGGGGTCGGTGCGTATCGCGGTCTGCACCTCGACGCCGTCGAGCCCCTGCCGCTCGTCGAGGATCCCGGCCTGGACGTACAGCGTCTCGGCGGAGATCCGCAGCGCCTTGGCCAGCTGCTGCAGGATCTCCGCACTCGGCTTGCGCAGCCCGCGCTCGATCTGGCTGAGGTACGGGTTCGACACCCCCGCGTCCGCCGCGAGCTGCCGCAGACTCAGCTGCGCCGTGCGCCGCTGCTCCCGCAGGAACGCGCCGAGATTGCCGACGTTGAGCGATGCCATGGCCCCATCGTGCACCGCCGGTGCTAACTATTGCAAGCAGAGTGCTTGCGGGAGTGTTATGGGGCGGGGGCGGCTGCGCCGGGGCATGGG
>NZ_VKJP01000616.1 GCF_007280575.1 Streptomyces benahoarensis
AGATGTGTATAAGAGACACCATCCCATCCCATCCGAGAGGACGTACCCATGAGTGCATCGATCGCAGGAGTGGAGATCCCGGACAGTGCCCTGGCGCGGGAGGCCACCGAGTTGGTGCGGGAGGCGGCGCCGCCGCTGCTCTTCGACCATTCGCGGCGGGTGTTCCTGTGGGGGGCGCTGCGCGGCCGTGAGCTGGACCTCGACTTCGATCCCGAGTTGCTCTACGTCGGGGCGATGTTCCACGACCTGGGGCTGACCGGGTGGTTCCGCCGGACGGATCAGCGGTTCGAGATCGACGGTGCCGACGAGGCCCGCCGGTTCCTGCACGCCCACGGCATCACCGGCGAACCGGCCGACCGCGTCTGGATGGCCATCGCGCTGCACACCACGCCCGAGATCCCGCTCCATATGGCGCCGGAGATCGCGCTGGTCACCCGGGGTGTGGAGCTGGATGTGCTGGGCATCGGCTACCACGCGGTCTCCGACGAGCAGCGGGCCGCGGTGGTCGCGGCGCATCCCCGGCCGGATTTCAAGAACGGCATCCTCGCCGCGTTCACGGAGGGCATCAAGGACCGTCCGGAGACGACGTTCGGCAACGTGAAGGCGGATGTGCTGGCCCATTACGTGCCCGGGTTCGTGCGGGGGGACTTCGTGGAGGTGATCAAGGGCTCCGACTGGCCGGAGTGAGCGCCCGTTCAGCTTCCTCCGTTCAGCTCCCTCCGTTGATCTTCGCCCGCGTCACCGCGCCCGCCGTCACTCCCCATGTGCCGAGGATCTTCTCGTAGGAACCCTCCATGATGAGGCGGTCCAGGGAGGCGCGGACGGCGTCGCGGAGGGCCGGTTTGCTCTTGGCGACGGCGATGCCGCAGGGGCGCGGGGCGATCTGGCGGCCGGTGACAGCGAGGGTGGCGTGGTCGGCGACGGTGCGGACGGCGACGGGGTAGTCGTCGAGGCAGGCGTCGGAGCCGCCCTTGGTGACGTCGGCGTAGACCTCGTCGGCGGTGGCGAACGCGCGGATCTTGGGCTTCTGCGGGCCGAGGCCGGCCAGATGGTCGCGGGCGGCCGTGCCCTGCTGTACGGCGACCACCCTGCCGGTCAGGTCGTCGAGCCCCTTGATCGTCATGCGGTCTGCGCGGCGGACGACGAGGGCGAAGCCGGAGCGGAAGTAGTCGATCAGGTCAACGTCGCGCTGCCGTTCTGCGGTGTCGGTGAGGGCGGAAAGGACCAGGTCGTAGCGGCCCGAGGCGAGGCCGGGGAGGAGGGCGTCGAGGGCGCCGTTCACGATCTTGACGCCGACGCCCAGGTCCCGGCCGAGGGCCTGCGCCAGCGCGATGTCGAGGCCGGCGGGCCTGCCGCCCTGAAGGAACTCCATCGGCGCGTACCTGAGGTCGGATCCGACGGTGAGGCTGCCCCGGGCGCGGATGTCGGCCGGTAGCGCGACGGGCTTGGACCCGCCGGGGGACGGCTTCCGGGCGGGTGGCGTGGCGCCTACGGAGGGGTCGCGACCGCTGTCGTTCGCGTGGGGCCACAGGGTCCAGGCGAGGGCTCCGGCGCCGAGGACGGACAGGCCGGCGAGCGCCCGTCGTCGCGTCGCCCCGGTGCCGGTGCGCTCTCCGGTGGCGGTCTGCTTCCCGGGGGCGGTCTCCTCTGTGCCCGTGGGGTACGGGGGCTGTCTCTTATATACATCTCCGAGCCCACGAGACGCTCAT
>NZ_VKJP01000617.1 GCF_007280575.1 Streptomyces benahoarensis
CGAATTCGTTTCCGATTACCCGTCGGAGGGGTTTGCCTCGGTCCGCTTACTTTCGTTTGCGGCGCCTTGGCGTGGTCACTACTTTAGCGGAATTCCTCGGTGACGCATAATCACGTCGCGGTGTGAAATTCGGGCATGCCGAAATTCGTCCCGGTGAGGAGTCGTGCGGTAGTGGTGTGCCGCTGAAGCGGCGGGATGGCTGCCGTGGGGCCTGTCGACTCCGTGGCAACCCGAATAACCTACACGACCCTACGGGTGCGGCACGACGTGGGGGCACATTCGGGCGGGAGACGCTCCAGCATGCGCACAGCCTCGGCGAGGTCGTCCCCGATCCACATCACCGTTCGCCCGCGACATCGAGATCGCCGCTGCGCGTCTCCACCTCAGCCTCGGCACTCCGGGGGCGGCGCCAGGGATGCGCAATCGGATAGGACACAGCCCGCCACCACGGCTCCTCAGGCAGCCTCCCCGCAGGCTCGAACGGCTCACCAGGACACGGGAACGCCACCGCCTGGCCGACCTCCTCGGCTGCGTCCTTCGTCCACTCCGCCGGCTCCGCCCACGGGTGCAGGGCGAGGTTGAAGGTGCCCCAGTGGATCGGCAGCAGCACCCCAGCCGGACCACCTCCCTGCAGGTCAAGGTGTGCTTGAACCCCCTGAGCGGGCGTCATGTGAATGTCCGGCCACGCACCGGGCAGCGGCAGATGGTCCGTGTGGTTCTTGGGCCAGAACTGGCTGTACGCACCGATCTGGATCATGGTCAGGTCGAACGGGCCGTGGCGTTCGCCGATCTCGGCGAAGCCGGGGAAATAGCCGGTGTCGCCGCTGTGGTGGATGCGGTGCTCGGGTCCGACGACGGCCCAGGAGGCCCACAGGGTGTGCTGGGGGCCGCGCAGGCCCCGGCCGCAGAAGTGCTGGGCGGGGGTGGCGGTGAGGGTCAGCTCGCCGACGCGGGTGGACTCGTGCCAGTCCAGCTCCGTGATGCGGGACGGCGGTACGCCCCAGAACTCCAGGTCGGCGCCGATGCCCAGGGGCACCACGAAGGCGGCTCCGGTGGCGGTCAGGGCCTGGATCGTCACCATGTCGAGGTGGTCGTAGTGGTCGTGGGAGATCACCACGGCGTCGACGGGATCCAGCGCGGCCAGCTCTACGGGGGCCGGGTGCAGCCTCTTGGGTCCGGCCCAGGCGAACGGCGAACAGCGCTCGCCCCACACCGGGTCGAAGAGCACGCGATGGCCGTCGATCTCGGCGAGCACGCTGGAATGCCCCATCCAAGTGATGCGCAGCCCGGTCCGCGGCAGCCCGGCGATCTCCCCCGGGGCCGGGCGGTGCATCGGTATCGGGCCGACGGGCGTGCGGCGCAGCCGTCCCTCGCGGTTCAGCTGCGTACGGGCCATCGGCAGCACGGAGCCGTTCAGCAGCTGACGGGTCTGTGTCGGGTTGCGGAACTGGCCGTCAACGAACTGCGGCGACCGGCGCATCCTGGCCAGCCGCTCGCCGGTGGGCGCGGCGCCGAAGCTCGCGGGGCGCAGCGCACGCCACGGCGTGCGGCGGGGGCGGGGACCGGTCACGGAACCTCCAATGTCGGGGCGGTCGCCACGTTGAACGGACCGGGCGGACCACAGGTTCCGACTCCCGGCCCACCCGGGGAGCCGCGGCGGCCGGGCACTTCCACAGCCTCTCTCCGCGCGAGGGGCGGCGCGACCTGCGGGGTGGGCGGGCGGCGGCCAGGAGC
>NZ_VKJP01000618.1 GCF_007280575.1 Streptomyces benahoarensis
GTGGGCGGGTGGCGGGGCCGTCCGGTACGGGTTCGCCGGCGAGGCGGTCGGCGACGCGGGCGACGAGGCCGTCGACGAGCGCACCGCGCCAGGCGCTCCATGCGGCGGGCCCCGTGGCGCGGGCGTCGGCCTCGGTGAGGGCGTGCAGCAGGCCGAGGGTGCGGACGGTGCCGACGGCTCGGGCGACGGCGGTGACCGTCTCGGGGTCGTCGAGGTCGCGGCGGGTGGCGGTCTCGATGAGCAGCAGGTGGTGGCGGACGAGGGTGGCGAGGACGGCGGTGTCGTGGGCGCCGAAGCCGAGGCGGGCGGCGACGGCGCGGGCGACGGGTGCACCGGCCACCGCGTGGTCGCCGGGCAGGCCCTTGCCGAGGTCGTGCAGGAGGGCCGCGACGAGCAGCAGGTCGGGCCGGTCGACGCGGCGGGTGAGGGCGGCGGCGCGGACGGCGGTCTCGACGAGGTGGCGGTCGACGGTCCAGGTGTGGACGGCGTTGCGCTGCGGCAGGCAGCGGACCCGTTCCCACTCCGGCAGCAGGAGGGTGAGCAGGCCCTCGGCCTCCAGGGTCTCCCAGACGGGGATGGTGGGGGCGCCCGCGTCGAGGAGGGCGACGAACGCCTCGCGGGCCTCGGGCGGCCACGGCACGGGTAGCGGGTGGGTGGCGGCCGCGGCGGCGCAGCGGCGGGCGGCGTGCGGGGAGAGCGGCAGTCCGGCCCGGGCGGCGGCGGCCGCGGCGCGCAGGCCGAGGACGGGGTCGCGTTCGGGGCGGGCGGTGCGGGCGAGGGCGGCCTCCCCGTCGTGTGCGACGACGCCGTCGGCGAGCGGGGCGCGCTCGCCCCGTCCGGCGGCGCGGTCCCCGGCGAGCAGACCGCGCAGCAGCGGGCGTACGGAGCGGGCGCGCAGGATCCGGCCGGTCGCGCGCCAGGTGATGTCGGCGGCGTACGCGAGGGTGCGGGCGGCCTCGTAGGTGTGGCGGAGCAGGGCGTCCGCGTCGGGGAGGCCGAGGGCGGCGGCGACCTGGTCCTGTTCCTGGAGGGTGAGGCGGTCGGTGGCGCGGCCGGTGGCGAGGTGGAGCGCGTCGCGGATGTCGAGGAGGCGGGTGCAGGCGGCTTCGAGCCCGTCGCGTGGGGCGTCGGCGACCCAGGAGGCGGCGACGGCGCGCAGGGCGGTGGCGTCACGCAGCCCGCCGCGGGCCTCCTTGAGGTCGGGTTCGAGGAGGTACCGGAGGTCGCCGTGGCGCTCGGCGCGGGCGCGTCCCAGGGCGTGGAGTTCCGGGAGGCGGGCGGGGGCGGCGGCGCGCCAGTCGGCGGCGGCGGTGGTGCGCAGCGCGTCGGTGAGGGTCCGGTCACCGGCGAGGTGGCGGGCGTCGAGGAGGCCGAGCTGCACCTTGAGGTCGGCGCGGGCGGCGGTGCGGGCCTGCGCGGGGGTGCGGACGGAGTGGTCGAGGTCGAGGCCGTGGTCCCAGACCGGGTACCAGAGGCGGTCGGCGAGCGTGGCGAGTTGGGACGGGGCGGCGCGGCCGTCGTGGAGCAGGAGGAGGTCGAGGTCGCTGCGCGGGGAGAGTTCGCCACGTCCGTAACCGCCGACCGCGACGAGCGCCGCCCCGGTGACCCCGGTGTCGACGGCCGCGGCTGTCTCTGATACACATCTGACGCTGCCGACGACTTAAT
>NZ_VKJP01000619.1 GCF_007280575.1 Streptomyces benahoarensis
TAAGAGACGGGCGGGGTCGAAGAGGAAGCGGCGGGTGGCGGACTCCGCGGCGTCGGCGAGCCCGGCGACGGGTCCGCTGTGCAGGATCCGGCCGCCGTGTTCACCGGCGCGCGGGCCGACGTCGACCAGCCAGTCGGCGCTGCGCACCACGTCCATGTCGTGTTCGACGACGAAGAGGGAGTTGCCCGCCTCCTTGAGGCGTCCCAGGACGGCGAGGAGGGATTCGGTGTCGGCGGGGTGCAGCCCGGCGGAGGGTTCGTCGAGGACGTAGACGACGCCGAAGAGGCCGGAGCGCAGCTGGGTGGCGAGGCGCAGCCGCTGGAGTTCCCCGGCGGAGAGGGAGGGTGCGGGGCGGTCCATGGCGAGGTAGCCGAGGCCGAGTTCGGTGAGGACCTCGATACGGGCGACGAGGTCGCGGGCGAGGGTGGCGGCGACGCCGTCGTCGTCGCGGCGCGCGGTGGGGGCCAGCAGCGCGGCGAGTGCGCCGAGCGGGCGGGCGGCCAGGTCGGCGATGTCGTGTCCGGCGAAGGTGACGGCGAGGGCTTCGGGGCGCAGCCGCCGTCCGGCGCAGGACGGGCACGGCTCCGTGATCAGGAAGCCGCGGACGCGGGTGCGCAGCGTCTCGCTCTTGGAGTCGGCGAAGGTGTGCAGCACATAGCGGCGGGCGCTCATGTACTGGCCCTGGTACGGGCGCTGGATACGGCCGGCCTCGCGGACCGGGTCGACGGTGACGACGGGCTGTTCGTCGGTGAAGAGGATCCAGTCGCGGTCGGCGGGCGGCAGGTCGCGCCAGGGCCGGTCGATGTCGTGGCCGAGGGTGGCGAGGATGTCGCGGAGGTTCTTGCCCTGCCAGGCGCCGGGCCAGGCGGCGACGGCGCCCTCGCGGATCGTCAGCGTGGGGTCGGGGACGAGGGAGTCCTCGGTGACGCGGTGGACGCGGCCCAGTCCGTGGCACTCGGGGCAGGCACCGGCGGCGGTGTTGGGCGAGAAGGCGTCGGAGTCGAGACGTCCGGCGCCCTCCGGGTAGTCGCCGGCGCGGGAGAAGAGCATCCGCAGGGAGTTGGAGAGGGTGGTGACGGTGCCGACGGAGGAGCGGGCGGAGGGCGCGGAGCGGCGCTGTTCGAGGGCGACGGCCGGGGGCAGCCCGCTGACCTCCTCGACCTTGGGCGCGCCGACCTGGTGGATCAGGCGGCGGGCGTAGGGGGCGACGGACTCGAAGTAGCGGCGTTGCGCCTCGGCGTAGAGGGTGCCGAAGGCCAGCGAGGACTTGCCCGATCCGGACACCCCGGTGAACGCGACCAGCGCGTCCCTCGGGATGTCCACATCGACGGTGCGGAGGTTGTGCTCACGGGCGCCGCGCACCCGTACGTACGAGTCGGTCATCCCTCCATGATCGGGCACCGTCAGGCGGGGGCGAGAACCGCCCGCGCGCGGGCGCGTGCCTCCTCCCAGGGCAGCGGGGTGGCGACGACCGCGCGGAGCGCCCTGACCTGGCGCGGCGGCAGTCCGGCGGCGAGGATGCCGGTGGCGGAACCGTCGCGCCCGTAGAGGGCGACGGCGCTGCGGGCGGCGCGGTCCAGGACGGTGGTCTCCGTACGGTCGGCGCCCGCGGTGAGCCCGTACGCCTGGAGCTTGATGCCGTACTGGTCGGACCAGAAGTACGGCACGGGGGCGAAGGGGCGGCGCTCGGGGG
>NZ_VKJP01000061.1 GCF_007280575.1 Streptomyces benahoarensis
GCGCCCCGCGACCCCGCCCGGCGCCACGGCGGCTGGACCCCCTGGCTCTACCTCGCCCCGGCTCTCGCCGTCCTCGGCGCGCTGCTCAGTACAGCCTCGGGGCGGCGATCGGCGTCGTCATGTTGCTGATCCTGCTCGGCGTGACCCTCGTCCATCTGCGGCTGCTGCGCCGTCAGGGGGAGGAGCTGTGAGCGCTTCGCGTATCGGGGAGGCCGACGCGGGCGGGGCCGCCCGTTCCGGCCGGGGTGCCCGCGTTCCGGCGGCCCGCACCGGCCGACCTGCCCGCAAGGCTCGCGTCGGCGGGCCCACCCGTACCGCTTGCACCAGCCGACCTGCTCGTACCGCTCGCACCGGCGGGCCCCGCCGCGGCCCCCGCCGCCCGTGGCGGCTCGCCGCCGAGGCCGCGACGTTGCTGATCGCCGCCGTCGTCGCCTTCCCCCTCTACTGGATGGTGCTCTCCGCCTTCAAACCCGACGCCGAGGTGCAGCCGGACGCGCCGCGCCCCTGGACGCTCGCGCCCTCCCTCGACGCCTTCCGGCGCGTCTTCCCACAGCAGGACTTCGGCCGCTACTTCCTCAACAGCCTCATCGTCGCCGGGACGGTCGTCGTCGCCTCCGCGCTGATCGCCTTCCTCGCCGCCACCGCCGTGACGCGGTTCCGCTTCCGCTTCCGCACCACGTTGCTGATCAGGTTCCTGATCGCGCAGACGGTGCCCGTCGAGGCGCTGACCCTCCCGCTCTTCTTCCTTCTGCGCGGCCTCGGCACCGCCGTACCCGGCATCGGCCTGAACACCCTCGGCTCGCTTCCCGCTCGTCCTCCCCGGACTCGTCGCCACCAGCGTCTTCTCCGCCATCTCCACCTGGAACGACTTCCTGTTCGCCAAGTCGTTCCTGATCAGCGCCACCGAGAACTCCACCCTGCCGATGGCACTGCTCGTCTTCTTCAAACCCGACGAGAACGACTGGGGCGGCATCATGGCCGCGTCGACCGTGATGACCCTCCCCGTCCTCGTCTTCTTCGTACTCGTACAGCGCCGACCGGTCCCGGGCCTCGGCGGCGCGGTGAAGGACTGAAGGGTTCAAGGCATGCATCCCCACCCCGTAGGACATCCCGGCACACCCGACCACGCCGTCATTCCGCTTCCGCTCCGGACCGAAGCCCTTCCGGACGGCGACGCGTTCGTCCTCGACGCGGCCACCGGCCTCGACGCCGGGCCCGGCACCGAGGACACCGCCCACTGGCTGCGCACCACCCTCGGCGCCGCCACCGCCCTGCCGCTGCCCCCGCACCACGACGGCTGCCGCGGCCGCATCCGGCTGCGCACCGACCCGGACCTCGCGCGCCGTCTGGGCCCCGAGGGCTACCGCCTCACCGTCGACGGCTCCCTCCTCGCGATCGACGGCGGCGGCCCGGCCGGGGTCTTCTGGGGCGCGCAGACGCTGCGTCAGCTCCTCGCCACCGACACCGCCGACGTCTTCCGGCGCGCCCCCACCACCCCGGACACCCGCGCCCGGTCGCTGCCGCCGCTGCGTATCGAGGACACCCCGCGCTTCGGCTGGCGCGGCATGATGCTCGACGTCGCCCGGCACTTCACCCCCAAGGACGGCGTACTGCGCTGGATCGACCTGCTCGCCGCCCACAAACTCAACGTCCTGCACCTGCACCTCACCGACGACCAGGGCTGGCGCGTGCCCATCGACCGCCACCCCGAACTCACCCGCACCGGCGGCTGGCGCGCCCGTACCAAACTCGGCCACCGCGCCTCCCCGCTGTGGAGCGACATCCCGCACGGCGGCCACTACACCAAGGACGACCTGCGCGAGATCGTGGCCTATGCCGCGCGGCACCACATCACCGTCGTCCCGGAGGTCGATATCCCCGGCCACTCGCAGGCGGCCATCGCCGCGTACCCGGAACTCGGCAACACCGATGTCATCGACACGACCTCCCTCTCCGTCTGGGACACCTGGGGCGTCAATCCGAACGTACTCGCCCCCACTGACAACGCCGTCCGCTTCTACGAGGAGGTGCTGGAGGAGGTGCTGGAGCTGTTCCCGTCGCGCTATGTGCACCTCGGCGGCGACGAATGCCCCAAGGACCAGTGGAAGGCGTCCGACACCGCGCAGAAGCGCATCGCCGAGCTGGGAGTCGACGGCGAGGACGGCCTCCAGAGCTGGTTCCTCGGCCACTTCGCCCGCTGGCTCGCCGACCGCGGCCGGTGCCTCATCGGCTGGGACGAGATCCTGGAGGGCGGCCTGCCCGAGGGCGCCGCGGTCTCCTCCTGGCGCGGCTGCGCCGGGGGCGTCGCCGCCGCCCGCGCCGGTCACGACGTCGTCATGTGCCCCGAACAACAGGTCTATCTGGACCACCGTCAGGACGCCGGGGCGAACGAGCCGGTGCCGATCGGTTTCGTCCGCACCCTGGAGGACGTCTACCGCTTCGAACCCGTCCCCGACGCCCTCACGGACGCGGAGGCGGAGCGGGTGCTCGGCACCCAGGCCAATGTCTGGACCGAGGTCATGGACAGTCAGGAGCGCCGCGACTACCAGGTCTTCCCGCGGCTGGTGGCGCTCGCCGAGGTCGCCTGGTCCCGGCTGCCCGCGCCCCCGGACCGCGACTACCAGGAATTCACCCGCCGGATGACCGCCCACTACCCGCGCCTCGACGCGCTCGGCGTCGCCTACCGCCCGCCCGGTGGCCCCCACCCCTGGCAGAAGCGTCCCGGGCTGCTCGGACGCCCGATCGACGGGCCGCCCCCGAACGTGTGAGCCGCCGTACGACCGGGGCGCCCGTCCCGGGCCGGACACCCGGTCGGCCCGGGGTGCCGCGGGCGCCCCGGCGCACCCGTCACGCCCCGCGCCACTACCGCCGTTCGGGCCCGCCGTGGCGGACGAAACCGGACCAGCGTGCCGTTCGGGACGGAACACCGCTTCGCGGACCCTCGCGCCGTGCCCCCGCGAGAATGTGCCAGAGTTGCCACGTCCGGACCGTGAGCACGTACCGTACGGCGAGCGGAACTGCCGGGACACCGGGGAAGGGGCAGCTGGCTTGACCACGCACGCACCGCAGGCGTCGCACACGGTGACGTTGCCGGCCTCGCTCGACGAGGCGGTGGCGGCCCTCGCCGCCATGCCCGCCGCCGTACCCGTCGCGGGCGGCACCGACCTCATGGCGGCGGTCAACGCCGGACTCCTCAGACCCGCGGGCCTCGTGGGCCTCGCCCGGATCAGTGAAATCCGCGGCTGGCAGTACCAGGACGGCCACGCCCTCCTCGGCGCCGGACTCACCCTCGCCCGCATGGGGCGCCCCGACTTCGCCGCGCTGATCCCGGGGCTGGCCGCCGCCGCCCGCGCCGCCGGGCCCCCGCAGATCCGCAACGCCGGGACGCTCGGCGGCAACATCGTCAGCTCCGCGCCGACCGGCGACACCCTGCCGGTCCTCGCGGCTCTGGAAGCCACCCTGATCATTGCGGGCCCCGGGGGCGGCCGCCGCGAGATCCCGGTGAGCCATCTGCTGGCCGGGCGCGAGATGCTGCGCCCCGGCGAACTCGTCGGCCACGTCCGGGTGCCGCTGCTGCACGCCCCGCAGACGTTCCTCAAGGCCACCGGGCGCACCGGCCCCGGCCGTGCCACCGCCTCCGTCGCGCTGGTCCTCGACCCGGCGCGGCGCGGTGTGCGGTGCGCCGTCGGTGCGGTCGCCGCGATGCCGCTGAGGCCCCTGGAGGCCGAGCAGTGGGTGGCCTCCCTCATCGACTGGGACGGCGAACGCGCCCTGGTCCCGGAGGCCCTGACGGCCTTCGGCGACTACGTCGCGGCCGCCTGCATCCCCGACCCGGCGCCGCCACAGGACGGCTCCGAGCCGCAGACCCTGCCGCCCGCCGCGCTGCATCTGCGCCGTACGGTGGCGGCCTTGGCCCGCCGCGCACTTGGGAGGGCGCTCTCGTGAGCGACGACAACCGCAGGCACCGGCCCGAGCAGGGCTGGCAGCCGCTGCCGCAGGGCGGCGAGTACGAGCAGGAGGCCACGGCCTTCGTGCAGCTGCCCGAGGGGTTCACCACCGCGGCCCTCGGCGGCGATTACTACCCCCCGGGCGCCGACCCGCTCGCCGCGCCCGGTCACGGCTACGTCCCCCCGGCCTCCTTCACCCCGCCGATCCCCGGCGCCGGTACCGACCCGTCGGCCACCGGCCAGTGGACGATGCCGTTCGCCGACCCCTCCGCCGGGTACGCCGACCCGTCGGCCGGATACCCCGCCCACACCGGCCGGGCGGCCGGGCCGACGGGCACGCCGCCGCACGGCACCCCGTGGGGCGGCGACCACGTCGAATGGCCGGTCGCGGGCGGCACGGACGCGTCCGGTGGCACCGGCCAGTGGACGGTCCCGGGCGCCCCTGACGACCTGTTGGAGGAGTCCGGCGAGTACCTGGTCGACGACGGCCGGACGGCCCCGCACGCCCAGGGCCCCACGGGCGGCTATCCGGCCACCGGGTACCGCACCGGCTACGACACCGCCGTCCCCGGTGGCGACACCTACGGGGACGGCGGTCACCCGGCGCCCGACCCGTACGGGTACGGCCCGTCCGGCAACACCTATGGCGGCCAGGGCGGCTACGGCGGCCATCCCGCGCCGCAGGACCCGCTGTTCGGCGGCATCGCCGAGGAGCTGTACCCGCAGAGCGGCCCCGCCGACCATGGCGTGCCCCGGGACACCGCCCACGGCACCGGCGACGCGTACACCACCGGCGCGGCCGCCCCGGAGGCTCCGGCGCCCGCGATGCCCGGCGGCGGCAGCGGCCACTGGTCGCTGCCCGCCGACGCGCTCGCCCAGTGGCCACCGGCCGAGGGGACCGCGCCCGCCCCGGAGGCGCCGGGCCATGTGCCTGCTCCGCAAGCGCCGGGCCAGGTGGCCGATGCTCCGGCGGACACGGGCTCCTGGACGGTTCCGGCCGCCGGTGAACAGCCCGATGTCGCTGGCGAGTTCCCGCTCGACGCGGTACGTGACGGGGCGTACGAGGCGTACGAGGCGTACGCCGGGTACGGCACGTCTGGTGACGAGGCGGCTCGCCCGGGGGCGCCGGAGACGGCGCACGGCGAGGCGCCGCACGCTCCTGGCGAGCACGGTGCGCCCACTTCCGTCGAGCAGGGTGCGCCCGCTCCGGCCGCGCACGGTGCGGACGCTCTGTCCGAGCATGGTGCGCCCGTCCTGGAGGGGCACGGTGTACCTGCTCCCGCTGAGCACGGCGTGCCCGCCCCTGTCGGCCACGGCGTGGACGCCGTCCCGGACCCGGCGGTGCCCGTCGGGGAGACGCCCGTCGCTCCCGAGCCGCACGCCGCCCCGGAGGAGTACCCCGTCGCGGAGCCGTTCGCCGGGGACGCGCCGTACGCCCCCGGGGAGCCGCACGTACCGCAGGCGGGTGCCGCGCCCGTGGACGGCGCCGGTGGCCTGCCTGCCGCCGACGCCCCGGGCGCCCCGGCGCCGGAGCCCGTCGAGCTCGGCGCACCGACGCAGCCCGCCCAGGAGCCCATCGCCGAGCCCCTTGCCGAGCCTGGTACGGCCGTTCACGGCACGCCGCCGCACGGCGTCCCCGTGCCGGAGGCCGCCCCCGTCGCGGACGACGGCTCCGTGGTGCCGCCCCCCGGCGACCACATCGCCACCGGGTCCGCCGCCGAGGCCACGCTCCCGGACGGCGCACCGGACACCGCCGCCCCCCTGAGTCCCGAGGCAACCGCCGAGGCGGAGGCGGCAGTTGATGCCGCCGAGGCCGCCGCCGGGCTGCCCGGGAACGACGCCCCGAGCCCGGCTCACCCGGCCGCCCCCGGGGAGCCCGACGCCGCCGCACCCGAGGGCCCCGAGACCGGCCCGGAGACGGCCGGTCAGGAGGCAGCCGCCCCCGGGGCAGTCGCCCCCGAGGCCGTGGCCGACGGCTCGCCCCAGGTGCTGCCGCACTCCGGCCCGGACACCGCCGGGGCCGACGCGTACGCCGAGGAGCACCCGCACGCCTCGTACATGCTGCGCGTCAACGGCACCGACCGGCCGGTCACCGACGCCTGGATCGGCGAATCGCTCCTCTACGTCCTGCGGGAGCGGCTCGGGCTCGCCGGGGCCAAGGACGGCTGTTCCCAAGGGGAGTGCGGCGCCTGTTCCGTCCAGGTGGACGGGCGGCTGGTCGCCTCCTGTCTGGTACCCGCCGCCACCACCGCGGGCAGCGAGGTCCGCACCGTCGAAGGGCTTGCCGAGCACGGCCGTCCCTCCGATGTGCAGCGTGCCCTCGCCGACTCCGGCGCCGTTCAGTGCGGGTTCTGCATCCCGGGCATGGCGATGACCGTGCACGACCTCCTGGAGGGCAACCACGCCCCCAGCGAGCTGGAGACCCGGCAGGCGCTCTGCGGCAACCTCTGCCGCTGCTCCGGGTACCGCGGGGTGCTCGACGCCGTCGACACCGTCGTCACCGCCCGCCGCCAGGCCGCCGAGGCCGCCGCGGAGGCGGAGGCGCCCGAGGACGCCGCGCACATCCCGCACCAGGCGGGCCCCGAGGACCACGCCCCGCAGGGGGCGCACGAGCAGGGCCCGCACGCCCCGGCCGAGCGCAGTGGCGCCCCGGCCGGCCACGACCCCGACGAACCCCACGGTCCGGACGCACCGCACCGGACGGGAGGCCCTGCATGAGCGGCACGACCGACGCAGCCACCGCGACGCCCGCCGCCGGGGTGCCGATCCCGCCCGTCGAGCCGCCGCCGCACGGCCTGGGCGTCTCCCTGCCGTCCGCCGACGCGTCCGCCAAGACCCAGGGCACCTTCCCGTACGCCGCCGACCTCTGGGCCGACGGGCTGCTGTGGGCGGCGGTGCTGCGCTCGCCGCATCCACGTGCGCGGATCGTCTCCCTCGACACCCGGCAGGCCGCCGAACTGCCCGGCGTCCGTGCCGTCGTCACGCACGCGGACGTCCCCGGGGATGCCGGGCACGGCCGCGGCATCGCCGACCGCCCGGTGTTCGCCAAGGACGAGGTGCGTTACCACGGCGAGCCGATCGCCGCGATCGCCGCCGACCACCCCGACACCGCCCGGCTGGCTGCCGCCGCCATCGCCGTCGAGTACGAGCTGCTGGCCCCGGTCACCGACCCGCAACTCGCCTTCGAGGCCGAGCCGTTGCACCCGGACGGCAACCTCATCCGGCACATCCCGCTCCGCTTCGGCGACCCGGAGGCCGTCGGGGAGGTGATGGTCGAGGGGCTGTACCGCATCGGCCGTCAGGACCCTGCCCCCATCGGCGCCGAGGCCGGGCTCGCGGTCCCGCGGCCCGACGGCGGCGTGGAGATCTACACCGCCTCCACCGACCCGCACGCCGACCGTGATCTGGCCGCCGCCTCCTTCGGCCTCGACCCGGAGCGCGTCAAGGTCGTGGTGACCGGCGTGCCCGGCGCCACCGGGGACCGCGAGGATCCCGGCATCCAGCTCTCCCTGGGCCTTCTCGCGCTGCGTACCGGCTGCCCCGTCAAGCTCGCCGCGACCCGCGAGGAGTCCTTCCTCACCCACGCGCACCGCCACCCGACGCTGCTCCGCTATCGCCACCACGCCGACGCCGAGGGCACGTTGGTGAAGGTCGAGGCGCAGATCCTGATGGATGCCGGCGCCTACGCGGACACCTCCGCCGAGGCGCTGGCCGCCGCCGTCTCCTTCTCCTGCGGCCCGTACGTCGTCCCGCACGCCGTCATCGAGGGCTGGGCGGTCCGCACCAACAATCCGCCCTCCGGCCATATGCGCGGCGAGGGCGCGATGCAGGTCTGCGCCGCCCACGAGGGCCAGATGGACAAGCTCGCGGCACGCCTGGGTCTGGAGCCGGACGAGATCCGGCGGCGGAACGTCATGGCCACCGGCGATCTGCTGCCCACGGGCCAGACGGTGACCTGCCCCGCGCCCGTCGCCGAACTGCTGCACGCGGTCACCGAGGCGCCGCTGCCGGACCTGCCCAAGGACACCCCCGCGGCGGAGTGGCTGCTCCCGGGCGGCCTGGAGGGTGCGGGCGAGCCGGGCGCGGTGCGCCGTGGCGTCGGCTACGCGCTGGGCATGGTGCACATGCTGGGCGCGGAGGGCGCCGACGAGGTGTCCACCGCGACCGTCAAGGTCAGCGGCTCGGTCGCCACCGTCATCTGCGCCGCCGTGGAGACCGGCGGCGGCTTCTCCACGCTGGCGCGGCAGATCGTGCAGGAGACGCTGGGCGTCGAGGAGGTGCACGTCGCGGGCGTCGACACCGATCAGCCGCCCGCCGGACGCGCCTGCCACGGGCGCCACACCTGGGTCTCCGGCGGCGCCGTCGAGCGGGCCGCGAAGATGGTCCGTACGCAGCTGCTGCAGCCGCTGGCCCACAAGTTCGGGATGTCCACCGAGCTGCTCCAGATCACCGACGGCAAGATCACCTCGTACGACGGGGTGCTCTCCACCACCGTCGCCGAGGCGCTGGACGGCAAGGAGCTGTGGGCCACCGCCCAGTGCCGTCCGCATCCGACGGAGCCGCTGGACGAGTCCGGGCAGGGCGACGCGTTCGTGGGGATGGCGTTCTGCGCGATCCGCTGCGTCGCGGACGTCGACATCGAACTGGGCACCATCCGCGTGGTGGAGATGTCCGTGGCGCAGGACGTCGGGCAGGTGCTCAACCCCCGTCAGCTGCGGGCCCGGATCGAGGCCGGGGTCACCCAGGGGCTGGGCGCCGCGCTGATGGAGAACCTGCGCACCACGCGCGGCCAGGTGCGCCACCCGGACCTGACCGGCTACGCGCTGCCGACGGCGCTGGACGCGCCGGACATCCGCATCGTCCACCTCGTCGAGGAGCGCGATGTGGTTGCCCCGTTCGGCGCGAAGGCCGTCAGCGCGGTGCCGGTGGTGACGGCCCCCGCCGCGGTCGCCTCCGCGGTCCGCGCGGCCACCGGCCGCCCCATCGGCCGCCTCCCGATCCGTCCGCAGGCGGCGGTGGCACAGAGCGCGCAGGGCACCCCGCAGGGAGTTCAGGGGTAACGGCCTGGGGGCCGTAAGCCCCCCCCGAAGCGCCTGAAGGCGGTCCCCGCCGAGGTCGGGGCCGCCTTCAGGGGGTACGGGCGTCCGTTCCGGGGCGGTGCGTGGAGCACGACGACGCGACAGCGCGCCGCCCGCGGAACGAACGCCACGAGGGCGGTCCACCCGCAGCGGGACCGCCCTCGGTGAGTCCCTGATCGAGGGACCGGAGGCCGTGGCGGGAATCGAACCCGCGTAACTCGCTTTGCAGGTTTGTCCGATCCGGCCGGTGCGCGATTCGGGGCCGTACAGTCCCGTTCAGCTCCGTACGTCACCCCGCCGCGTGAACCGCTGTGAACGGCATTGGACGGGGATGAATGAGACGGAAACTGAGACGCGCCCGGTCATCGCTGACCGGGCGCGTTGCCCATTCCTGAGCGCGTAGCCACGTCGCTACGTGCGCCCGTTCGCCATCGCTCGGGCGAGGCTGTCCATGGAGGTGACCACCGCCACGGCTCCAGCCTTAGTCAACGCCGCACCCTTGCCCGGCTTGTTCGCGTACCCGATCGCCTCCATGCCGGCGGCGTGAGCGGCCTCGACATCGCGTACCGCATCGCCGACGAAGACGCAGTCGCCCGGTTTCGCCGCAGCCGCAGCCATGGCAGCGGAGAGGAGTTGCGGGGACGGCTTCATGGACTCCGGATGCCCGCTCACCCGGCCGAACTGGCCCGCGACAAGCCGATCAAGACCGTGGGCAGCCAGGTAGCGTTCGATGGCCACCGTCGCGTTGTTGCTGACCATCCAGACCGAACGCCCGCTCGCTTGGCACTCCTCAAGGAAGGCTCGCGCTCCCGGCGTCGGCTGTGCCCGGTCGACGGCCTCCATCTCCAGCCGCGCCAGCGTTTCGTCAGCCAGGGGAACCAGGTCTTCCCGCTCGTCGGCGATCCGGCGAAGCATCGCCAGCGGGTCCGATTCCTCATGTCCGGGCGGCGGGCCGTCAGGACCCGACAGCAGTCCAGTCAGGCGACGGGCGACATCTGCCGCCGGAAACCCTGCGAAGACCGAGCACACAGGGCCGTCGAAGTCGAGAAGCACATGCCGTACGGGAGCGAGGACGGAGGCCAACCCCTCCGGGGACGCGCTCACGCTTCACGCTCGTACGCGATGGTGGTCCAGATGCTCTCGAACCACCTTGTGGCCTGCTGGACGTACTGCGACCCCATCGACTCGCCGTCAGGGCCCGCCGCGTGGTGGAACAGCGTGGTGTCCTTGCCGGTGATGTCGTAGAAGGTCCGCGACTCGTTCGCCACCTCCATCGTGCGTTCACGCAGCGGGTAGAAGCCGAAGAACACGTCGCGGCGGTTGAGGATGTAGAGCTTGAACAGCGATGTCGCCCGGTAGACCTTCACGTTCACCGACGCCTTCTCGACCAGCCCTAGTTCGGCCAGCACCTCCACCGAGTGCCGGATGCCGGCCGCGTTCGTCAACGCGATGTCCCGGGCTCGGTCGCGAAGCGCAGGATCGTCCGCAAGCCCGTCGACCAGCGTCGGCACCGCCATCGGTCCGGTGGTGTCCGGCAGTAGGAGCCGGACTTCAATCGACTCGGGGCGGAGCCGACCAGCGCGAATCTTGTCGAGGGGCTCTTGCATCGCGCTGTGCAGCGTCTCGCTGCTGAATCCGGCGAAGTCGATCGTGACGTGGGGATCGGCGAAGGCCATTTCCAGGTGCGGCCGCAGGCCGACCGGCCGCTCAGTCCGCTCACGGACGAAGGAGCCCGACCCCTTGCGGGTCACGATCAGCCCTTCGTCCCTGAGCATGTCGAGGGCCCGGGTCACCGTTCCTCGGGCGACTTCGAACCGCTTGGCCAACTCAGGGCCAGACGGCAACTGCTTCCCGGGCTCGAACTTCTTCGTGAGGATTTCCGCGCGGAGCACGCTGCTGACCTGCAAGTACGGCGGGCGCTCATCGTTCGGGTCGAGGCTCATACAGCCATGGTACCCACTTGCCCAACCTGAGCAGCCTCGCCATGCAGCTTGACCTGCTTAAGCAGGTTGCCTATGTTGAACACGTCGCAGCCGAGGAAACGCGGAGGCGAATCGGAGGGCCTTCTTTGGGCTGCTTCGAACTGCACGATCGCAGAGCGCCCGGCGGGTCTCGTGAGGACGAGAGAGATACCGCGCTTGCCGGGGAGGGTCTGTTGCTTGAGAACTCAACAGTGAGAGAAGTGACGGGGTTCGAGTCCCCGTCCCCGCAACGGCCCGGGTGACGGCCGCCCGGCGGCCACTTAGCGGCAGGCGAACCTGACCTGCCCCCTGCGTGTCAGCTCTGGAGAACACCCTCGGGGAGCATCCCTCCATTCCTGGAGGTCAGCCCCGCGGGTGCCACCTGGCGCGCGCCGCCCTGCTGGCGTCAGAGCAGTGACGATGACGCGCCCGACCACGGCTCGGGACCGGCACACCGCCGCAAGCGGCGTACCGGTGAACGCCGACCCGGAGACCGCCCGGAACACCCCGGGCCGACCGAAGGAGCCCCATGGGTCGTCGACATATCTAGGCGCTGCCGACGCCGGACCAGCGCGGCAGTAGCGCCCACCGCGTCCCGCCCGGGGCCGCCTCAGGACAACGTCCGAGAGAGGCGGCGCCGCGCGTTCACCGGAGTCCCGCGGGCTACTTCCCGCGCCGGTTGCCTCCTCCGCCTGTCTCGCCGTTTCGCGGCGGTACGGGCGGGGTCGCAGGGAGCTGGAGTTCCGCTCCGTCCTCACTCACCTCCTAGGAGTTCGCATGAGCTACCGCACCCTGCTGGATGAGACCCCCTCCGGTCAGAAGGTGTACCTCGGGGACGTTCAGCCGACCCTGCTGGACGAGACCCCTTCCGGTCAGCGGGTGTACCTCGGTGACGAGAGTCCGACCGTGCTGGACGAGACCTCTGACGGGCGTCCGATCTACACCACGGGACCGAAGTAATAGACGCACGGCCGACCTGCTCATTCGCAGCGCTCTCGCTGTGGCCGGTTGCCTCCTCCGCCCGTCCGGGCGCCCCTTAGGGGCGCCCGGACGGGCGGGGCTGAGGGGAGCCGAAGCCGCTCCTTCGCCTCACCGAGGAGTTCGTCATGAGCGTCACCGCTGCCACCTTCGCCGCCGTCTTCGCTGTCCTCTACGTGGGGCACAGCGTGGGTGACCACTGGGTGCAGACGTCGCCGCAGTCCGCCGACAAGGGCAAGCCGGGTTGGGGTGGTCGTCTGGCCGACACCCGGCACGTCGCCACCCTGACCGCCACCAAGCTCGTGCTGCTGCTGCCGGTGGCGCTGCTGCTGGGTCTGCACCTGTCCGCCGCTGGCCTGGTCGCCGGGCTGGGCGTGGACGCGGTCACCCACTGGTGGGCGGATCGCCGCTCCACCCTCGCGAAGCTCGCCAAGCTCCTCGGCCAGGAAGGGTTCTACACCCTCGGCACCGCCGCCCACCCCGCCGCCCCGGTCACCGCGAAGGGCACCCCGGCCGCGCACCTGGGCACCGGCGCCTACGCCCTCGACCAGGCGTGGCACCACCTGTGGCTGCTGGTCGCCGCGCTCCTCATCGCCACCGTCTGACGGCCCCGTGCTGCTCTGTCCGTCGGCGGAGTGGTGCGGAGGGCCGGACAGTTCGCCTCATCCCGAAAGGGTTTGATCATGTCCAAGTCGAACATCAGCAAGGCCGAAGCGAAGAAAGAGTACGACGCGGCCCGGCAAAACCACGTCAAGAACCTTGGGGAGGCCGAGGCGGTCAAGCGCCTGAACCGGGCCGAGGACGTCTACTGCGCCGCGCTGCGCGGAGACAACGACGTACGCGCCAGCCGCCCCGGCGGCGGCTGGTTGCGGTAGAGGGCCACTGCCCTGCTCATCATCACCATCTGATCTACAACGCGGCGCGGCCCGGTGCTAGTGACACCGGGCCGCATGAGCCGTTCCAGAGAGGACCAACTCATGACCCACATCGTCAAACACCTCACTCTCGTTACGCCGTCCGCTCCGGACGGCGGTCCGTCGGCCTTCGAGCTGGCGGTGATCGAGGCGGAGATGCCCGTCATCACCGCTGAACTCGACCTCCTCGACGCCGAGATCACCGCCCTCGACCGCCCGCCGAACGAGCTGGACGAGCGCCGCCTGCGCCGTGCCCGGCGTCGGGTGCTGGCCGCCCGCCGTGCCCTGGCCAACTCCTTCACCTTTGGGGAGGCGGCGTGATTCGCATCGTGACCCGCGCCCACCTCGCCGCCCTTGAGGCGGGGATCGAGAGCGCGCAGGCCAGCATCCTGGAAGTGCAGGCCGCCGCGGACGATGCGGCCTCCTGCCACACGCGCTCGGCGCAGCGCCTGAGCACGGCCCTGGCCTCGTCCCGCGCCGTCGCCGAGGAGCACCAGGCCGACGCGGCGATCGTCCGAGAGCTCTTGGACCACCGGGAGGCTCAGTTGGCCGAGGTTCGGGCGACGGTGTCCGAGCAGGCGGAGCAGATCAAGAGTCTCCGGGCGGACCTGGACGCCGCTGCCGGTGCCGTGGTGCTGCTGTCCTACGGCCAGCTGGTGAGCGTCCACCCCGACGCGGCGGTCGCCAAGCAGCACGCGGTGTCCCTCGGCGCCTCTACTTCCTGGCGCCCGGTCAGCGACGCGCCCGCGTCCGAGGTGCGCTGGCGCACCGCGCGGCTGTCCGACTTCGTGGTCCGGGACGAGGCTCCGGAAGCGGGTGCGCGATGACTACGGCGGCACCTCCCGTCGTTTCGACGGTACCCCGCAGCGTTCCGACGACAGCCCCTGTCGTTTCGGGGGCGCGTTGGTGGCGGCGTCCGGATGCCATGCGGCTGCTCGGCTGGGTGGCGATCGGCGGCGGCGCGGCGTTGGCCGGTATCGGGTTCAGCGGCTCGTACTCCGCGCTGGCCAAGCTCGGTTCCGAGCACGGCTTCGGCTGGTTCGCCGGTGTCTTCCCGATCGGGGTGGATGTCGGCATCGTCGTCCTGCTCACCCTGGACTTGTTCCTGATCCGTCACCGCGCGCCGTGGCCGGTGCTGCGGCTACTGGCACACACCTTCACGCTGGCGACGATCGTCTTCAACGCCGCCGCGGCCGGGCCGATCCGCAAGGATCCGGTCGGGGCGGCGATGCACGCGGTGGTCCCGCTGATGTTCATCGCCGCGGTCGAAGCCGGACGCCGCCTGGTCGTGCGGGCCGCCCGGATCGCCGACGGCAAGACGGTGGACCGGATCCCGCTGCACCGCTGGATCCTGGCCCCATGGCCGACCTGGCTGCTGTACCGGCGGATGCGGCTGTGGAGCATCGCCTCCTACGCCACCGCCGTGGAGTGGGAGCAGGAGCGGACCGTCTACCGCGTGATGCTCATCCGTGAGTACGGCGACGTCGACAAGGCGCCGCAAGAGGCTCTGCTGCCGCTGACGATGGCCCAGTACGGCCTGAGCGTGGACGAGGCACTGGCCCTGCCCGCGCGGGCCGAGGAGGCCGCGGCGAAGCGTCGGGAGAGGGCTGAAGAGGACCGTGTCGAGGCAGAGGCACGGGCGGAGAAGCGGGAAGCTCTGGCCCAGATCGAGCAGCTTCGCACCGCTGCGGAGGTGGAACGGGCCAGGGCCGAAGCCGACGCCCTGACCGGAGCCGCCAAGGCCGCCGCCGAAGGGCGCACGGCTCAGGCCCGCATCGAGGCCCAGGCCGGTGCCCAGGCCGCTCAGAGGTCCGCCGAAGCGGCGGAACACGCCGCCTCGGCGGAGGCTGGAGCGCTTCAGTCCGCGACCGCTGCGGCGGCGCTGAGGAAGGCCGAGGAGGACAAGGCTGCCGCCCTCGAAACGCGTCGCCGCAACGCCGAAACGGAGAAGACCGCCGCCGAAACGGAGGCAGCAGCTGTCGAAGCGCGGGCCCGGATCACGGCCGCGAAGGCGAAAGAGGCCGCTGAGGAGAAGGCCCGAGCAGTAGACGCCGCAGCCGCGGAAGAAGCTCACAAGCGTGCCGTCGAAACGCGGGCGCGTGCCGCCGAAATCGAGCTTGCCGCCCTCGAAATGGAGGACCGGGCCAAGCTCAAGCCGTCGGAACGCGACGCCCGCCGCGTCGCCCGGATGATCCTCACCGACGCCGCAGGGGACCCGGAGAGCCTCGCCCTGAAGACCATCTCCGACGCCCTCGGAATCTCCCTGTCCATCGCCTCGGACCGCCGCAAGGACGCCGCCGCTCTCATCACCGGCGGCTACGCACTCCCCGCCCCGACGACCTCATGACACCAACGTCCTGAGACACCACATCTAGGGAGACGCACATGAGGACCACGACAAACGCCGACGCCTGGCCCGAGGGCGTCATTGCCCGCTACCTCACCCTCGGCGGCGCCACCGTCGATGTCACCCCGCACCCCAGGTACCGCGCCCCTGCCACCGCCGAGTGCCACGGATGTGGGCAGATGGCCTATGCCGAGCGGGACCTGGATGGTTGGGCAGTGAAGCACGCCGCCGTGTGTACCCTGCCCTGCTCGGCCGCCGCCTGACGGCTGCCACCGCTCCACAGTCCCGGTATCTCGCCGTGAGGGCGTCGGATCGAATCCGGCCCGGGGCACCCACCGAACCGCACACGCCGACGCCCCTTCCGGCCGCCGGCAGTCCACCCCTTGCTCCGATCTGAGGAGAGCTGTGTCCCGCGACGACGAGTTCATTGCCTACATGCGCGCGTTCGAGGCGTCCATGACGCATCTCGGATCCTGCGCCGCCTGCCAGAACGACCAGTCCTGCGACGCAGGCCAGCCGATCCACGCCGACTTCATGGCCCGTCAGGACGCCTGGTCCGAGCGCGTTCGGGCCGAAAGGGGACAGCCGTGACGACCCTTCCTGAGCCGGTCCGGGTGGTGCAGCTCCCGGATGGCACCTACACCTACGCCGACGCGGCCCATCTGCCCGCACCGCAGGCGCCGCAGCAGATCGTCCAGCACATCCACCAGGCCCCGCCCGACCGCACCACCCAGCGCATCGCACTCGGTACCGGCATCGGCGCCGGGACCGTCGCGGCTGGCGTCTACTTCGGCCCGCTGCTCGTCGCCGCCCTCTCCTCCATGGCCATCTCCCTGGCCGTCGTCGCGCTCGTCGCCGTCGCCGCGGCGTGGGGTGTGGTGACCGTCGTGCGCTCGGTCGGCGGGGACGACGGCAAGGCCGCCGCCACCAACATCGCCAAAGCCACCCGTCGTCGGCGCTGACGGCTGCCCGATCCGCCCGCCCGGCACGTCCGTGCGGGTGGTGAGGGGAGCCGGGACAGTCCCGCTCCGGAGGGAGAACCGAGATGGCGAAGCACGACGACCCCAAGCTGACCGCCGGTGAGAAGGCCAAGGTCGGCTGGTACATCGGCCGGATGACCAAGCGCGCCCTGGCCGGAGACGAGGTCTACCAGGGCGACCTGGAACGCAAGCTCGACCGCGTCCTCGACGGCGCCCGCGAACGCGAAGAGCGCACCCAGAAGTGAATTCGCCCCGGGGCGGCCGCATCCCGCCTGGCAGCAGTCCGGCCGCCCCGGGCCCATCCCGCCCCTTTCGGGCAGACAGGAGAGTCCATCATGACCGAACCCGCGGTCGAGCCGACACCGTTGGGGACCGTCCACCACCTCGACGACCACCGCGCCACCCGCGCCGCCGCCACGCCAATGCCGACATCCCTGGTCAAGGACACCGCCCCGCCCGCGTCGGTCGGCGACACGATCCCGGAACAGCCGCGGCAGCCCGCCGTTGACGCCAAGCCGCCCTCCTCCGAACGTCTTCGCCGTATGCGGCGTGCCGCCCGCTGGGGGCACCGGCTGGCCACGCATGACCGTACCCGCGGCGTTGTCCGGGTGGCGGCGCGGCATGGGGGCTACTTCGTCGGCGGCACCGGGGTCGTCATCAAGCGGGCGTGGGAGGGGCGGACCGTTGCGGTGCATCACCGGATGCGGGCCATGGCGCTGGCCGCCGGGGATCACGCGGCGGCAGCCGAATGGCAGGACCGGGCCGACCGGTTCCGCCGGGAGCGCCACGACCGACGGATCGAGTTGATCCACAAGGTGCCGACGATGGCCAAGTCGGCCGCGATCGGCACGGCCGCGGCCGAAGGCGCCCTGCTGCTGGTCGGTATCTGCATGGCGGTCCATGACCGCGAGCTGCATGACGTGGTGGCTCCGACGCTGGCCGCGATCGACGCGGTACGGGCACTGTGCTGGTTCGTGGGAATCGCGTGGGGCCCGGCCCTGGGGCTGGCGCTCCTGGCGGGTCTCGCCCATCTGTGGCGCGCTGGCCACAAGCACGAGACGGCTCCCGCCTGGGCCCGGCCCGCCTCCGCCGCCGCGGAGGACATTCCGATCACCCCGTCGATTGTGGTCAAGGCCCTCTCCGACCTGGGTATCCCCGCCCTGAAGAAGGGGATCAAGGAGATGGCGGACGGGGCCGCCGGAATGCTCGGGCCTATTCGCCTGGCGGGGTGCGGCATCGAGGTCGATGTCACCTTGCCCTCCGGGGTCTCCACGGAGGAGATCCTGGGCAAGCGCCGCAAGCTCGCCGAGAACCTCAACCGGCACGAACACGAGCTGCACATGACGATCCCCCCGATGCCCCGCACGGTGCGCATGTGGATCGCCGACAGTGGCGCGCTGGATGAGCCGATCGGCCCGTCCCCGCTCGTCACCGACCCCGACATGACGGCTGACTACACCTCGGGCCGAGCACCGTGGGGCCAGGATCTACGCGGCGACACGGTGCTCACCTCGCTGTTCCAGCGCCACATGCTCATCACCGGCCTGTCCAACCAGGGCAAGACCGCAAGCCTCCGGGCCCTGGCGCTGTGGCTCGCGCTCGATCCCCGCGTCGAGTTCCGCATCGCCGACCTCAAGGGCGTCGGCGACTGGCAGATGTTCGAGGGCCTGGCCACGGTGCTCATCCAGGGGCCGACTGACGAGCACGTCATCGCTGCCACGGAAATGGTCGAAGAGGGCGTAGCGGAGATGGGGCGCCGGATCGATCTGATGCGAGAGCTCTCCGCCAAGGGCTGGAGTCAGGACAAGATCCTGGCTGACCCGCGGTTCATCCCCCTGGTGCTCATCGTCGACGAAGCGCAGGTGGCCTACGGGTCCGGTGCCGTGGAGACCTACGTCACCGACAGTGGGGCGGTCCGGAAGGGGGCGCCCTACGGGGGTTCGAAGGCGGACAGCCGCTACTTCCAGGGCGTGAAGAAGGTCCACGATCAGGGGCGCGCGGTGAACGTCACGACCTGGGAGGGCACGCAGGACCCGACGAACGAGAACCTCCCCAAGCGCTCCCGGGAGGGCAACCACATCCGCGCGTCCCTCGTACTGGGCACCGAGTCGCAAGCCCGCATGGCCGTGGGTGACTCGGCGGTCGACGCCGGTGCGGCACCGCACAAGCTCCGCCAGGGGCTCGACAAGGGCACGCTCGTGGTGGCCGGTGACGGGATCAAACTCGCCCCCGGCCAGCCATCGGTGACGGTCCGAACCCACTTCATCGACGGCGACGCAGCGAAGGAGATCGCCCAGCGGGCAAAAGCACGCCGGACCGGCATCCAGACGCAGACCGCCGAGGAGACCGCGCAGGACGTCGACCACCTGACCACCGTCCTCGAAGCGTTGGGCGACGGCAAGCGCATCCAGACCCAAGAGGTCCTGCGTCGCCTCATCAGCAAGCACCCGCACGCGTACGGCGGCTGGGAGCTGCACGACCTCACACGAGTACTGCGCGAGGCAGGCGCCGAGCCGAAGGCGACACGGGCCGACAACGGCAAAACCGGCGTGGTGTGCGTCTCCCGCGCCCTGATCGAGGCGGCCATCGAGCTACGCGAAGACGCCACCGAGGACGACACAGAGTAGTCGCCGACTGGTGGAGGCAGATGGTGGAGGCGTCGATATCTGATGGAGAACTCCATCAGACGGTCCACCACTCACCTCCACCACGCCTCACCTGCGGAAACACCACCCTGATGGACCTGGTGGACCTGATGGAGGCACCTCCCCGACAAGGCCCCACAAGCCCGGTTTTCAGGATCTGAGGGCCCCTTCCCTCCACCTCTCTGCCAATTACGCACGGCAACCGGCGCGGTCGGTACGCCCGACTGCGCCGCCATCGAATGCAGCCTAAGCACCCGAGAGGACCACGCGATGACCTTCGGAAAGATCACCACCAGGGACGAGCACCACTGGCAGCTTCGCGCGGCACAAGTGTTGGCCCGGCTCCTCAAGCACGGCTACGACGCTGAGCTGCCCGCACTGATGTGGACGGTTACCAGTACCGGCACGTTGATTGGTGAAGCCAGCGTTCTCCAGCCCAACGCCGACCGTCGCGCCGCCTTCGAGGCGTGGGCTCAGCTCCTTGGCCGCCACGGCGACCGATGGCCCGAGCACGACCGCATGAACGGCGGCACCCACCTCCACCTCACCTTCAGCTACCCGACCAACCGCGGGGACGCCAAAGGCGCGATCCGCGCCAACCTCGACCCCGCCGACGACCTGTAGCTACGCCGACGGCGGCCCCCAACCTCACGCCAATGAAACCGGGGCCGCCGTCGTCTGCCAGCACTTCTCACAGAACTGGAGACCCCAGCATGACCCAACCCACCGACATTCGGCGAGTAGCCCTGGCCCTCGCCGCCACCGGCGTGCCGGTCTTGCCCCTGAGCCGGGGCAAGCGGCCCGTCGCCAACTGCGGCAACTGCGCGCGGAGCGCCTGCGGGGACCGTCCGCACATGCTCGCCGCCGGGCCGTGCCTGTGCCCGCGGCCTTGCCACGGCTGGGCCGCCGCCACCACTGACCCGGACGTCATCACCTCCGCCGCCTGGCTCCCGTCCTGGCGTACCGCTGCCTTCCTCGCCTACCACCCCGGCGGTGCCGACCTCACCGTCGTGGACCTCGACAACGACGCGGCGATCGCCTGGGCCCGGCAGGAGCTTCCGCCGACCCGGACCGTGGCCACCACGCGCGGGGAGCACTGGATCTACCGAGGAGCCATGCGCTCCGCGAACGGCGTGCGGCCGGGCGTGGACATCAAGAGCCTGATGTCCTACGCCCGCTGGCGCGGGCCCGGCACCGGCACCACCGCCCCCCTGCCGGACACCGTCCGCGCCCTGCTGGAGCGCGACGAGCCCACCCAGGCCCGGATGGCGCACGCTTTCGCCCGGCCCTCCCTCGTCATGCCGTCCGCGCCGGGCGGCGGGGCGTGCCCGCATCGCAGTCCCGCCTACCTGGAACGCGGTATCGCCATGGCCGTGCAGCGCATCGGCGACGCCCGCGCCGCGCTCCACAACACCGCCTACTCCGTCTTCCTCGCCGTCTTGTCGACCCATGGCCGGTGCGGCTGCCTCACCGACGCCCACATCCAGCGGCTGTTCGCCGCCGCCCACGCCCGGGGCGAATCGCCCCGGCACTGCACCGACGCCTGGGCCAACGCCCGCGTAGCCCTGGGGATGTGAGCCGTGTCCGAGGACGAGAAGACTCCGGCCCGCGAGATCATCACCGACTACGCGCAGGCCCACTTCCGCTACTTCCGCACCGTCGACGGCACCGTGTACGCGCAGCGCACCGGCCACCCCGTCGCCCGCCCCATCCGCTCCCAGGGCACCACCGGCAGCCACCGCCAAGAACTCATGGTCGGCCTGTTCCGCGACGGGATCGGCGTGTTCAACGGCACCGCACTCAAGGAGGCACTGGACTTGATCGAGGCACTCGCGCTGAGCCAAGACGTGCAGCCCACCCACATCCGCGTCGCTCCCGGCTTCGACGGAGCCACCTGGCTGGACCTGGGCCGCGACGACGGTCAGTCCGTCCGCATCCACCCCAACGGCTGGGACATCCGCACCCCCGACCCCCGCGAGGTGTGCTGGCGCCGCACCCAGCTCACCGGCGAACTCCCCCTCCCCGCACGCGACACTGACGGCAAGGGCATCGATCTGCTGATGCGGCTGACGAACTTCGCCACCGCTCAGACCGAATGCCTGGCCCTCGCCTGGCTCGTCGGCTGCCTGGAGCCCTCCGTGCCGATCCCCGCACCGTTCCTCACCGGCCCCCAAGGCGCGGGCAAGTCCACTGCCGGGCGCATGTTGGTGCGGATCATCGAGGGCATGAGTGGGGACCTGCGCCGGGCCCCGAAGGGAGAAGAGGACCTGATCACGGCCGTCGCCGCCGGGTGGGTCACCGCGCTCGACAACCTCTCCCACCTGTCCCCGGACCTGTCCGACGCCATGTGCTGCATCGTCACCGGCGCCGAAGACGTCAAGCGCGCCCTGTTCACCGACGGCGACGTCGTCCGTTCCCGCTACCGCCGTCCGCTCCTGCTCACCGGCATCGACGTCGGCGTCATCCGCCCCGACCTCGCCGAACGCCTCCTCCCCCTCCGCCTGGAGCGACCCCGCGTCCGGAAGACCGAAGCGGAACTGTGGGCGGAGTTCGAACCGGCCCTGCCCGTCATCCTCGGCTCGCTCCTCGACCTCACCGTCCAGGTCCGCGCGGCCCAGGCCGAGACCCCCACCGATCTGCGCATGGCGGACTTCGCGCACCTGTGCGCGCAGCTCGACGCCGCCACCGGGGTCGGCGCGCTCACGGCCTACCGGGCCAGCCTCGACGACCTCCTCGACGACGTCATCGAAGGCGATCTCCTCGCACAGACCGCCCTCAAACACGCCGCAGGCCTTGCGCCCGGCTCGCCGGACCGCATGACGTCATCCGAGTGGCTGCACTGCCTCACCGGCCTCTACAGCGGCGACGACTGCCGTCCCCTCCCTAAAGGGTGGCCCACCACCGGAAAAGTCCTCTCAGACCGCCTCAAGCGCCTCCAGCCGACCCTCTCCGCGCGCGGCGCACTCATCGACTGGGGCCGCACTCGGGAAGGCCGCTACATCGAAATGACCCGGCGGCCGTCCCCGCCGCCACACCAGCAAGACCCGCTGCACTAACCGCGAAACAGCAAGAGGAGCACGCCGCGCCGGGTGCTCCTCTTGCTGTTCGGCGGCGACAGCCGCGCTCGTACGGTCGCGCCGCGGAGCGGCTCCTTCTTCACGCTCTAAGGCGTGCCGAATCACAACAAAACACCCCCTCATTTTTCCTAAGTAGGGGAAGGCTGCGTCACCTGCGTCACCCAAGGGTGAAAAACGGCACCTGACCAGCCACTACAGCCGTGACGCAGAGCGGCTCCGGCTGCGTCACGCCGCGTCACCTGCGTCACCACGCGACGCCGCCTGCGTCACCCGGTGACGCACCCCAAAACCACTGCGTCACGCAAAACCGCAGGTCAGGGCGACGAATGACGCAGATGACGCGGTGACGCAGAAATCCACGCCTCGGACAGGCGCGCCGCCTCGACTCCCCTCTTCCGACAGGAGACACCCCATGGCCACGGCCGCTGCCCCGCCTGCTGATCCCACCCTCGTTCTGCTCACCGTCGAAGAGGCCGCTCGCCGACTCCGCATCGGCAGGACCACCTGCTTCGCCCTCATCCGCACTGGCGAGCTGGAGTCCCTGATGGTCGGCGGTCTTCGCCGCGTCCCCGCCGACGCTCCGGCTGCCTACCTCGCCCGCCGCCGCGCGGAGCGGCGCGCAGCCTGACCCACTCTTCACCGGAGCGCCGCCCCGCCATGGGGGCGGCGCTCCGGCCGTTTCTACTCCCTAATCCGAAGGAGTCCCGCCAGTGGCGGACGACAAGAAGCGCACCCGGCGCGCCAACGGTGAATCCTCCATCTACCTGGGCAAGGACGGGAAATGGCACGGCCGCGTCACCGCCGGAGTACGGGACGACGGCTCGCCCGACCGTCGCCATGTTGAGCGCAAGACCCGCGCCGAGGTGGTTGCGGGCGTCCGGAAACTGGAGCGGGAGCGCGACGCCAAGACCATCCGGAAGGCGGGCCGGCCGTGGACGGTCAAGACGTGGCTAACGCACTGGATCGAGAACGTTGCCCCCCTGACGGTCAACGACAACACGATGGTGGGGTACGGCGTCGCCGTCCGGAAGCACCTCATCCCCGGCTTGGGCGCTCACCGCCTCGACAGGCTCAAGCCCGAGCACATCGAGGCGTTCTACTCGAAGATGCAGGCCAACGGCAGCAAGGCCGCGACCGCTCACCAGGCGCACCGCACGTTGCGGGTCGCGCTGAACGAGGCCGTCCGGCGCGGTCACCTCGGCAAGAACCCCGTTGAGCTGGCCAAGGCCCCGAAGGTGGGTGAGTACGAGGTGGAGCCCTACAGCGTGCAAGAGGTGCAGCGACTGCTGAAGGCCGCCGACCGGCACCGCAACTCCGCGCGCTGGGCCGTCGCTCTTGCCCTCGGGCTGCGGCAAGGGGAAGTGCTGGGCCTGAAGTGGGACGACGTAGACCTCGACGGAGGGTTCCTGGTAGTCCGCCGCAGTCGCCACCGTCCGCAGTACGCCCACGGGTGCACGGAGCCCTGTGGGCGGAAGGCGGCCGGGTATTGCCCGCAGAAGCGGCGCACCAACCCCGTGACCTCCACCACCAAATCACGGGCCGGTCGTCGGGCGGTTGGTCTCCCCGAGCAGCTCGTAGACCTGCTGCGCGACCATCGCGCGGCGCAGGACGCTGAGCGCGAGACGGCCGGGAAGGACTGGACAGAAGGCGGTTGGGTGTTCCCCAACGAGTACGGCAGCGTCCCGTCCCATCGCGAGGATTGGGCCGCGTGGAAGGCTCTGCTGGCTGAAGCGAAGGTACGTAACGGTCGTCTGCACGACGCCCGCCACACGGCCGCGACGGTGCTGCTGATCCTCGGGGTGCCTGAGCGGGCCGTCATGGGACTCATGGGATGGTCGACCACAGCCATGGCCGCTCGCTATCAGCACATGGTCGACGCGGTGCGCACTGACGTCGCGAAGCAGGTGGACGGTCTGATCTGGAAGACGGAGACGGAGACGGAGACGGAGACGGACCGGCCGGACGGCGATGACGACGGCGCGGCCGGCGCCCTCGTACCGGCCAACTGAGACGGGAACCGAGACGGACGCGTGAATGGGTGGCACCCCCGGAGGGGCGCCACCCATTCATATCGCCTGGTCAAGGCGCTAGAGGCCGTGGCGGGAATCGAACCCGCGTAACTCGCTTTGCAGGCGAGTCCCTCAACCACTCGGGCACACGGCCGGGATGAGGCGATGCCCTGACTGTAGGCAGGTTCGTGCGGGCCCCGGAAGGGTTCGGTGTGGCTTGCCATGAGGCCGCAACACGGGGCACACGTACGGCAATACGTGGCAATGCACGGCAATGCGGGGTTCATGGGGGAGCCGGTTTCCGAGGGGGGACCGGCCCCGGCTGTCTCTTATACATATCTGACGC
>NZ_VKJP01000620.1 GCF_007280575.1 Streptomyces benahoarensis
GGCTGGGGGCCAGGGGGCGGCGGGAGCGCAGTTCCTTGGCGAGCAGCTTGCGGCGGTATTCGCGCGGCATGTCGACGTAGCGCCAGGATTCCTCGCCGAGGCGGTCGAAAAGCTGGCCGAGGGCGTGGTGGTGGGCGTCGGCGTGTTCGCGGACGTCCATGGTGGCGAGCTGGAGGCCGAAGGCGGCGAGGGTGCGCAGGGTGCGCTCCAGGCGGCCGTCGGCGACGAGGGAGCCGCGGTGGGCGCGGAGCGACGTCTGGATGAGGGAGAGGTCGTCGAGGAGTTCGGCGGTGCCGAGGTAGTCGCGGCCGGGGACGTGGGGGGTGTCGGCGGCGAGGCGGTCGCGGGTGTTGAGGAGCTTCTGGCGGATGCAGGTCGCCTTGAGGCGGTAGGGCTCCTCGGCGTTGAGGCGCTTGTAGCGGGGGCTGATCTCGGGGAGGAGTTCGAGGTCGTGGCCGAGGGAGGTGAGCAGTTCCTCGGTGGCGCCGCTGTTGCGGATGGAGTTGGAGAGGGCGCCGCGGAGTTCGTCGATGTGCTCCAGCGCGTCGGTGATGCCGTGTTCGTGCTGGAGGATCAGGACGTCCCAGGTGACCTGGGGGGTGACGTTGGGGTTGCCGTCGCGGTCGCCGCCGATCCAGGTGCCGAAGGTGAGGGGGCGGGTGCCGGAAGGCAAGGGGGCGCCGACGCGTTCGAGTTCGGCGGCGAGGTCCTCAAGGACATCGCCGACGGCGCCGCGGCCGAGTTCGTCGAGGTAGTAGATGGCGTTGCGGGCCTCATCGGTCGGCTCGGGGCGGGCGACGCGGAGTTCGTCGGTCTGCCAGATGAGGTCGATGCTCTCGGCGAGGCGGAGGTCGGTGCGGCGGCGCTCGGTGGGGTCGGTGTGCTCCAGCAGTTCGGCGATCTTGCGGAGCTTGGTGAGGACGGAGCGGCGGGCGGCCTCGGTGGGGTGCGCGGTGAAGACGGGGCGTACGCCGAGGTGGGCGGCGGTCTCCCGCAGGTGCTCGGGGTCGGCGTCCTTGAGCATGTCGGCGGTGCGGCTGAGGATGCCGCCTTCCGCGGCCCGGCGGGCGCGCAGCTCGCGGCCGCGGTGGACCTGCTCGGTGACGTTGGCGAGGTGGAAGTAGGTGGAGAAGGCGCGGACCAGCTTGGCGGCGGTGGCCAGGTCGGTGTCGCCGAGGAGCCGGGCGGCGGCCTCGCCGTCGGAGCGGGTCAGGGCGCGGACGCGTTCGACGAGGTCGAGGAGTTCGGACCCTTCCTGGCGGACGAGGGTTTCGCCGAGGAGGTCGCCCAGGCGGCGGATGTCGGCGCGCAGGGCGGTGTGGTCGCCGTTGTCGCTGGTCGCGCCCGGCCGGTCCGGCCGGCTGCTTCCGGGGGCGCTGATCTCGGCGGCGGAGGTGTTGTCGGCACTGCTCACAGGTGCGGCTCCTTGCGGCGATCTGGGCGGGGCGTCGTGCCGTACCGGTCCGGGGCCTGTGCGGTCCCGGGGCGCGGCGGGCGACGGCCCGGGAGGTGCGTCGCTTCGCGGCTCCTTCTTGCGGGTGGGGCGCGGGCGACGGGGTGCACGTCCGGGCTTGTGGGCGGGTTGCGGACCGCGCTGTCCGACGCCCACCAGGATAGGTCTCCCGTTCGGAGGGTGGTCACACCGTCCACCGGCTGGGAACCGGCCGTCCGGGCGGGGCCGCAGGTCAGGGG
>NZ_VKJP01000621.1 GCF_007280575.1 Streptomyces benahoarensis
GGAGGGGTGAGGGGCCTTGGCGGGGGCCGCGCCGCGTACGGGCCCCGTACGCGGCGCGGCCCCGCCCAGCCCCGTCGTACGGGGCCGGACGAGGCCGAACGGGGCCGGTCGGCGGCTACTCGATCCCGATCCGCCCGTCGTCCCCCGGGCGCCGGGAGTCGGCCGACGCGCCCTTCCGGGACCCGGCGTCCCCGGCCGGCTCCCCGGTGGCGTCGGACGCGCCCAGGTTGCGGCGGACCGAGTCGAGGATGGTCAGGCCCTGGCCGACCAGACCGGCGGCGATCTCGCCGAGGCCGTCCGCGCCGTTGAGGACGTTGACGTTGGCGCCGGACAGGCCCGCCGATGCCTCCTTGACGATCTGCGGCAGCTGGTCGATCAGCATCCGGTCCAGCGCCACCCGGTCGTACGACGCGGCTGCCGCCGCCTGGATCTTCATCCGCTCCGCATCGGCCAGCGCCAGCAGCCGGATCCGCTCGGCCTCCGCCTCGGCGGGCTTGACGACCTCCGCGACCAGCTCCTGCTGGCGCAGCGACGCGGCCCGCTCGGCCAGCTCCGTACGGGCGGCCAGCACCTCCTGCTGGGCGTGGGCATCGGCCAGCGGGCCCGCCTGCGCGGCCTGTGCCTGCACCCGGTCGACCTCGGCGTTGTACTGCGCCTGGACCACCGCCGTCTGCCGTGAGTACTCGGCCTGGTTCCGCGCCGCCTCCTGCTGCGCCTCGGCCGACGCCTGGGTGGCCCGCGCCTGCGCGATCTGCGCCTGCCGCTGGATGGCGGCCTTGTGCGGCGCGGACATCGCCTCGATGTAGCCGGTCTCGCCGTCGTCGATCGACTGGATCTGCAACGAGTCGACGATCAGGCCGATCTTCGCCATCTCCGTCTTGGAGGTCTCCAGCACCTCGGTGGCGAGTTTCTGCCGTTCGGTGACGATCTCCTCGACGGTCATCGAGCCGATGATGGACCGCAGATGACCGGCGAAGATCCGCCCGGTCAGCACGGACATCTGGTCCTGGTCGGACAGGAAGCGCTGTCCGGCGTTGACGATCGACTCGGTGTCGTTGCCGACCTTGAACGCGATCACGGCGCGCACGGTCAGCGCGATGCCCTGCTTCGTCACGCAGGTCTCCGCGACCTCCGACTCGCACATCGCCAACGTCAGGAACCGGGTCTTGCGGAAGACCGGCAGCACGAACTTGCCGTGGCCGATCACCACGCGGAACGGGGCGTCGCCGTGCCCCCGACGGCCGCCCGAGATCAACATGGCCTCATCCGGGGCCGGTACGCGGTAACCGAACATCTCTCGTCTCCTCAACCGGCGCTGCCGGCCCGGGGGCGGTTCGCGGCGCGTGGCGCACGCGAACAAAGGCCCCCTAACCGTTCAGCGCGTCCAACGGATCGGACCAGGCGAGGACGTCCACCTGCCGGGTGCCGCGCGAGGCGATCACCAGCACCTCCGTGCCGGTCGCCAGCGGCTCCGCCGACCAGGCCAGAAACGTCTCGGACCCGCCCCTGACCCGCACCTGGACCTCGCCGGGACCGGCCTCGCCCCGGGTGCCGATGAGCAGCACCCCGGTACAGCCGATCACGGCCTCGTCCCGCGCCATCGACGGCTTCCCCCTCGCCTTGGTGGTCCTGCTGCCGACCTTAGCCTCCGGCCAGGGGGTTCACCCATGGGGGAGCGGGGGGC
>NZ_VKJP01000622.1 GCF_007280575.1 Streptomyces benahoarensis
CACTACGCCCCCACTAGGCCTGGGAAACCCCAATCCGCCGATCCCGCCCCGCGCCCATCCCCAGCAGCGCCAGCCCCGCGCACACCACCAGCATCAGTACCAGCGGCACACTCCAGCCATCGGTCACCTGATGCACCGCGCCCAGCGCCAACGGGCCGACCGCCGCCAGCAGATACCCACCGGTCTGCGCCATCCCCGACACCCGGGCCGCCGTATGCGCATCACCGGAACGCAGCACCATCATCGTCAGCGCCAGCCCCAGCGCACCACCCTGACCGAGCCCCAGCAGCACCGCCCACAGCCACGCCCCCGCGACCGGCGCCACCATCAGCCCCACGACACCGCACGCCATCAGCGCCGACACCATCACACCCAGCACCCGCTGCCGACGCATCCGCCCCGCCAGCAGCGGCACCACGAACGAACCCGCCATCTGCACCAACGTGCTGAACGCGAAGACCAGCCCCGCCTCACCCTTGCCCATGCCGTGATCCGTGAAGATCGTCGGCATCCACGCGATCGTCACGTACGCGATCAGCGACTGCGACCCCATGAACAGCGTCACCTGCCACGCCAGCGCCGACCGGCTCAACCGCGGCCCGTCCTCGACGCCGTGCGCCGGACGCGCGGCCGCCTCCCCGTGGTGCGTACCCCTACGGGACATCACCGCCTGCGGCACCCAGACCAGCGCCGCCACCCCCGCCAGCAACGCCCACGACACCAGCGACCCCTGCCAGCTGCCGAACGCCTCCTCCAACGGCACCGCGGTCGCCGCCGACACCGTCGCACCCAGGACCATCGCCGTCGTGTAGAGCCCCGTCATCCCGGCCGCCTTCTCCGGGAAGTCCCGCTTGATCAGGCCGGGCATCAACACGTTGAGCAGGGCTATCGCCGTCCCCACCACCGCGCACCCGGCGAACAGCGCCACGACCGGCGGCGCGACCCGCAGCACGATGCCCCCGCACAGCAGCACCAGCGCCCCGCACAGCACCGTCTCCGTACCCCACCGACGCGCCAGCTTCGGCGCGACGATCGAACCGAGCCCCATGAACACCAGCGGAATCACCGTCACCAGACTGCTCGCCGTCGCCGCCAGCCCGAAGTGGCCGCCGATCTCACCGAGCAGCGGCGACACCCCTGCCAGCGCCGCCCGCATGTTCAACGACGCCAGCACGATCCCGGCCAGCAACAACGCCGGATGCGCCCGCAACCGCCGCCGCGCCACGACGACCTGCGGCGCCGCCGCCAGATCCTCCTCGGCATCGATCAAAGGGGCCTCGATCAAAGGGGCCTCGGACAACGGGGCCTCGGATCTGATCCCGGACATGCGTACACACCTCACCCATCGGAACTCGAAGAAAAGGGGGGACTGAGAAAGGGAGTTGAGGAATCGAAAAGGGGCCGGGCGGCAAGATGCCGACCAACGGAGTACGGCGAACGGCGGGGCGACGGGGCCCTAAGAAGGGGCCCTACGGAGGCAGACACCAGCGGGGACGAAGCAGCCGCAGACGAACGCGGCGCCCGGAAGACAACGCCACGGAACCGGCGGCCGGTCCACCCGGCAGCCCGACGCTGATCAACGCCCCCGGGACCGCCCCCACCCGACCGGTACTGGGGCTGTCTCTTATACCCATCTGACGCTGCCGACGACTTAATAGGTATAGATCTCGTGGGTCGTC
>NZ_VKJP01000623.1 GCF_007280575.1 Streptomyces benahoarensis
CCCCTCCCCCATCAGCTCCCGCAGCTCCGCCACCGCCCCCCTGAGCTCCTCCGCGAACGCGTGCATGGGGGCCGCGACCGCCTCCGGGGTGCTGAGGTAGAGGTGGAAGCGGTCGGGGAGGAGGACGTAGGCGACGCCGATGCAGCGGCTGCTGGTGGAGCCGAAGCCGAAGTACTGGATGTGGGTGGAGGGGGCGGAGCTGGTGCTGAGGTAGTCGTCGCGCATGGTCAGCCAGCCCGGGGAGCGGTAGAGGGCGGGCTGGTCGGGGAGGCCGAGTTCCGGGCCGCGGCGGCGCTGGATCAGCTCCAGTTCCCACAGATGCTGTTCGGGAGCGCGGCCCGCCTGGCAGTCCTTGGCGCGGGTGACGTGGGCCTCGGCGGCGGCGCGGAAGGCGGCGCGGCGGGTGGTGCGGTCGGTGGCCGGGTCCTCCATGGCGGCCACGTAGTGCTGGATCTCCTCGGTGACCACCCGCATCGCCTCGGTGCGGCCGCGCCGCCACTGCCGGGTGGCGATCGATTCGTAGGTGGCGCCCAGGCGGCCCTTGGCGCGGTGGTGGGCGATTTGGTACGCGAGCTGGACGAAGGCGTCCGGGGAGACGCCGAGGGCCTTGGCGGTGTCGGCGCCGAAGTCGTCGAAGGCGACGGTGCGGGTGGCGGTGGCGCGGCCGTACGCGGTGAAGGCGTCGGCGGCGGCGCGGATACGGGCGCGGGTGGCGTCGTCGGTGGTGAAGGTGAGCGGGGACGGCGCGGGCGGGCCCTGGGTACGGGCGCCGGCGAGGCGGGCGTGTTCCTCGGGGGTGGTGGCGAGCAGGCCGTCGACGAAGGCGAGGACGGTGGTGCCGTCGAGTTCGCAGTGCTCGATGTTGATGCCGGCCCGGCCGTCGGCGAAGACGATGAGGGAGACGGCCTTGTCGAACCAGCGGTTGCCGCGGTCGCCGTACAGCAGCTCGTCGCACGCCTCCTGGGTGCCGTCGGGCGCGACGTCCTCCAGGCAGACGCAGAAGAGGGCGGTTTCGACGGTGTCGAGGGCGGCGGCGTTGCCGGGGTCGGCGAGGAGGGCGGCGCGGGCGTCGGCCCATTCGGCGCGGGCCAGGGTGGTGAGGTGGCCGACGGAGGTGCCCGGTGCGGCGGGGGCGGCGCCCGCCTCGCGTACGGCGTCGAGCCCCGCGCGGAGGTCGTCGAGCCCGTAGGGGGTGCCGTCGGGGGCGAGGACGTCGAGGCGGAACATCCGGCCGTGGAAGAAGACCACGATGTGGCGGGCGCGGGACGGGCCGGGCCACTCGGCGGAGTACGGGGCGCGGACGGTGTCCTGGACGGTGCCGGGGATACGGGTGGTGGAGAAGAGGTAGCGGTGCTGGTCCATCGACTGCGGGCGGCCGCGCTGGACGACGGGCGGGAGGCGTTCCTCGTCGAGGAGGCGCTTGTGGTGGAGGGCGCCCGCGATGAGACCGGCGGCGCGGTCGAGTTGGGGGTCGCCCCCGGGCCCGGTGGGCTCCTCGTCGCGGAAGAGGAAGAAGAAGTTGGCATTGAGGGCGATGCGGTCGCGGCGCCCCAGGTAGCGGTAGGGCCAGAAGGTGTCGAGCCAGCTGTGGGTGGTGGGGAGCGCGTCGTAGGCGGCGAGGGCGGTGTGCAGGGCGGGGCCGGGGCCGTCG
>NZ_VKJP01000624.1 GCF_007280575.1 Streptomyces benahoarensis
TCTGTCTTTTTTTAAAATAAAGTAATCTGGAATTAGATTTTGATTCATGAGCGTCTCGTGGGCTCGGAGATGTGTATAAGAGACAGGTCACGGAGGTCGCGGGGTGCGCGTACGGCGTTCCCGGGCTCGTCGCGGACGTGGCGAGGCAGATGTACGGAGAAAGGCGGCGGCCCGCTCCCCGAGTCGGGGGCGGGCCGCCGTGGTGTGTGCGGGGTGGTGCTCAGCCGGTGTTGCGGAGGCCGGCCGCGACGCCGTTGACGGTGAGGAGCAGGGCGCGGGCGAGGACGGGGTCGGCCTCTTCGCCGCGGGCGGCGGCCTCGCGCTGGCGGGCCAGGAGAGAGACCTGGAGGTAGCTGATCGGGTCGAGGTAGGCGTCACGGATGTGGAAGGTCTGGCGCAGGACGGGGTTGGAGTCGAGGAGCTCGCTCTCGCCGGTGACGCGGAGGACTTCCTGGACGGTGAGGGCGTGTTCGGCCTTGATGGTGTCGAAGACGTGCCGGAGCTCGTCGGGGACGAGGGTGTCGACGTAGTGCTGGGCGATCCGCAGGTCGGTCTTGGCCAGGGTCATGGTGACGTTGGACAGGAAGTTGCGGAAGAAGTGCCAGTGGGTGTGCATCTCGTCGAGGACGGTGCCGAGTCCGGCCTCGCGGGCGGCCTTGAGGCCGGTGCCGACGCCGTACCAGCCGGGGACGATCTGGCGGGACTGGGTCCAGCCGAAGACCCACGGGATGGCGCGGAGGCCGTCGAGTCCGGCGCCGGAGTCGGGCCGCCGGGAGGGGCGGGAGCCGAGGTGGAGTTCGGCGAGCTGGTCGACGGGGGTGGCGGCGAAGAAGTACGCGGGCAGGTCGGGGTCGTCGACGAGGCGGCGGTAGGCGCCGTGGGCGGCGTCGGAGACGGTCTCCATGGCCGCGTCCCAGCGGGAGAGCGCTTCGTCGGACTGGCGGGGTTCGGTGTGCAGGGCGGATGCCTGGAGGGTGGCCGCGACGGTCAGTTCCAGGTTCTCGCGGGCGAGGGAGGGGACGAGGTACTTGTCGGAGATGACCTCGCCCTGCTCGGTGACCTTGATCTCGCCTTCGAGGGTGCCGTAGGGCTGGGCGAGGATCGCGTCGTGGGAGGGGCCGCCGCCGCGGCCGACGGTGCCGCCGCGGCCGTGGAAGAGGCGGAGGCGGACGCCGTGGCGGTGGGCGACGTCGCGCAGCAGCCGCTGGGCGCGGTGGATCTCCCACTGGCTGGTGGTGATGCCGCCGAACTTGGAGGAGTCGGAGTAGCCGAGCATGACCTCCTGGACGTCGCCGCGGAGGGCGACGAGGCGTCGGTAGGAGGGGTCGGAGAGCATTTCGTCGAGGAGCTGGTCGGCGATCTTCAGCTCGTCGGTGGTCTCCAGGAGCGGGACGATGCCGATCTTGGCCCATCCGGCGTGCAGGTCGATGAGGCCGGCCTCGCGGGCGAGGACGGTGGCGGCGAGGACGTCGTCGGAGCCCTGGCACATGGAGATGATGTACGACTCGATGACCTCGGGGCCGAAGGTCTTCTTGGCCTTGAGGACGGTGCGGAAGACGCCGAGGGTCTTGGCTCCGGCCTCGTCGAGGGGGGCGGGGCTGGGGGCCA
>NZ_VKJP01000625.1 GCF_007280575.1 Streptomyces benahoarensis
GGAGTGGGGCGCGCCGGGGCGTGCGGTGGGGTCGGGTGCGCCGGGGCGCGCCGCCGGTTCGGACGCGCCCGCCCGCGCGCCGTCCGCCGGGGCCGGGCCGGTGGCCGGGCCGGGCCCCGGACCTGCCTCAGGGCCCGCCTCTGGACCTGCCTCCGGACCCGCCTCCGCCTCGATGCCGACGAGTCCGGTCACCGCCAGCGCGTCCGGCCGCCGACGCCACACCACCGTGACCACGACCAGCCCGACGGCCGTCCAACCGGCCACCCCCGCACCTGCGTACGAGACCGGCGCGGTCAGTTTCTCGACGAACGGGAACGCCGGGATCCCGGCGGCGGTGAGCAGCGCCGGGGTGAACGCGGCGATGCCCAGCAGCGGGAGGAGCAGATGGCGCACCGGGCGGAACGCGGCGCGGCGACGGCGCAGGAAGTACCCTGCGCAGGCGGCGTTGGTCAGCAGATAGACCGCGATGATCGCGGTCACCACCACCGTCGCCAGCAGCAGGAACGCGGTCCTTGGGCCGTACGCCCGGCCGAGGAGCAGCGCCGCGCCCAGCGCGATCACGAACTGCGCCGCCAGCCCCACGACGGGCGAGCGGTGCACCGGATGCACCCGCGCGAACGCCCGGGGGAAAAGCCCGTCCCGGCCCAGCGCGAAGGCCGTCCGGGTCGAGGCGTTGGTGGCCGCATTGGCGTTGGCGACCGTCGAGTTGACCACCGCCAGGAAGATCAGCACCCAGAACGCCCCGTAGGACGCGCGGGCCACCCCGTCCCAGGACGCCGCCCCGGACGGCCCGAAGGAGGCGAACGCGTCCGGCCCCACGTACACCGTGATCGCGTACGTCGTCAGGACGAACAGCAGCCCGACGGAGAGCGCCGCCCCGAGGACCGCGCGGCGCAGCGTACGGCGCGGATCGCGGGCCTCCTCCGCCAGCGGCGCCGCCGCCTCGAACCCGGCGAACGCCAGCACGGTGTAGACCGAGCCCGCGATGACACCGGACAGCCCGGGGTGGTCCGGCGGGGTGTGCGACGTCCCGAACACCGTCAGGGTGTTGTGCCGCCCGGCGGCCGCGATCAGCAGCACCGCGAGCACCACGAAGACCAGCACCTCGAACACGCCGAGGACGGTGCCGAACCGCGCGGACGCCCGTATCCCGTAGAACCCCGTCACCACGATCACCACCGCCCCGGCGACCACCCACGGCCACCACAGGTCCGCCGGATATCCGGGCCACTCCTGGTGCAGCGTGTCCGCGACCGTGAACCCCAACTGGAGCAGCAGCAACGCCGGTACCAACGCCTCGACCAGCAGATACGTCCAGGCCACCAGGAAGCCGACGACGGGGTGCAGCCCCTGGGCGCTGTACGTCGCCACCGAACCGGCCGACGGCAGCTGCCGGGCCAGCTCCGCGACGGACGAGGCGGTGAACAGGCAGGCCACCAGAGCGATCAGCACCGACAGCGGCAGCGCCCCGCCCGCGTACGCCGCCCCCGCTGGGATCGACACCGCGACGGCGGCGGCCGGTGCCATCGACGTCACACTCTGGAACCTGTCTCTAATACACATCTGACGCTGCCGACGACTTAATAGGTGGAGATTTTGGTGGTTGGC
>NZ_VKJP01000626.1 GCF_007280575.1 Streptomyces benahoarensis
GTCGAAGGGGATGGAGGGTGTGTTTTTTTTTTTTTTTTTTTCAAGCCGAAGACGGCATACGAGATTCATGAGCGTCTCGTGGGCTCGGAGATGTGTATAAGAGACAGCGAGGGCACCGTCCGCTGCGCCCTCCTGCCCACCCACGCCGAAGAGCTGACCTGGCTCGCCGACCACCTCGCCCACCTCGTGCGCACCGGCACCCCACCCGGCGAGATCGCCATCCTGTGCCGCACCGCCACCGACTTCGCCCGCATCCAGGGCGAACTGGTCGACCGCGACCTCCCCGTCGAGGTCGTCGGCCTCTCCGGACTCCTCCACCTCCCCGAGATCGCCGACCTCGTCGCCGTCTGCGAGGTCCTCCAGGACCCCCGCCAACGCCGCCCAGGGCTTCGGCAACGTCGTCCACGTCCTCGCCGACGAGGTCGCCTCCGGCCGCACCCCCGCCGACCTCGCCGTCCTCATGGCACGCCTCGACTCCGTCTGGGACGCCCTCGCCTTCGACGCCCCCTGGAAATCCCGCCAGGAGAAGGAGAACGCCCGCGACGCCCTGGAACGCTTCCTGCGCTGGCACACCGACGAACGCGACATCCGCGGCAGCACCACCGCCGCCTCCGAGCACGACTTCGACGTCACCCTCGACGCGGGGCCGCACCAGATCCGCATCCGCGGCACCATGGACCGCGTCCAGCGCGACGACCAGGGCCGCGCCTACGTCGTCGACTTCAAGACCGGCAAGCAGAAGCCCACCGGGCCCGACGTGGAACACCACCCCCAGCTCGCCGTCTACCAGCTCGCCGTCCGTCAGGGCGCCCTCGACGACGCCTTCGACGGGCGGACCCCCGACACCGCCGGTGCCCAGCTGGTCCACCTCCGCCTCGGCGCCCCCCGCAAGGAGGGCGGCGACGCCCTGCCCGCCGTCCAGACCCAGCCACCCCCGGACGACACCTGGATCGGCGGCCTCCTCGCCGAAGCGGCGGGGCGCGTTCTCGACGAACGGTTCACGCCGACCACCGGGACCCACTGCACCCACTGCGCCTTCCGCGCCTCCTGTAGCGCGCAGCCGGAGGGGCGCCAGATCATCGAGTGACGGCCCGGGGCGCTCGGGTGCGTTCAGGTGCGTTCGGTGTCGGCACCTGCGGCTCCCGACGTCCGGCACTTCGGGGCCCGGCGCCCTCGGAACCCGGGCCTTACGGGTACCCCACCCGCCCCGGATCGACGTATCCGCAGGTGAGAGCCGCTATCGAGCCCTGCGCGACGCCCGCCGGGACGGGAAATGTCAGTCCCGCCCGTTACCGTTTTCGATGTGTCCGCGCCACTGACCGACCCCGAGCAGCTCAAAGAACTCCTCGGCATCCCCTTCACCCCGGAGCAGACGGCCTGCATCACCGCGCCGCCCGCCCCGCAGGTCATCGTGGCCGGAGCCGGATCCGGCAAGACCACCGTCATGGCCGCCCGCGTCGTCTGGCTCGTCGGCACCGGCCAGGTCGCCCCCGAACAGGTCCTCGGCCTCACCTTCACCAACAAAGCCGCAGGCGAACTCGCCGACCGCGTCCGCACCGCCCTGCACGCCGCCGGAGTCACCACCCCCGCCGACGACCCCACCAC